>JASFUW010000422.1:0-4913 GCA_050050135.1 Phycisphaerae bacterium
CGATAACCGATCACCCGCATCGCGTGGCGGAGCTTCTCGCCCAGCTCGTTTCGTGTCTCGGCGTCCATCACCGGCGACGGCGACTCCTCGACCAGTTTCTGATGTCGCCGCTGGGCCGAGCACTCGCGCTCCCCCAGGTGCACCACGTTCCCGAACGCATCCGCCATGACCTGGAACTCGATGTGCCGGCCGTCGACGATGTACTTCTCCATATAGAGACCCGGATTGCTGAACGCCTTCTCCGCCTCGATCGACGCTTCCATGAACCTCTGATCGAACTCCTTCGCGGCGTCCACCCGTCTCATGCCTTTCCCGCCGCCGCCCGCTGTCGCTTTCAGCAAAACCGGAAACCCGATCTCCTTGGCCAGCTTCAGCCCTTCGTCCTTATTCGGCAGCGTCCCCCGCGACCCGGGTATCACGGGCAGCCCCGCCTCTCGCATGGTCTCCCGTGCCGTCGCCTTGTCACCCATCGCCCGAATCGCAGCCGCAGGCGGACCGATGAACGTCATCTTGGCTTGCGTGCAGAGCTCGGCGAACAGCGCGTTTTCGGCCAGAAACCCGTACCCGGGGTGAATCGCGCAGCAACCGAGCTGATCCGCCGCCTGGATCACGGCCTCCATGTTCAAATAGCTCTCGCTGCTCTTCCCGGGTCCGATACAGACCTTCACGTCAGCCTGTTCGAGATGTGGTGACGTCGCGTCCGCTTCGGAATAGACAGCCACGCTCTCGATACCGAGCGTCTTGCACGCCCGGATGACCCGAAGGGCGATCTCACCGCGGTTGGCAATCAGAATGCGTTTGAACATCGATCAGAAACACCCCCGAGCCGCATGCTTCAGCTTGCGCGGACGTCCGCGCCGGCGGAAGCCCGCCGCTCAGGTCTCGTCCGCGACCCAGCGCGGTTTGCGCTTTTCGAGAAACGACTTCATCCCTTCCTGCCCCTCGTCACCCATGCGCAGCTTGGTGATCACCTCGGCCGTGTATGGTCCGTTTTCCACCAATGAACGTTCACCGATCTCGCGCAAGAGTTCCTTCGAGACGGCCAGAGCGTTCGGACCGCCCGTCAAGATCGCCTGAACCTTCGCGTCGACGCTCTCATCAAGCTGATCGGCGTGCACGGCTTCGTTCACCAGCCCCATGTCCGCGGCCTGGTTCGCGGAGAACCGCTCGCCCGTCAGGAAGTACTCGCGCAGGTTCTTCTCTCCCATCCGTCTCAGAAGATAGGGCGATATCGCAGCCGGCGTAAGACCCAGCTTCGTTTCCGTGAACGCGAAGACCGCATCTTCCGATGCAATCGCGATATCGCAGACCGCCACGAGCCCGGTCCCACCACCGATGGCGGGACCATTGATGCGGCCGATGACGGGCTTGGGACAGGTGTAAAGCTCCCGTAGCATGTTCGCCAGGTTCAGCGAATCCTCGTAGCTCTCGTTGTACGTGTACTCGACGACCCGCTTCATCCAGTGGACGTCGGCCCCCGCGCAGAATGCCTTCCCCTCGCCGGTAAGCACCACCACGCGCACACCGTCATCCGCGCGGAGCGCCCGGAAAACCTCGAGCAGGTCGGCCAGCATCTGGTCGTTGAATGCGTTGCGAATGTCGGGACGAGCGAGCGTGACCCGCGCAATCGCACCGTCGCGGGTCAGGCGTACGGTGCCATGCGACATTCGCATCTCCTTGCGTAAGGCGCAACGTTGTCCCGGAGGGACATCCGAAGTTAGCCCAGCGATTCATCGCTGCGGAGTTGGCGATGGTCCGTGTACTCAGTCCTGTAAGGACGGATGGAGGGCGCCGGCTCGTTCAATCGTCCCTACGGGACTCGGATCCCTTAGCGATCCGCAGCCACCCAGTCCCGGCGCGCCGGGGCTGGGCTGCTTTCACTCCGACCCTACCGGCCGGCACGCGATACAGCGCGCCATTCCCTTCGGACTTTTCTGTTATGTCCTGAGCGGAACCGCTTTGTGTCCGTAGTGGATCGCGCCCGCCTCCCCGTCGCAGTATTGCCGACGGAACTCCAGCTTCACCGGAAGACCGATCTTCAGCTCGTCGAACGACACGTCGGTGATCTGCGTCGTCACGCGCCCCCCGCCGTCCAGCTCGACGACACCCACCG
Source organism: Phycisphaerae bacterium (assembly GCA_050050135.1). Taxonomy (GTDB): domain Bacteria; phylum Planctomycetota; class Phycisphaerae; order UBA1845; family UBA1845. Next base: position 2,114 of record JASFUW010000422.1, read on the forward strand.
CGAACGGCGCCTCACCGGAGAAGGCATCCGACGGCGTTCGGATGATCGTGTGCGTCAGAACCTTCCCCGTCGAGTTCATGTTGAACGTCTCGAACTCCCGACCGTGGCACTTGCTGCACACCAGTCTCGGCGGGAAGAAAACCTTTTCGCATTTCTTGCAGCGGCCGGCCTCCAAACGGTACGTCTGCGGATACGCTCGCCATGCGCTTGAAGGTATCATTTACATCGCCTCCAATATATGAACGACGGAGCTTCCGCCGCTGCCACCCATGTTCTGTGCCAGACCCACCCGAGCCTTCTTGAGCTGCCGCTTGCCCGCTTCGCCCCGCAATTGCTCGGTAATCTCGACAATCTGTGCAATCCCCGTGGCACCGACCGGGTGCCCCTTCGATTTCAGACCGCCGCTGGGGTTGATCGGCTTGCGACCCTCGAGCCCCGTCTCCCCCGCCAGCGCCGCAGGCCCGCCCTTGCCGCGCTCGAAGAACCCGATGCTCTCCGACACGATAATCTCCGCGATGCTGAAGCAGTCGTGCACCTCGGCGAAGTCGACGTCCTTCGGCTCCTTGCCCGACATCTTGTACGCTTGGTCAGCGGCCGCGTTGACAGCCGCCAGCGTGGTCATGTCCGCGCGGCCGTGCAGCGCGATCGTGTCCGTCGCGTGCCCCGTCCCGACGACCTTCACGCCCGGCTTTTTGAACTCCTTGAGCCGATCCGCCGGAACGAGCACCACCGCCGCCGCACCGTCCGTGATCGGCGAGCAATCCAGGATGTTCAGCGGATCAGCGACCTTCACCGAACTGATCACGCCTTCGATCGTGATCTCGGACTGATATTGCGCCCGCGGGTTCATCATCCCGTTGTGGTGGTTCTTGACCGAAACAGCCGCAAGCTGCTCACGCGTTGTCCCATACTTGTTCATATGGGCAACAGCCATCATCGCGTATAGACCGGGGAAGGTCACGCCGCTGAGCCCCTCCCACTCCATGTCCGCGGCCGTCGCCAGGGCATACGTCGCTTCACCGCCGCTGATGTCGGTCATCTTTTCGACGCCGCCTGCCAGAACGATGTCACTCATTCCGCTCGCGACGTCCATATACGCCATCCGGAACGCCAGCCCGCCCGACGCGCACGCCGACTCGACCCGCGTCGCCGGAATACCCGGCTGACCCAGATAGTCCGCCATCACCGATCCGAGATGCTCCTGACCCGAAAAAAGACCCGGCGCCATGCACCCGACGTACATCGAGTCCAGCTTGTCGATACCGCCGTCGTCCATCGCCAGCAGCGCCGACTCGACGAATATATCACGGATCGACTTCTCCCACAGTTCGCCCCACTTCTGCATGCCGACCCCGATTACGGCTACATCTCTCATCTGCATATCCTCCTACTTGGCCGCCAGATGGATCTTGCGCCGCATCTTGGCATACTCGCCGTACTCGACGAACTCGATATTCTCGTCCAAGAGCCAACGCGTTCTCGGTGCCAGGTCTCTGACCTCCTTGACTCGCTCTTGAACCGTGTAGATGAACGCGTCACTCCCCGCGCCCGACCCGTAGGAACACATCAGAATCTTGTCGCCCGGATCAGCCACGTCCAGAATCGCCGTCAGACCCAGCGGCGACGCACCCGAATACGTGTTACCCAGCGTCGGCACCAACCGACCCACCTCGATCTGCTCGTTGGTGAACCCGAGTTGCTTGCCCGCCCGCTTCGGGAACTTCCCGTTGGGCTGATGGAAGACGACGTATTTGAAGTCCTTCGGCGACGCGCCCGACTTGTCGAGGATTCCGTTCACCGCACCCCGGACCGTTCTGAAATACGCCGGCTCACCCGTGAACCGACCGCCGTGGGCCGGATAGAACTGATGCTCGCGACGCCAGAAGTCCGGCGTATCGCTCATAAACGAGTATGTCTCGTCGATGGTGGCGATCATCTTGTCGTCGTCCGCCCCCATGATGAACGCCGCCGAACCGGCCGCAGCCGAGTACTCCAGCGCGTCACCGGGAGCACCCTGCGACGTATCGCCCCCGATCCCCAGCCCGTACTTGATCAGCCCCGCCTTGACCAGACCGTACGCCACGAACATCCCCTCCGACCCCGCCTTGCACGCAAACTCGAAGTCCGCACAGTGGCAATCCGGCGTCGCGCCGATCGCTTCCGCCACGGTTACCCCGGACGGTTTCACGGCGTAGGGGTGGGATTCGCTGCCGACGTAGACGGCCCCGATGTCTTTCGGGTTGATCCCTGCCCGTTTGATCGCGTTCCTGGCCGCCTCGACCGAAAGGGTGATGGTGTCCTCATCCAGGGCGGGCACCGATTTTTGGGCCAGTTCCAGCCCCTTTTTGTAGCTTGGGGCGTCCGCACCCCAGACTTTGGCGATCTCTTCGACCCGAATCCGCCGTCTGGGCAGGTGGGCGCCGTATCCGACGATTCCTACAGCCATACGTACTCCTCGCTTTCTTGGGCGTGCTTGTGTGAAATCCCGCCTGTGGCGGACGGAATCGCGGGCCATGCACCCGCGTCACACCCGGCTCCGCGGATATTATACAGTCCCCCTCCGGCCGCCGAGCAGCGGCTTTTCGTCAATCTGCCCATTTTGCAGAAGCAAGACCTGTACCGGAACGGCGCATCCGAGTCAACTGTAGCTGGTTCGGACAGCCCTCGCACTTGCGAAGGCTCCGGATCTCCCGCGGCGCGATGCCTTTCAATCAGTTAATGCTCTTCAGGAATGTGCCTGCACAGGTTGCGGGCGATCGAATCCCCCGCAACCTCCGACCCCTGACTTGGACCGGCGCCC
>JASFUW010000423.1:0-4888 GCA_050050135.1 Phycisphaerae bacterium
GCGCGGTGGCGTCGTGCATGCGGCCCGACGCTCGGGTGGATTTCCTGGATATCGCGGCGGTGGTGGACAAGTTCCGCAACCTCGAGACGGCGCCGAGCAAGACCCGGACAGATTTGGCGCCGTCGGTGCCCGATCTGCGGGTCGACATGAACGACGTCTCGCACGTGGTCGGTGCGTTCCGCGGGGATGGTTATCCGTTCTTAGTGTCACAGCCGTGTCTCCGTTGACGGTGCGGCGAGCCGCGTCCTACGCTTTGACAATGTGTGTTCCGGTCTTGCCGGCGATGGCGTCGAGCGGTCGGTCGAGGGGGCCGATGACAACCGCGGCGGTGTCGGATGCGTTGGTCAAGAAGTCGATGGCGCCTTGGATCTTCGGGCCCATCGAGCCGGGGGGGAATTGACCCTCGTCGAGCCACTCCTGTGCCTGGTCCAGGGTCATCCGGTCGACAGACTGCTCGTCGGGCTTGCGATGGTTGATGCAGACGCGGTCGACGTTGGTGAGAATCAACATCATGTCGGCGTGGAGCTCGGCTGCGAGGAGCGAGCTTGCGAGGTCTTTGTCGATGACGGCGCGAACGCCGGACAGACCGGCGACGGGGTCGCGGTAGACGGGGATGCCCCCTCCGCCGCAGGCGACCAAGAGGTCGCCGGAGCGGACCGCGCGACGGAGGTGGTCGATCTCCAGAATCTTCAGAGGCGGCGGCGAGGGGACGACGCGGCGATACTGGCCGGGTGCCACCTCCTTGACGTCCCAGTCCTCCTGCTCGGCGAGGCGCTCGGCTTCGTCGGCGGCGACGGGACGGCCGATGGGTTTGGTGGGCGCTTTGAACGAGGGGTCGGCGCGATCGACGAGAATCGTGGTGACAATGGCTGTTACCACGCGATTGTATCCGCGAACGCTCAGCTCGTTGGTGAGGCTTTGGGCGATCATGAAGCCCATGCCGCCCTGAACGTGGGCAACGGCGACCTCCATCGGTAGCGCGTAGATGACGTCGCCCGCGGCTTCGTTGCGGAGAAGGAAGTTGCCGATCTGCGGTCCGTTGCCGTGGGTGATGACCAGGTGATTGCCGTCGTCCACGAGGTCTGCGAGAGCGCGGCATGTTTCGCGGGTGTTGGCAAACTGCTGAGCGACGTTGCCCTCTTCGTGGGGTCGCGAGATCGCGTTCCCGCCGAGGGCCACCACGATAAGCTTGTCTTTGGTCATACGTCCGTCCAGAAACCAGCAACCCGGAGCCGGCCAGCCTCCGCGTCCTGGAGGCGAAACAGACCATTATACCGAAACGGTCGAACGTCCAAGCCTCGGTGATGACGATTGACCCATCCGGATCGCGGCGGGGTCCGGTCGAGGCGCTAAGGCGTCGAAGACTTGGTGCAAAAAGACGCCGGTGGGCAGGTAGTTGTATGGTCGGTGTCCCGACTCCGTGGCGCATGGGCGGTCCTTCCTCGGTCCTGCGCGGGCGATGCGCGGTGCGCGAGAGGACGCTGAAAAACATGGAGCCCCGTCGGTGACGAAGCCACGGTGGACCGCGTTTTTGATAGCGCCAGTGCCGGTTTTTGGCTTCGTTCCGCAAAAAAAAATCGGGTTTCTTTTTTCTCTTTCTTCTTGCGAATGTGCACGGTGCACACCCGTCCCGGGCAATAACGTGAGGGGTGATCGGTGGGGATCGCTGCGCGGGTAGCGCGCGGAGCGAAAGGGAACAGGGATCGGGGAGCGGGGAACAGGGTGATTGGGGATTCGGGATTGAGCGACTGAGGGACCCCGGCGCGCGGGGACAGGCTCCGGGACGGAGGGATGACGCAGGGCGTGTGCGTGGATGTGAGGTTCCCCCAGGGCGATGCCCTTGTCCTTCTACACATTTGGGCTGTGCGATTTCGGGCCCGCGAGACGAGCGCGTATTCGTGCGGGCTGAGGGTCTGCTCGATCAACGTCGATGGCAGGTCTTGCGGTGCTCCAGGGGACGCCGCCTGTCAGGATTCGCCACAACGGCAGGTCGATCCTGAAGGCGTCGTAGATACTCTGGGGATGGTTCTTCGACCCTGTCAGGGTCGGTTCGTCGGCTGGCGGCACGGTTCCGTGGGCGGCGGTCGCCTGCGGCGACCTTGCCCACGGCTATGTGAGCCTTTCAGGCTCGAGGGCGGCGCACTTATGGACGGTGCGCTCGGGGCGTTCAAGGGCGATGCGCTCGGGGGTTCAAGGGCGGTGCACTCGTGGGACTCAAGGGCGGCGCATTCGTGGGGTTCAAGGGCGGTGGACTTGGGGAGCGCAAGAGTGGTGCACTCGTGAGGCTCCAGGGCGGCGCAGTCGGGGCAAAAACCGAGCAAGCTCGTCGGATGCCGGCAGAGTTGTGTAGAAGAACGAGGGCTGCGCCCTGGGTCAACCTCGTGTCGGCCCTACGGGGGTATGCCATTTTTTTGGCACCGCGTTCCCACGGTCACACCGTGGGCTAGGGTTGTCCCGTCCTGTCGGGACTGAGGAGACGCGCGGCGTTCATACGGGTGGTCCTGCGGCCGATTGGAGCAGGTACATGCACAGAAGGCCGGCGTAGGTGCCCAGGACGTAACCGGCGACGGCGAGTAGCGCGCCGACGGGGGCGAGGGCAGGGTGAAACGCGGCCGCCACGACGGGGGCGCTGGCGGCGCCGCCGATGTTGGATTGGGAGCCGACCGCAACGAAGAAGATGGGTGCACGGATGAGTTTGCCCACTGCGAGTAGAATCACGATGTGGACGGCCATCCACATGAATCCGGCGACGATGAAACCGGGCGCCTCGACGATGAGGCGGAAGTTTGCGGAGGCACCGATGCAGGCGACGAGGAGGTAGATCATGACGGATCCGATCTTCGAGGCACCGGCGCCTTCGAGATTGCGGGCGCGGGTGAACGACAGAACGATGCCGATCGTCGTGACGATGATGTACTTCCAGGTCGGCGGCCCGAAACCCCTCGCGAGTGTCTTTAGCGCGTCAGAGTCGGAAAGGTAGGCGTATTCGCGGATGCGCCCGGCGATTTCGAGTCCGAACCGGTAGCTCAACCAGCTCCCGGCGAATCCGAGCGCCAGGATCATCATCAGTTCGGGCATCGCGGCGACGCGGTTGACGCGTTCCTGAAACGCCTTCATGCGGAGTTTGAGATCGTCGATCGCGCTGGTGTTCGCACCGGTCCAGTTATCGATTCTGCGTTGATGGGCGGAGAGGTATAGCAGAACGCCCATCCAGATGTTGGCGACGACCACGTCGGGGATGACCATGGTGGCGAGCATGGCGTCGCTGGTTTTGGCGATCTCGCCGATGGCGACGAAGTTTGCGCCGCCTCCGATCCAGCTTCCGGAGAGCGCGGCCATTCCCTGCCAGGCGTCGGGGGGGAGTTTCCATGACCCCGTGAGGATGTGCCGACAGGTCCACAAGGCGAACGGGCCGCCGATGACGACGCCTGCGGTGCCGGCGAGCAGCATGATGACGGCTTTGGGGCCGAGTCGGACGATGGCGGGGAGGTCTAACGAGATGATCAGGAGGAGGAGGGCCGCGGGCAAAACGAAGGCTTTGACCCAGGTATACAAAGGCGATTCGGCGGGGAGCACGCCGAGGGTGGTCAAGGCTGTCGGAACGAAGTAACAGAATACGAGCGTGGGGACAACCTTGAACAACCGACCGAAGGTCGGATGCGCGGCGAGCCAGAAGATCAGTGCGAGAACGGCGAGGAGGGTTGCGAGGACGGCGGCCGGGTCGTTGACGAGGGGCGCGGTCCCGACGAGTAGTTGTTCCGTGTCCGCTGTTTCGGATGTAGCCATTGCGGGTTGATAGTGGAAGGCATGCGGTTCGTCCAGTGCGTCAAGGAGTCAATGACGCGCCCCGAGTGCCTGGCGTTGCCCGTGGTCTGGCCGTGGTCGTGTAAGCGAGTATGATGGCGGGTTCGGGGCAGGGATGAGGACCGTGAGACTACTGAGCGTCGAGACATTCCGGCTGGGTCTGAACAATCTGCGGCTGCACAAGCTGCGGTCGTTGTTGACGTCGCTGGGGATCATTTTCGGTGTGGCGGCGGTGATCTGCATGCTGTCGATCAGCGAGGGGGCGTCGGCGGACGAACTGCGGATGATTCAACTGCTCGGGACGCGGAACATCATCATCAACTCCGTGAAACCGACGACGACGACGCAGACGTCGTCGAATGCGTCGAACCTGGTCGAGTACGGGATTACGCGGGACGACGTAACGATCATCAAGGCGACGCTGCCGCATATCGCGCACGTCGTTCCGATGAAAACGGTGTCGTACAAGGCACGGTATGGTGAGTACCAGGCGGCGATCCGCGTGGTCGGGACGACGCCGGAGTTTTTCGAGGTGGTGAACGTCAACGTCGCCCGGGGACGGCGGATCACCAGCGAAGACATGAACCAGGGTACGAACACATGCGTGATCGGCGAGCACGTGCGGCGGGAGCTGTTCCCGTTCAAAGACCCTCTCGGGGAGACGCTGTCGGCCGAGCGTTTTCCGAGTGCGGTGCCGTTTACGGTCGTCGGAATTCTCGAGGAGGTGCAGACGGCGGGCGCGCCTGCGCGGGGTGTCGAGGAAAGGAACCTGAATCGGGAGATCCTGGTACCGTTCTCGACGGCGGCCAAGCAATTCGGAGAGACGACGAGGCGGCTGGGTGCGGGCTCGCGCGAGTTCATCAAGATGCAGTACTCGGGGCTGTATGTGACGGCAGACGATCTGGAATTCGTCCTTCCCGTTTCGGAGATGATCAAACGCATCTTCGAGCACGGCCATCAGGATGTGGACTACGAGGTGAAAGTGCCACTCGCACGGCTGCAGCTTGCGCAGAAGAAGAAACGGAACAACCAACTGACGCTGGGTTTCATCGCGGGCATCTCGCTGCTGGTGGGCGGGATCGGG
>JASFUW010000424.1:0-4886 GCA_050050135.1 Phycisphaerae bacterium
CTCCTGCCAACCGCCCCCTGACCGTTCGGCTTCCTCGATCATACGGCGAAACCGATTGCGGCAGGCGATGTCACTCAGAGCAACCAGCAAGACATAAAAGGCGACGATTCCGATGAAGACCAATCTGGCAATGTTTGCATCGGCCCGGGCACGCTCGCCGGCCCCTGCCGCTTCTGCCTGATGCTCGAGCAGCCAGGGCGGCAGCGACCCCGTTTTGATAGGTTTCCCTTCCGGGCCGAGAACGGCGGTGATCTCTTGTGTCAAGCTATCGGCACTCAGGTCCTCATCGGCAAGTCGCTCCGTAATGGCCGTTGCATACACCGAGCGTTCCGCGGATATCCGCTGCTTCGCCGGGTTCATGCCCTCCAGGTACCCGGGAAGATTGACGTAGGCCCACGCAACCAGGATCGCCAAAAGGAACGCCGGTGTCACGAACCGGATCATCACCGCCACGATACGCGGAAGTCGGAAGTCCGCCCCGCGGTTCATCTCCCGAACGCCGCGCTCCGCTCCGATCACCCACCCGAAGATCAAAACCTGCGAAGTCGCAGCGATGATCATCAGTAGATTGCACCAGAAGTCGGTATGATCCAGAGCGATCAACCCCCGACTGAAGTACATGGTGAGCGTCGTCCCGCAGGCCGTTATGATGCCGAGCAGAGCGACGCTCGACCGCCGCTGAAGTCCGAAGGCATCTTCCAGAAAAGCGATGGCCGGTTGCAACATGCTCAACGAACTGGTCACCGCCGCCAGAAACAACAGACCGAACCACATGGCCCCGAAGAAGTGACCAAACGGCATGAAGTTCATGATCGCCGGGATAGTCACGAACCCCAGCCCGAACGTTCCTTTGGTCGCGTTCTCCGCGCCCAAAAACAGAAACGCGGTCGGGACAACAATCAGACCCGCCAGGATGACCTCGCAGAACTCGTTGGCACTTGACGCGCTCAGCGATGTCAAGACGACGTCATCATTCCCGCGCAAATAGCTGGCATAACAGAGGATGAGCCCGAACCCCACGCTAAGGCTGAAAAAGATCTGACCCGATGCGGCCAACCACACCTGGGGGTCCTTCAGCTTCTCCCACTGCGGATTCCACATGAAACCCAGCCCCGACGTGATGTTCGGCAGGGTCAATACACGGAGCAAGATGATGATCGCACACAGGACCAGCAGAGGCATCGCCCACTTGCAGAACGCCTCGATGCCCCGCGTGACCCCCTGGTAGATTATGAAAAAGTTGACCAAAAAACAGGTGAGCAGCAGCCAGATCGTCCGCCCGCCCTCGTGGAGCAACAGCCCGTGGTCCGCCATCCCGAAGGTGGTCTGCCAGTGGTCATTGGTGGCGGCCACCACACCCTCTACCACGCTTGCGTGATCGGTTGCAGTCGCTGCAACCGGGGCGAACAGCGACTTGAATCCGCCGCGGGCGAACTCGATGCAGTAATCCAGGCACCATGCCTCCAGCAGCACGTAGTACATGTAGATGACGACGGGGATCAGCAGAGCCATGGCACCGACGGCCTTGGCCGGCCACCGACGCCACAGCGCAAACATGATACCGGGGGCGCTGTTTTGCCCGAATCGGCCGCCCAGCCTACCCATGGTCCACTCACACCAGGCGATCGGAATTCCCACCAGCAAGAAGCTGAGGATATAAGGGATCATGAACGCCCCGCCGCCGTTGTTGACAGCCTGACCCGGGAAGCGCAGGAAGTTCCCCAACCCGACGGCGGAGCCGGCGACCGCCAACACCACGCCGAGTTTCGAGCTCCATTTCTCCTTCTTAGCCAAGTCAAGCTCGGGTGATGTGCTCATGGGAAACCGCCCGCCCTTATCGTTCCAACCGCACCATTGACGCTGAATTCTACACGATCGCGGTTCACGAGCAACGGTTGATTCATCGCCCACCCCTCGCTATTCTTCACAACCCTGTTGATCCGTCTTGGGCACGATTGATCGGAGATGATATGCCTACCGCCGAACAGTTGCAGCAGATCACGGGCGCCATGTCGGGATGGGTTTGGTCCATCCCGCTCTTTTTTCTGTTGCTGGGGTGCGGGCTGGTCTTTTCAGCCACTTCAAAGTTCATCCAGTGGCGGATTCTTTCGCACGGATACGCCTGCATCCGCGGGCACTACGATCGCCCCGAGGATACCGGACACATCAACCACTTTCAGGCCCTGTGCGCAGCCCTGTCGGCCACGATCGGGCTGGGCAACATCGCCGGCGTGGCCGTGGCGGTCTCACTCGGTGGACCCGGTGCCGTTTTTTGGATGTGGGTCGTCGGCCTGTTCGGGATGGCGTTGAAGTTCATGGAGTGTACGCTGGCGTTGATGTTCCGCGACGTCCGTGATGTCCCCGATCCCTCCGCGCCCGCCCTGATGGAAGCTGACGCCGAAGCCCGGACGCTCGATTACCCCGGTGAGGAGCCGCCGGAACCCGGGGCGAAGACTCTGGCCCGCGGCGAGGTCCGCGGTGGGCCCATGTGGTACATGCAGAAAGCTCTGGTCGAACCGCTCCGAAAACGTGGCAACCCGATGTGGATGCTGTTCAAGATCCTCGCGGTCCTGTTCGCCGTGTCCACCATGCTCAACTCGTTCGGCGGTGGGAACATGTTTCAGGGTTGGAATATAGCGGACCAACTCGACAAGAATTTCTCCATCCCGACCCTCTTCTCGGCATTCGTGGTATCGGCGCTCGTGGCGTTGGTCATCATCGGCGGCATTACGCGCATCGGCCGGGTCGCTGCCAAGCTCGTGCCATTCATGTGCGTCGTGTACGTGCTGGGTGCACTCTATGTCATTGTCCTTCATGCTTCGGAGATCCCGACGTACCTGCTTTTGATCTTCAAGTGCGCGTTCACCCCCGTCGCCGAGAGTGGTGCGTGCGCCGGTGTAACCGTCTGGATCGCATTCACCTGGGGGCTCAAGCGGGCCTGCTTCTCGAACGAGGCGGGCGAGGGATCAGCCGCGATGGCCCACGCCGCCGCCAAGACCGACGAGCCCATCCGCGAGGGGGTCGTCGCCGGGATCGGACCGTTCGTCGACACCATCCTCATCTGTACGATGAGCGCCATGGTGCTCCTGATGACAGGAACATGGCAGCGGCCCGCGGTCGGGAACATCACCTCGATCGACGGTGACACCGCCGTGGTGCTCTGCGGCCACGATGTTCCGGAGAGCATGGCGCCGCTCTACCTCGACCGGTTGGAGTCCGGCGCGGAAGACGAGCGGAAGCTGGCGGTCCACACCGTTCGCGAGATGGGCAAGGAACTCGAGACCGTAGCTGCACCGATCAGCGGGATCGAGAAAGACGGGGAAGGTAGCGGTTGGGCAATCATGCGGACGATCTCGCTCGATCTGTCGGAGCTGACCGAAGACAAACGAGCGGCCGTGAAGGTAGGCCAACAGGCCCACTTGAACATGGACGGCGCCGAGGTCACCCGCTTCGCTTTCGATACGGTCATCACCGGGTTCGGCAAGTACATCGTGACGCTCGGTGTTTGCCTCTTCGGTTTCAGCACCATGTTGAGCTGGAGTTACTACGGAGAGAAGGGGGCCGAGTACCTTCTCGGGTCTCGGTGCATTCTCTACTACAAGTTCCTGTTCGTCTGCTTCGTTTTCCTCGGCATGGTGCTGGACAAATTCGATACGGTCTACAACTTTTCGGACGCGACGACGGGGCTGATGGTTTTGTTCAACCTGCCCGCTGTCTTGATCCTGTCACCGGTCGTGCTGCGCGCCGCCAAGGACTACTTCCGCCGCCTCGACAAAGGCGACATGCCGCGACTGCGATAGCATCGTCCGAGCCGCGATCCCGGCGCGCCGGGAACGCGGCAATGCGGAATTGCAATGCTTGCCCGCAAGGCGAGCGGCACCCGATGCCCGACTCGGACCCGCCGTAGCGGTGCGCCGGCAGACGGACCGCAAGGCCCGACCGTGCCTACTCTGCGGCTTCACCGAGTTCGTCCAGCAGTGCCACCGCCCGCCGTAGGTGCGGGATCACGATCGAGCCGCCAACGATCAGACCGACGTTGAAGATCTCGAAAAGCTGGTCGTCGGTGGCACCGAGTTCCTTGCAGCGAATGACGTGGTACGATATGCAGTCGTCACACCGTAAGACCATCGAGGCGGACAACCCCGCGAGCTCCTTGGTCAGCTCGTCGAGTGTCCCCTCCTGGTAAGCCTGCGTGTCCAGCGTGAAGAACCGATTGATGGACCGGTTCTTCTGCGCCAAAACCCGCTCGTTCATTTTCTCCCGGAATTCCCGAAATTCGCGCAAACGATTGCTCATCGTGTCTCCTCCCCGGTGCGTCCCAGCCCAACTCGAAGTCCACGCCGGTCCCGACTCCGTTGACGCTCCGGGAGCGCCTCGCGTAGACTTTCGACGCGAACTTGGGTGTTCCGTCCCCGCAGCGTAGGCGGCAGGGAGGATACCAGGCTAAGAGCCGGCCGCAAGTTGAACGATGGGTACGAGGGGAGTCTGCTGTCGAGGACACCGCAACAATGCCAGGTGATGCCGAAAAGCGATCTTTGAGTTTTATTCAGGAAATCATTGAAGAGGACCTGAGGACGAACAAATGGGGCGGGCGGGTGCATACTCGGTTTCCGCCGGAACCGAACGGGTATCTGCACATCGGGCATGCGAAATCGATCTGCCTGAACTTCGGGCTGGCCAAGCAATACGGCGGGAAGTGCAACCTGCGCTTCGACGACACCAACCCCATCAAGGAAGAAGAGGAATACGTCCGGTCGATTCAGGCGGACGTCCGCTGGCTCGGGTTCGACTGGGAGGATCGCCTGCTCTTCGGGTCGGACTTCTTCGGGCAGATGTACGAATACGCCGTGCAGCTCATCAAGACCGGCAAGGCCTTCGTCTGCGAC
>JASFUW010000425.1:0-4864 GCA_050050135.1 Phycisphaerae bacterium
TCACCTCATCGGGAATAGGTCTCGTGGAATACGCACGAACGCTCCGACGTGTCTTGATGGCTTCGAGAACTTCCATGACGGTCCTCCCTGGTGCCGCGACTCTACCGCTAGGAACAGTGTCGGCGCGGCGGCGTCTTGGTCAACCACTGACGAACAGACACCGGGCCATTGCGGTCCGTTGAAAAAGGGGACCGCCTCCGAGCACCGACCCGGCGACGGTGTCGTGAGTGGCTGCCGGCGCGGTGCCCGTACCCTTTTTCAACGCCCTCATAGGATGCGATGCGGTCAAGATGGCCCGACGCGCTGACCGGCGATAAACACGTGCTCGATCTGCTCGGGACGCAGCGTGTAGAGCAGGGCGGAAACCTGCTGATCCGGCGGCAGCTCGGCGACCCACGATTCCGGTCGAACGACCAGGCAGTCCGCGTCGAACCCCGGCTCGATCGTGCCGATGCGCTCGCCCAGCTTCACCGCCTCCGCGGCCCCGCGGGTCAACAACCACCACGCCTCCGCCGGCGCCGGTACCGGATACGACCCGCGCGGTATCGCGTGGATCTTCAATGCTTTGGCGGTCTGCAGACACGCGATCGCCACTTGCGGCATGAACGGCTCGAACCCCGCGGCGATGCTGCTTCCCAGGGCGATCGGAATCCCGGCTCGTCGGTGAGCGACGTAGTCCATCAGACCGCTTTCCAAGAACAGGTTCGCCGTTGGACAATGAACGACCGACGTGCGCGACTCAGCCACCTGGTGACGTTGCGGCTCCGTCAGACAAACGCCGTGCCCCAGTAACGTCCGCGACGTCAGCAGTCCCATGTCGGCGAACACGTCCACGTCATCAAGCTGGTCGGGAAAACGCTCGCGGACCGCCGAGACTTCCGTGGTCGACTCCGCAATGTGCGTCTGGATGCGGCAGTCGAGCATCTCCGCCAGCGCGCTGACCCCGCGCATCAGCTTCTCACTGCAGCAGGTCGCCATGCGCGGACTGAAAGCGTATTGCAGGAGTCCGTCGTTGCCCCCGTGCCACTTGGCCGCCAGGTCGCGCGAATCCTCGAGCGCCTTCTCGGTACCGGTGCAGAGCTCGCCCGGCGTGCTCACGTCGTTGAGGATCATCCCGTAGATCGCGCGGTATCCCCGGCGCTCAAGCACGCTGAAAGTCCGGTCGACCGCCTTCGCAAAGGGGCTGCCGAACGCCGCCACGGTGGTGGTTCCGTTGGCGATCATGCCGGTCACGAAATCGTCGGCCAGCCTTTCCGCGACGGCCGGGTCCTTCAACCGCACCTCTGCCGGGTAGACCACGCGCTCGAGCCAATCGAACAACGACAACCCGTCGATTCCTCTGCGGTCCCACTGCGGCAAGTGGAGATGGGCGTCGATGAAACCGGGCAAGATCCACGTGTCTCTGTCGCCGATGACATCCCCCCCCTTGGTCTGGTCCGTCCCGACCGCGGCGATCTTGCCGTCTTTGTCGATCCGGACGACCGTCTGCGGCGTCACCTCGCAGACCTCCGTCGATCTTGGTTGGAGCAGCGTACCGAAAAGCGTTTGCATGACTCTATCCCATCTGGCGCGGCAGGGGCGTGCGTAACCCGGTTCGTGCCCCACGCCGACCGTCAGTGTAGTAAGCCCGGAGGCATCGCTCAAGTTGCTTGACGAGAGTCGGTGTGTCCGTTAACGTCCACGCGGGCTGGAGGCTCCGGAGCGGTCTCGCGTTCGAGGAACTTGGGAGAGCACTGTTGGCCTACGACTGCGTTGTCTGCGTCAAACAGGTCCCCGATACGGCTCGGATCACCGGCGACGCGATGAAAGCCGATGGAACGGTAAACCGCGCCGCGCTCCCCGCCGTCTTCAACCCGGACGATCTGCACGCCCTGGAAGCCGCCCTCGCCATCCGCGACCACCGCGGCGGCTCGGTCACCGCCCTCACGATGGGGCCGTTGGGAGCCGTCGACGTCCTGCGGGAGTGCCTCTATCGCGGCGCGGATCGCGCGATCATCGTCAACGACCGCCGTGCGGCCGCAAGCGATACGCTCGCTACCAGCTACATCCTCAGCCGTGCGGTCGAGAAGATCGGCAGGCATGACTTCGTGTTCTGCGGCCGGCAAGCCATCGACGGCGACACCGCCCAGGTCGGTCCCCAGCTCGCCGAGAAGCTCGGGTTCGCCCAGATCACCTATTTCGAACGGATCGTCGAGCTCTCGGACCGAACCGTCCGCGCCCGCCGAAACGTGGGGAACGGCTGGGAGGTGATCGAGGCCCGTTTGCCGGTTCTGCTGACAGTGCTTGACACCGCCAACGAACCGCGACCGGCCGCCGCTCGAAAGATGATGCGCTTCAAGCGCGCACGCACCATCCCCGAAGTCGCCCGCGACGTCGAACGCGCGATGCCCGACGCGGATGACGATGAACGCGAAGCGGAGCAGGCCCGCCGGATCGAAACCTTGAAGATGCGCGGGCTGCTCATCGAACAGTGGGACCTTGACCTCATCGAAGCCGACCTGAAGTGGTGCGGCCTCTCCGGCTCACCCACGAAGGTCCACCGCGTCCAATCCATCGTGTTGGCCAAGGAAGGGTACAAAGAGGTTCCGCCCACGGAGGAAGGCGTGCGCGAGATGATCCACGAGTTGATCGTGGACCACACGCTCGGGTAATCGCAAAAACGTCGAACCGTCGCGATCCCGGCCCGCCGGGATCGGCAACGTGAAACGGCAGGATCGAAAGTAAGCGGACTTGCGTGATTGACAGGCGCTGATGATCGAACCGAACCGACAAGGCGAGGTCTGGGTCTTTGCCGAGCAGGAGGACGGCACGCTCAACGACGTGTCGCTCGAGCTCTGCGGCAAAGCGCGGGAGCTTGCGGCACGGCTCGGCGTCCCGATGGGGGCCGTCCTGCCCGGCTGGAACGTGCGCGAGCTCTCCTACCGACTGATCGCCCTCGGTGCAGACAAAGTCTACTGCGTCCACGACATGCGGCTCGAGCACTACCGCACCATGCCCTACGCCCGTGTAATGTGCCGGCTGATCGAGAAGCACAGACCGCAGATCGTGCTTTACGGAGCGACGCCCCTCGGCCGAGACCTCGCGCCGCGAATCGCCTCCGAGATGAAAGCCGGTCTGACCGCCGACTGCACCGACCTCGCCATCGACGACCACACCGACGCCAAAACGAAACAGGTTCACAAGAACCTGCTGCTCCAGATTCGCCCGGCGTTCGGTGGCAACATCATCGCCACCATCATCAACCATGAGCGTTGGCCTCAGATGGCAACCGTCCGCGAGGGCGTCATGTGCCTCGAGGAGGGCGATCCCAGGCGAAGCGGCGAGATCATCGAGGAACAGGTCGAGTTTACGGACTTCGACCTGGCTGTCCGGTTGATCGAACGGCATCGAGAGGCGCGGAAGGTAAATCTCAAAGGGGCACGCACCATCGTCGCCGGCGGTGGGGGCGTCGGAAGCAAACAGGCGTTCCAGCTCATTCACGACCTCGCGGGTGCGGTCGGCGGCGCGGTCGGCGCCTCCCGGGCTGCCGTCGACGGCGGATTTGTCAGCAAAGATCATCAGGTCGGACAAACGGGGACAACCGTCCGACCGGCACTTTATATCGCGTGCGGAATCAGCGGGGCGGTCCAGCATCGCGCGGGCATGGAAGAGTCCGCCAAGATCATCGCGATCAACACCGATCAGGATGCCCCCATCCTGTCGGTCGCCCATTACGGCATCATCGGCGACCTACACAAGGTGATACCCATGATGATCAAGGCGATCAGGAGCAAGCAATAGGGGTGGCGTCCCCGCTTGGCGGGAACCGCGGCCACCGGCGTAGCGAACATGGCGAACTTCTTCGAGGACAACGAGGACATCCGGTTTCTCTTCGAGCACCTCGACCTGCGCGAGGTCGCCAGCGTGCAGGAGGACGGATTCGAAAGGTCCGAGACGGATGATCAGGACTATGCGCCGACCGATGCCGACGACGCCGTCGACAACTATCGCCGCATCTTGACCATCGCCGGTGACGTAGCCGCGAACAGTATCGCCCCGCGGGCGGAGCACGTCGACCTCGAACACCACGCCCTGGACGATGACGGCGTCGTGACGCTGAGTCCCGGCGTGCACGAAAACCTGCGAACGCTGGGCCAGGCGGACCTGATGGGCATGACCCTCCCCCGCCCATACGGCGGGCTGAACTGCCCGACGCTCGTGTATACGATGGCCATCGAGATCATCAGCCGCGCCGATGCGTCGCTCATGAACCTGTTCGGCTTGCAGGGCATCGCCGAAACGATCAACGCCTTCGCCGACGAACCGATCAAGCACGAATACTTGCCTCGCTTCGCCGACGGCGCGCTGACCGGCGCGATGGCCCTGACCGAGCCCGACGCCGGAAGCGATCTGCAAGCCGTCTCGCTCCGAGCCTGGCAGGACGAGGACCGTCAATGGCGGCTGACCGGTGTCAAGCGTTTTATCACCAACGGCTGTGGTGACGTAATCCTGACACTCGCCCGCAGCGAACCCGACATCAAGGACGGTCGCGGGCTGAGTCTCTACCTCGTCGAGCGCGGCCCGCGTCTAAAAGTCCGCCGCCTGGAGGACAAGCTGGGCATTCACGGTTCGCCGACCTGCGAACTGGTGTACGACGACGTCCCCGCGAAGCTCATCGGTGAGCGGCAGCTCGGGTTGATCCGTTACGTCATGAGCCTCATGAACGGCGCCCGCCTGGGCATCGCCGCCCAGTCGTTGGGTATCGCCGAAGCCGCTTTCCGCGTCGCCCGAAACTACGCCCACACCCGCAAGCAGTTCGGTGCTTCGATCGAGCGTCTCCCCGCCGTCGCCGAGATGCTGACCGACATGCGCATCGCCATCGAAG
>JASFUW010000426.1:0-4858 GCA_050050135.1 Phycisphaerae bacterium
GTCCTGCCCGGCAACGGATCGCACGGGATTCCATAACGGTACCCAGTCTTTGTCGCCCAAGTTAATGTAGATTATTCGCTCATGATGCGCCGCAGGAATACGGGGCAACAGATCTTCGACCAACTGGCCATGCGGGTCCAAGAGCGCGACGCCGTCCCCTCGCCGGATGTCGTTGAGGATCATATGTAGCATCACGGTGGATTTGCCCGTTCCGGTAGCGCCGATCATGTGTGTATGCTCCATCCGCATCCTGTTGGAAAGGCAAACCGCCCGGTCCCGACCTACATCACTGCGCAAACCGATGAACGTTCCTTTGTTCAGCGATGATTCAGGTTGTAGCGGTTCAAGAAGCTTGATTGGTGCATTTCGTCGCTCGATTTGATCTGCTGGTGGAAGATGCACCAGGCTGCACAGCTCCCAAGAATTGAGTAGGAAGCCAGGGTGGTACACATGCCCTTGCAAGAACATCTCGGCGAACCGGTTTGGCGATACGCAGTTTTTGTAGGCCTCCTGGGTCAGTATTGACCATGAGTATCCGCCATGTTGAATCAAACTGCTGAACGTCGACAAAGCCCGAAGTGCAATGGGTGCCCGCGTGCCGCCGCGCGCAATCGCCACGCGGAGCGCCGCCACGAAGAAGGGCTTGTCCGGATGCGCCTTCATCTCGGTATCCATCGCCATGCCGCGTAGCTCGTTTCCGGGTTCTTGCATCGGATAACGTTGCAGCGGTAGTGAGCCGGCCAACGCCTTGAGTCGAAACTCGAGGTTCACGAGCGCCTCGACATTTGAATGCCAATCGTGCGTGGGTGCTACCGGCTGGAATAACACCTGATAGAGGCCGAGTGCCGGTGGCCGCAGATCGGCCATCGCGGTGATGACGGAGGAGAGCGGTGAATACCTCAGCTCGTCCAACCTCGTGAGAAGGTGCGAGTACTGCGACGGCGGCCAAAGATCTTCAAAAGCCACACTGTCCCACGCGGCGACCGGCACTGAGCGCAGGATGGGGTTGCGCTGAACTGTCAGCTTGCAATACTCAAGTTGGCTGCGAAAGGCGATCGAGACAATCGGTAGATCCAGTTTGTGACACGTCAGTGAGAGCTCGATGCCCTCGCGATTGCCAGCCAGCTCGAAGCTGATACGGTGCATGGCCCGCCGCGTCTGCTTGAGGAATCCCTCCAGAAGATGCCACTTGCACGACTGCTCGGGCGAAATCCAAATCCTCAGGCGCACAAGCTCGTGGTCAGGGATCACTGCCGAGGTCTCGGCCATGTTCCTGTCGGTCACGGAACTGTCAGGAACGCGCAGCCCAATGCGAGTGAACGGCGGCTCCATGGCAACCGGCTGGTTGGCCAACTGCGGTAGCCTGCCCTTCTCTAGCTCTGCTTCATAGAGTTGCCGCTGGCTTACAGCGAGCACTTCGGCGCGAGGTTGGGCTATAAGGGCGTGTTCAATGGACATCTGGACTCCTCGGCCTCAAACAAGCCTCAATCTGAAAGCGGATGGGAGAGGCGTGTCGTTTCAACCGAGGACAAGAACCGGCAACCGGACTCATCTCTCAAACACGCGCGACAGCCGTTGGATCATCCGGGGATGTTGCTCAAGCACCTTGCGAAAATCCGCCCTAATGCGCAGGGCCGAACCCTCCGTCAGATCGCGCGGCAGAAGGTCACGATACCGTGCCAAGTACTCATCGGTGGCTGCAATCCACTCATCCGGGGTCAGGCCGTTCAGCAAATCGGCGACTCGCGCACGGATTTCGTTCTCAGCGTAGAATTCGGCGAGTCGTCGTCCGATGTCGCGAAGGACCCGCGGAAGGCCGCCCTCCACGCCGTTGCGGACCAGCTCGAACGCGGCCTTCGGACCGCTCGGTCCATATTCGTGCTTCAGGAGTCCGACACATCGTCCCCAGTAGAACTCGAGGTCGAGATCGATCGGCGTGCCTCGGCAAAGGACGACGGTCTCTACATGGCGATGAAATCGCGCCACGCAGTCCTTGTAACTCTGCCAGTCTTTCAGCACGGCACCCGGGTGCTCGAAGGAGTTGCACGCCTCGTTCACGCGTGCCGCGGCATCGTCCAGCGTCCGACTCGGATCGATTGCGTCCAGCAGCCTGTGTAGTTTACCGGCCATGATCCGCATCCTACATGCGCCGAAAGGCCGCAGACGCGTTTTGCAGACCTTGAACCATGCCCTGTATCAACTCGATGTAATTGGCGGCATAGCGTTCCGGCTGATCCAGGCGAATCGAGCGCGACAGGATAGGAGCGTACTGTTGCAGCACCAGGCGGATTATCTCCACCTTATCCTCCCACCGGTTGGGCGTTATGTGTCGGTCGAAAACATCTCGCAAATACCGCTGTACCGCCTCGCCCTTTAGATTCTCCGCGATTGTGTTGAGGACACCGCCGAGCCCCTCTCTTGTACCCTCATGGGCCTCGTTGAACGCCGTGATCAGATCACCATGCCGGCGTCGGTATTCGCGCTCGAGGATTTCCTTGGCTCGACTTCGCGCATCTCCAGCTGATGACCGACCACCTGGACACTCGCATGTGGTGTGGTGGTGATTGTAGTAATCACCAATGATCCGTGAGAACTCGTCGAACGAAGCCACCGTGCTGGTGGGCAGCCTGTAGAGCCTCCTCGCTTCGTTGTGCGGGATGCCGATGCGTCGTGCTATTGTCAGCTCATCTATTTCCTCATGTAGGGCAGCCAAAGAGACCATCGTTTTCCTCCCATCTATAGCCTTCGAAGTATGGTGTCCAACTGATCGAACGACCGTGCGTATGCCTGGGCGAGCTCTTGGTCGTGGCCCGCGAATCGTTCCGGCGGTGCTCGGCGAACTTCCGGAGGCAGCATGGGCCCGAGACGCTCCAGGAGTGCACTAATGAACGAAACGCGCCCTTTCCAGTTCAGCGGCCCGATCGATTCCTGCAACATACGGTCAACGTAGGCCGCCTGCTGTTCATGTTTAAACTGCTGCGTCAGCACGTTGAGCACGAGGGCCATCCCGCCTCGAATGGCCCACCGCGCTTCAGCCTTCGCCGCTTCGATTCCACCTTTCCCGGCGAAGGCGCGCTCAATCAGCGCCACGGCACCTAACTCTACCCAGTTGCCGTCCAGCGGCGCACCCTCGGCACCAACGTGACGCAATAGGTGCCTGTAGAAGGACGTGCAAATGTCGTGGAACTCATCGTTGGATTCGACGACGATGTCCTCCAGCCTGAACTTGTCGCGTGCCGTGTCAATCGGGATTCCTATGTTGATCGCGACCGTCTCGGCACTGATCGCAATCAAGACCGCTTCCGCAACGTCGGTTGAGCGCGGTTGCGCGGCGGTACGACCTTCAACGTCTGATGTCGTCGGTCGCGGTGTCACGCGCCGCGCTGCCGCTCGGAATAGAGGCTCGAGGTCATCCAGATCTTGCTTGCCGGCCACATGCGCCAGCTTGGCACATTGTTCGACGGGGATAAGGCGTTTCAGGGTCCTCAAGCGTCGTGTTGTCGGAGGCAACGACGCCAACAATTGGCTTAGCTTTTCGCCGAATCGCGTCGGATACGTCCTCCGATCGATGTGGTAACGAACCCACGTGGCGAGAAGCTGCTTGGCATGCGATGCGCGCCGGTTCAACAGTAGTTCTTCAAGAGTCTTCCAAAAACAGCCCTCGTGATCCTCCGCCAGGAGCAGCGCCGCTCGGTCAGTCGGGTCGTCGTTCACATCCATGGCCGAAGACCGCCGCAAATATCCGCCCCGCAGGGCTCCGACGATTCGCCCGCGCATGTCGAACGTCCGTTCCACCAGCTCGGCTACGTCATGGACTGCAACGACATCAAGTTGATCCTTCGCACGGGCGATGGCCCCGATGATCTCTTCCCTGGCACGCGGGCTCAAAGCGCACAGCGATCGATCTTCGTCGACAGATGGTAATACGAAGCGGTTGATGTCGGTGTGTTCGGCAGCAGCGGCTAGCTTGCTTGGAATGCCGCGCACCGGGACGATGATGCCGGCTTCGGTCGAAAGTGCCCCGGTCGTGAGCAGGTCTTGACGCAGCGGCAAACGCAGCCTGGCTGACAGCAAGGCCAGTAGAATGGGAACGTCCATGGAATGACCGGTGACTCGGAGCTTAACGTCTCCGACTTCGGCGACCGCCAACGCCACGATCGAGACTGTAAACGACCGCTGAGTCAACCCAAGATAACGACAGATTCGGTCTGCCACCGGCAACACCGAGGCCTGGAGATGACGGACGATCTCATCGTCGATCTGGACGTCCCCACGGACCAGAAAGCGTTTGCGGCTCTTCCGTCTGGCAAGTCTGACTACTACCTGGCTTATCGCTGCCTGCGCGGTCGGTCCTTCGCCGAAGACGAGGACCGTTCGCGCGATTCCGGTCTGTTCAGGTACTTGCCGCATCACGTATTACTCCGGGCTCCCCTCCCAGATAATCGCAATAGAGCCGGCCTCCAGCCCCGGAAAAACTCGAACAATCAGCCTGGAGTCAAAGCATCGTGCTTCGTATGTTGGCCGCTGCGGTGTGCTTCCGGTGTCTGCCGCAAGAGGCAAAGGAATGCTCGGGAATGCACAGCGTACCCAACTGGAAGCCGCTCGCGTCCTTTACCCCCACAAGGACGCTGGCTACCAGGTCTTCGATTTCTCACGCGACCACGACGCATCTTCAATTGACAAACCCCCACACACGATCGAACAGCTTCTGACGCATGGCTACTTTGCCGTGCCGAAGGCAGAACCCGAGTTGTCCCTCATTGAGGATCGCAAGCAGACGTCGTGGCTTGGCCTCGATGACGCGCTCACTCAGATTCAGGACCGGCGCAAGATCTATGACAAGAACATGCTCGAATTG
>JASFUW010000427.1:0-4855 GCA_050050135.1 Phycisphaerae bacterium
CACTGATGGGGCGGGGTCGCGTGGCTCACTTCGAGATCGCGAAGCCGTCGCTGCATGACATTTTCGTTCGCATAGCCAGGCCCGAACCTCACGAGTCCGTGGGGGCGACGGGTGATGTCGAGGGCGAGCGGGAGGGCGCGTATGCGTAAGACGATCGTCATCGCGGTGCGCGAGTACCAGGCTGCGGTCAAGACCAAGGCGTTCATCATCACCGTATTGGCCATGCCTATTCTGATGGGCGGGAGCATCGCCGTTCAGCTGCTTTTGAAGGACCGGGTCGACATCAAGGACAAGCGGATCGCGGTCCTCGATCAGACGGGGTTGGTGTATGACGCGGTTGCCGAGGCGGCGGCGGAACGCAATAGCGCCGATATCTTCAGGGGCGAGGGGGAAGCACGAAAACAGGTTCTGCCGAGGTACTTGATCGAGCGGGTCGAGACGGGTCCGGGCGATCTTGCCGAACAGACGCTCACGCTGTCGGAGCGCGTCCGCAGTCAGGAAGACCCGCTGTTCGCCTTTGTAGTGATCGAGTCGGGCGCGGTCGAGCCGGCTGAGGACGGTGCGAACAGCGGCGTTCGCTATCACTCGAACTCTCCCGCGTATGACGATTTTCGGCGGTGGGTTTATGGTGTCGTGAACGACCGGGTCCATGAGCTGCGGCTGGCGGCGGCCGACCTCGATCCCGAGGTTGTTCACAGGGCGACGGCCCGCGTTCCGGTTGCGAGTCTCGGGCTGGTCTCTCGGGATGAGACGACGGGGAAGATCAGCGAAGCCGAGGAGACCAACGAGATCGCGACGTTTTTGATTCCGTTCGGGCTAATGATGCTCATGTTCATGGTGGTGATGGTCGGTGCGTCGCCGCTGACGAACAGCGTGCTCGAGGAGAAGATGCAGCGGATCGCGGAGGTGTTGCTCGGATCGGTCACGCCGTTCGAGCTGATGGGCGGGAAGCTGCTCGGTACGGTGGGCGTCTCGTTGACACTCGCCGTTATCTATCTCGGGGGCGCTTCGTATGCGTTGCACAAGAGCGGATTCGGGGCTTTCTTTCCCGCGGGTCTGGTGTGGTGGTTTGCCGTGTACTTGTGCCTGGCGGTGCTTCTGTTCGGCTCGATGTTCGTCGCGGTCGGTGCGGCCGTGAGCGATCTGAAGGAGGCGCAGAGCACCATCATGCCGCTGATGATCATCGTGATCGCGCCGTGGTTCGTTTGGACTCTGGTCATTCGAGAGCCGACGGCGACGCTCTCCGTCGTTGTTTCGCTGATTCCCACGGCAACGCCGATGTTGATGCTGGTCAGGCAGGCAGTGCCACCGGGTGTCCCTCTTTGGCAGCCGGTTCTCGGGGTCGTTCTCGTGTTGTTGACGACGACGGCGTGCGTGTTCATGGCCGGCCGGATCTTCCGCGTCGGCATTCTCATGCAGGGGAAGGGCGCGAATCTCGCCCAGATGTTGCGGTGGGTGATTCGCGGCTAAGCGCCGGCGTCTATTCCCGGCCTGGGCGCGTCGAGCAAGTTCGGCTGGACCAGGTCGAGCATGTCGGACTCGACGGACGCGTATCCCGCCTCCCAGCCTGCCAGGCCGCTCGCGCAGAAATTGCCTCATTAGAGCATGCGGTTTCCGTAAGCGCCGTGAAATGGCCCGCCCGATACCCCCAACATCTTGATAATCGGGGATCAGACCACGCTATATGGGATGATGGGGCGTCATGGAACTTATCCAAAAAAAATCGCAGAATAGGCTTGACGTTCGGATTTCGTTTGGTTATATTCTAGCCGAACAAAATGCAAACGGGAGGCCAAGGATGGCCCTTGTGGGTTTACGAAAACGTAGCGAGCGTGGTAGGCGGAGGGCGCGTTGGCATCAAGCGAACGCTGCCGACGCGCTGCCGCTGTGTGTGTTTGGTCCCGGGGGCGACTATCGGACCGCGTGGCTCCCGGGACCCGGTTCTTACGACCGGCAGGGCGGCGCAGCGATACGCAAAGTGCGCCTCGGTACGGATGCGGCGGGCGGCTGCGACGTGCCGTGTGGTGTCACGGCATGGTGGTCGAAGGCGGCTAAGGCACTGTCGGAAACGTGCGAGGAATTCGTGCGGGTGACTCGCCTCCGCCGGCTCGCGGAGCGAGGGGCGTTGCCCCACGTGGTCTTCGGGCCGTTGGGGCTGGCCCCCTTCTTGGAGAAGAATGATGGCCAAGCGGAAAAAGAGGAGCAGGACGCGGCCCAAAGACGAGCGTGCGGTGACGCCTCGACAGGTCGAGATTCTCACACTGATCCGCGATTCGCGGAGGAGCTTTGGCTATTCCCCGACGTTGCAGGAGATCGCCGACGAACTCGGGATAAGCAAAATCACGGTATTCGAGCACGTCGAAGGGCTCATCGAAAAGGGTATGCTGACGCGTCGCTCGAACAGGGCTCGCTCTTTGGAACTCACGTCGCTGGTGCAGTTGCCGGATGAGCGACCGACGGTGATTCCCATGCTCGGGCGCATCGCCGCGGGCGCTCCCATCGAAGCCATCGAGGTCCCCGAGCAGGTCGATTTAGAGGAGGTTTTCGCAAGCCGTCACCCCGTCGGAATTCTCACGGTCACCGGGGACAGCATGATCAACGACCAGATACGCGACGGTGACTGGGTCGTCTACGAACGGCGGTCCAACCCGCGAAACGGTGACACCGTAGTGGCGTTGGTGGACGGCGAAGAGGCGACGCTGAAGCGCTTCTACAAAGAGAAGAACCGTATTCGCCTTCAGCCTGCCAACGAGAAATATAAACCGATCTACCCCCGCGAGGTCGACGTCCAGGGTGTGGTGATCGGCGTCGTTCGGAAGATATAGTTGGGGGAGACCCTGGGCGTGGTTGAACCGCCAGACGCGCGCCGAGCCCGGAGCACCGGCGACGGGTGCCTGAGGTTTTGGTGTTGTGAAGCCGCCGCCGACTCCGGTCGGCACGCCGGGTCATTGCCCGCGCCATGAATCCGGTTTCATCGCTCCTTAGCGCCACGGCGGCCTGGGCGGTAACCGGTGGTGGTGGCGGATCGCTGGCGGCGTTTGCGTGACGGGCGAGGCGGGGGTCCCTGGTCTTCCGAACCTCGGGCTTCGTGTGGGGCGCGTTGTCTTCGGGCGTCGATGGCGGTTTGGGGAGGGTCCGAGGGGATCAGGCAGTCGCAACCGTCGCCGATCAAGTCGCGTCGACCGGCCTGGATCAATGCCTTGCGTACAAGGAAGTAATTCTCCGGCTTGAAGAACTGCATGAGCGCCCGCTGGAGTTTGCGGTCCCGGAGATAATTGGCTACGTAGACGGGCTTTTTCGTCATCGGGTCGAGTCCGGTGTGGTACATGCACGCGGCGATGTCCATCGGGGCGGGAATGAAATCCTGAACCTGATCGGGGGTGTAGCCGCCCTGTTTGAGGAAGACCGCCAGGGCGATCATCGAGTTCAGATCGCTGCCGGGATGGGAGGCGATGAAGTAGGGCACGAGGTACTGGTCTTTCCCGGCGTGGCGCGACGCGTTGGTGAACCGGTCGGCGAAGCCCTTGAAGTCGTCGATGTCCGGTTTCTTCATCAAGCGGAGTGTCTCCGGGTCGGCATGTTCGGGGGCGACCTTCAAGTGTCCGCCGACGTGGTGGGCGGTGAGTTCCTGCATGTATTCGGGCGAGCGTTGGGCGAGGTCCATCCGGATGCCGCTGGCGACGAACGCCTTGCGGACCTCGGGTTGTGCCCGCACCGCTTTCATGACACGGATGAGCGGTCCGTGGTCGGTGCCAAGGAGGGGGCATATCTTCGGGTGAACGCAGGAAAGGCGCCGGCAGATGGCTTCGATTTCGGGTCGTGCGCATCGCATCTCGTACATGTTGGCCGTCGGTCCGCCGATGTCGCTGATGATGCCCTTGAAGTGGTCCTGTTGTCCCATGCGCCGGACCTCGCGGACGATGGAGTCCTTACTTCGTGACTGGATGATGCGGCCCTGGTGGGTGGTGATCGAGCAGAACGTGCATCCGCCGAAGCAGCCGCGCATGATGGTTATGGAGTCTTTGATCATTTCATACGCGGGAATTTTCTCGGTGTAACGCGGGTGCGGTTTGCGCGTGTAGGGCAACTCGTAGATGAAATCCATGGCATGTTGCGACTCGGGCAGTCGCGGCGGGTTGCACACCACGGGCTGGCGATCATGCCACTGGACGAGGGTTTTCGCGTTGTACGGGTTGGTTTCAAGGTGGGTTCGTCGGGTGGCTTCGGCGAACTCGAAGCGATCGGCCTTGATTTCCTCGTAGGATGGAAGTGCAATAACGTTGTCACCTGACGGCGGCTCATCTCTCGCCCCCATCGCGTAGGCCACGCCGCGCATGTCACGTAGTTCGTGGACGGTCTCGCCGTCCCTGAGCCGCTCGGCGATTTCGACGATAGCCGATTCGCCCATGCCGAAGGCGACCAGATCGGCCTTGGCGTCGAGCAGGATAGACCGTCGGACGGTGTCGCTCCAGTAGTCGTAGTGAGCGAGGCGGCGGAGGCTGGCTTCGACGCCGCCGGCGACGACCGGGACGCCTTTGTAGGCTTCGCGCGCCCGCTGGCAGTAGGCCAACGTCGCCCGGTCCGGCCGAAGTCCGATCCGCCCGCCCGGCGAATAGGCATCGTCGTTACGGACTTTCTTGTTGGCGGTGTAGTGGTTGATCATGGAGTCCATGTTGCCGGCGCTGATGGCGAAGAACAGACGGGGCCTGCCGAACGTTTTCCAGGCGCTACAGTCGTGCCAATCGGGTTGTGACACGATCCCGACACGGAAGCCGTGTGCCTCGAGGACGCGTCCGCGGATGGCCATCGCGAAGCTCGGATGATCGACGTAGGCGTCGCCGGTCCCGAAAACGAC
>JASFUW010000428.1:0-4852 GCA_050050135.1 Phycisphaerae bacterium
GATTCGCGGGTGCACGTTCGAGGGCAACGGATTTACAGGGATGGTCAACGACGATGACGGCGCGCCGCAGGTGCTCGGCTGCACATTTGAATCGAACGGATCCTTGGACAGCAGGGGCGGCGGACTGAGTTCGCGGGGTGATCCGACACTCAAGGACTGTGTGTTTAGTCGAAATCGGGCGGACGTTGGGGGAGGCATATACTTTGGTGGCGGTGCGCCGGTCCTGATCAAGTGCGCGTTCGTCGAGAATGATGCCTTTTCCGGAGACCTGATGCGGTCCGGCGGTGCTTGCTGGGTTGGCGCCGGGGTTACACCGAGGTTTCTCGATCGCGTGTTCCGCGGGAATGCGGCGCGGAGCTTCGGGGGGGCTATCTACCACTCGAAGACGCCAAGCGCGACCTATGCGAACTGCCTCTTTACCGCGAACTCCGCGATCGACGGCGGTGCGGTTTACGAACTGCTCGGTTCGGTGGAGTTCATCAACTGCGCGATTGCGTGGAACAGCGCATCACTGACCGGCGGAGGTATCTTCGACGAGCGAGGCGATGCGCTCACATTGGCCAATTGTGTACTCCGGATGAACAAGGACCGCACGGGATTCACGGAGTCCGCGCAGGTTGACAGCTTCTACTATGACGAGCCGATCCTACCTGTGATCAACTATACCGATATTCAGGGTTGGACGGGTAGTTGGGGAGGTGTCGGTAATCTGGAAGTTGATCCACGGTTTGCCGATGCGGACGGTCTCGATGACGTGCCGGGGACGGCGGATAATGATTCCCGTCTGTTGCCCGACTCACCCTGTATTGACGCGGGTGACAACGAGACTGTGCCAGATGAAGTGACGATGGACCTCGAGTGGGATCCGAGATTTGTCGGCGTTCCAAATATTCCCGACACTGGAAACGGATTTTCCCCGATCGTGGAACTGGGGGCTTTTGAACATCCGGGGTCGGGTCCGCGGATCGTGCATCTCGACGTGATGCCCGGGCGTTGCCCCCATCGGTTCAGGCCGAGGCGCGGTGGTTTTCGCTCGGGCTGGATTGCACTCGTCGGAACAGACACGTTTGACGTGCGGATGATCGACGGGAAGTCAGTGAGACTCGGGCGGAGTGATGATGTTGGCGGCGAACTGAGGCCTTTGGGGCGCCATTATTGGCGAGAGTGGTGCTTCCGCGACGTGGCGACGCCGTTTGACGGCGTGCCGTGTGACTGCCATGCAAGGCGGAGGGACGGCGTAGAAGATATGGTACTTCGTTTCCGAGCCGTCCGACTGACGGCCGAGTCGGGTCTGGAGGATGTTGAACCAGGCAGTCTCATACCGTTCACTGTGACCGGGTTGCTTCGAGATGGGAGTGGATTCATAGCGTCGGATTGCGTCATGATACGTTGACTTCGTGGGTGTCGTGGTTGGAACACCCAAATGGGAGGCGCGGTGGACGAGCATCCACCTATTGAGCGGGATGTCGGGACCGGTTTGGGGCATCGACCGGGGTCTGGCCGAAGTCGCAGTCGAGGTCCTCACTATATTGATTTTTTTTGCACTGTATTTGCGGAAAACGCTTGCGGTGGTGGTCTGCATGGCCTAAGTTTGCTCGGGCGTGGTACGGGTGTGCGGTTTATCCATAAAGGAGCTAAACTATGGCAAAGCGCAAATACAAATGCAACAGATGCAGTCGGACGTTTTCGATGCCTGCGCATCTCGCGCGGCATAAGAACACGATTCACGGTGCGGGAGGGGGCAAGAAGGCAAGAGCCAAGACGGTCGCCACGCGCCGAGCGAAGGTCGGTCGCCCGAAGGGGCGTGTGCTGCGAACGGGGGTGTCTGCGCGGTTGGGCGCTCCCCGCGTGGTGGGCGAAATGCGGGCGTATCGGAATGAGTTGATGGCGGAGTCGGCGTCCCTGCAAGCCCAGATCGACGCGGTCGATCGGGCGTTGGGGGTGATGGGTCTGGCGACCCCGGCCGGACCGAGGCCGCGCCGCACTGCCAAGAAAAAGGTGAGAGGCAAGGCACGACCGACGGCGAAAGCCAAGGGGAAACGGAAGGCGAAAGCCAAGGCGAAAGCGCGAAAGAGCGTGAGGGTGGCGCGGTCCGGGGCGGCCAACGTCAGGGCAGGATCACTGCGAGACTACATCGGCCGGGTGCTGAAACAGCGCAGCAAGCCGATGAGCCCTGCTGAAATCGGCACGAGCGTCGTGAAGGCCGGTTTCAAGACGAAGGCAAAAGACATCACCAAAGCGGTGAGCAACACACTTCCGAAGATGACGAACATCAAGAAGGTCGGATTCGGAAAGTATAAGTCAAGCTAGGCGCTACCGCACACGCTCTGAATAGTGAGTGAAGACTGTGCCGGGCACGAGAACCCGGCACAGTTTTTTTTGAGGCGGGCGTCGCAAGCCGGGGAACATCATCCGGTGGACGCAATGAGAGCCCACTACGGAGAAAGGGGGCCGTTGGGAAGGGAGTTTCTGGTCAAGCGGTGCTGATTGCGTTATATAGGGACTGTCTCCGGGCTCGGCAGTGACGACTGATGTGGTGGTCACCGTTTCGTGTCGTTTCGCGGTACACGGGCCCAACGGTAGCCTCGAGCATGAACGTTGCCTACTTTGATTGTTTCAGCGGTGCGGGGGGTGACATGATCGTTGCATCGCTGATCGACGCGGGGGCGGATGCGCAGACGCTGCGCGAGGGGCTGTCCGGACTCGGGGTCGAGGGGTACGCCCTTTCCATCGAGCGGATCAACAAACAGGGGTTTGCGGCGACGCGGTTTCACGTGCAGCTCGATCGGGACTGTTCACAACCCCATCGGCACTTGAAGGACGTGGTCGGGGTCTTGGAGCGGTCCACCCTGTCGGCGTCGGTCCAAAGGCGCGCGGTGTCGGTCTTCACGCGCCTGGCGGAGGCGGAGGCGAAGGTTCATGGAACAACGGTCGAGCAAGTCCACTTTCACGAGGTGGGCGCGGTCGACGCGCTGCTGGACGTGGTGGGGGCGGTGCTCGGTCTGGAGCTGCTGGGCGTGGAGCGGGTGGTTTGCTCGGCGGTTCCGACCGGTTCGGGGACGGTGGTCTGCGAGCATGGGGTGATTCCGGTTCCGGCGCCAGCGACAGCGGAACTGCTCAGGGGTGTACCGCTGGCATCGACCGAGGAAACGGGGGAGTTGCTGACGCCGACGGCGGCGGCGGTCTTGACGACGCTGGCGGTCGAATTCGGTCCGCTACCCGCGATGACGGTGCGTTCGGTGGGGCACGGAGCGGGGACGCGTGATGGGAAGCGTGTTGCAAACGTGCTGCGGGTGATGGTCGGTGAGTGTGCGGACGATGCGGATACCGACTCGATTTCGGTTGTGGAGGCCAATCTGGACGACGCGACCCCCGAGGTTACGGGGCACTGTATGGAGCGGCTGTTCGCTGCGGGTGCACTGGATGTTTATGCGGTGCCGATACAGATGAAGAAGTCGCGTCCGGGCGTGGTGTTGACGGCGCTGTGCGAGCACGCACGAGCGGCTGAGCTGGAGGCGATCATCTTCGCGGAGACGCCGACGTTCGGCGTTCGCAGACACTCGGTGACGCGTGCGAAGATGCGACGGCGGCACGAGACGGTGTCGACGCGGTTTGGCGAGATTCGCATGAAGGTGGGCGAGCGGGGCGGCGTTGTCACGGCCAGCCCGGAGTACGAGGACTGTCAGTCCGCGGCCAAGAAGCACGGTGCGGCGCTGCGCGACGTGATGGCGGCGGCGAACGCAGCCTGGCGTGAAGGGATCGGCGGGGTTCCGTGATCGGCAGAGGCGACGGTGGCAAGCTGAAAGGAATCGGACTCGCATGGAGGCGACGACGTTCTCAGATCTACTCCGATCGATACGCCTACTGGCCGACGGCGGTGCTCGGGATGCTGATTTTTCTCAGCTCGTCGTATTGGGGCTGGCTGTCGTCTGCCTGACGGCGGTCATGGTGTCGACGTGGCGGCGCATCCGTACATCTCAAAAGCAACCCCCGCATACCGCGCGTGAGCGGTTCGCGCAACAGAAGGAAGAACATCGTGCGGTGCGGGATGTCGAGCAGGTCATGCTGGAACTCGACCAACTGTCTCGAGATATTCACGGGCGGTTGGATACGAAGCTCGCCCGATTGGAGACGGTCATTCGCGACGCGGATGACCGGATTGAACGACTCGGTGCGTTGCTGACGGGCTCGGGGCGGCGCGGCGCTGAATCACACGTCGACGTCGTTCTGGATGAAGAAGCCCCCGAACATCAAAACGGATCGGCGTCCGCGGTTGGTTCATCGGTCCCCGCTCCCGCTCAGCCATCGGGAGCGGCTGAGGTGCGTAAACGACAGGCGGTCGTGTACCGACTTGCGGACGAAGGTCAGACGCCGATCGACATTGCGCGAAAGCTGGGACAGCCGGT
Organism: Phycisphaerae bacterium; assembly: GCA_050050135.1. Taxonomy (GTDB): domain Bacteria; phylum Planctomycetota; class Phycisphaerae; order UBA1845; family UBA1845. Next base: position 4,407 of record JASFUW010000428.1, read on the forward strand.
GGGTGAGATCGAGCTGATGTTGGCGCTGCGACGGACGCGCGAACAATCGAGTGGGCCCGCACAAGTTTCGACACGTTCGACGCTCCCACCCCAGTCGCGTGTCACGCCGACGCGTTCGGGACCAATACGGTGAAACGGGGCGACAGACGAGGACAACCGGAGCGTGCGTGGGCTCGGGCGGGCGGTGTGCGCCGTTGATCGAATTGTGTCGGGCTCAGGTTGCATTCGAGGCGGTTAACCCGCTTGATCGCAACGCGTCAGGACGGAACGGACGAATCTGATGCTGTATCGGACCCCGATAAGTCGGGATGGTCGGCCGGTTGGTGGGTGCCTATTATTCAGTAGGAGGCGATTCCGACTCACGTCGGGGCCAGGCAGGCGGTCGTCACGAGCCTGCAGGAGTCTTGGGGCAAGGTACGCATGGGGCTATCGGTCACATTCGTGAG
>JASFUW010000429.1:0-4841 GCA_050050135.1 Phycisphaerae bacterium
ACCGAACGCTCCGCCTCCGCGGCCTCGACCCCACCAAGACCATCGCCGAGTCCCTCAAAACCTACCTGACCACCGGGCAACTGCCCTCACTGCCCGTCTAACTCATTGCACATGGCTGAAGAGTTACTTGTGCGCTGTAAGTGATATGCGTCGTACGGACGTGCGATCAGATCCTCACGCAGTCGTTACAGCGTCGGTCTCCGGACGAAACGTTTCGTAACTGCACATTATTGTTGTGTCCCGGCGGGGGACGCGGTAAACTGGTTGGGCGGGTGTCCGTGCGCACGCGCGGCGGGTGTCAAACCGGGACAAGAACACTCGAAAGGCTTGGTTCCTTGTCTTCATCAACACATCCATTGGCAGGCAGAGCGGAGGTATGAGAAATGATGAATCGCAGGCAGGTGACACGTCGACGTCTGTTGGGACTTTGCTCGGTCCGTTTTGCAGTGGCATGCCTGGTTGTTGTCGGTTTCACGCGAGCGTTGAATGCCCGCTCGGGTGCCGACGTACAGCCGCAGCAGATCGAGAAGGTGCGTCTTACCGGTGTCAGCCTCATTGAGGAGTTGCCGCCTCTTCCGCGCAGTGCAAGAGCTAACCTGGAGGGGCAGGTCACCGGCGTTCCCGTGCCGGTGTTCTCGATGATCAGCGACGAACAGGTGGCACGCGGTGAAGGTTGGACCGCGCCGGCCGACGAACCGTTGCAAGCGGTCGTCTACCGCAACTCGCATGACACGGGATTCGGGAACTACAACAAAGCCACCGTCGGCAACTTCGTAGGAAATCTGCTGCACCTGGGGAACGGGTTTCCCGTGGAGGGCGGAGAAATCTCGGGTTATGACCTGCTTGTTAACAACTCGGTCAACAATCCCGGTTCAGACGCGACGGTTTACGTCTCGTTGTGGGACGGAGACCCGCTGGGTGTCATCGACACGCGGATCAGCGATCCGCCCCAGCCGATCGCCGGGACCGGTTGTACGTTCAGCGAGTTAGTCAAAGGCGGAACGGGAAGCAACGGTTGCGTCATCGACGCGGATCACGACGGGAACCCGGACACCTGCGAGGGCGGTTTCTCGGATGGTTGGCACTGTGTCCAGGACACCGATTGCGGTCTCTGCCCGGCTGTGCAGGGCGACGACATTCCTGAGTGCCCCGGGCTGTTCCGGCTCGAATGCAACTTCCCCGAGTCGGTGACGATCCCGAGCCGGAACGTCTGGATGATCGTGGAGCATCTGGCGGGTTGTCGAACCGGGTGGCGTTGGGCCTTTTATGATTTCCCGGAGGTGGCCGCCGTAGGCGAGGAGAACTTCTGTGGCGGGACATGCCCAAATGCACCCGTTCCCTGTGTCGACCTGGCCGTCGAACACGTTGACGCCGCCAGCCAGTGGGACGAAGCCGGCGTGGGCACCTGTTGCGAGGACCCGGGCATGGCGTGTGACCACACGGATGGATCGTCGCTGAACGATTGCGGCCACCCATCCACATGCAGCGATGGTGTGGCCGAGACTTTCGATAGTTGGTGTTTCGGTGCTCCGTCATACTTCGCGTCATTCGTGGCAAGCATCTATAGCCCGACAACCACCGCGTACTCGATGGTTCCTGTCGGCGGCGACGGGAACGACATCTACATCGACCCGGGGACCCAGGTGGAGCTGCACATCATGCTGGAAGGTTGGGACCCCGACCGGGACGGTAGCCCGAGAATCAGAACCTGGAACGTAACGATCGACCCGTCGGGCTATACGACCGGTCTGTCCGGTGCGCTCACGCCATACGTCACGCCTTGTACCACCGACGCGGATTGCCCGTACTACGGAAAAGGTTCGCGCTGCCACGAAGGACCCAACGGGAACAGTTGGGCGGAGCCGTGTTCCGGCGGTGTATGCTCCTGCACGGCCGGGTTCATGGACTGCCCGCAATCCGGAAGTGCATGCCTGGATCTCGCTGCCTGGGATACCACCGACCCCTATTATTGCTGGGGATCGACGGCTATCTTCTCGCCGCTGCTGGTTGATCCCGGGCATCCCATCTATGGAGCGACGTTGGTGCTCGACGTTCCGCCGGACGTCGACGGGACGTTCACGGTGGGTTTCTTTCCCCAGTCATGTACGGACATGAAGGATCAGAATGGTCAGGAGATACCCCTGCTCGGTTTCAAACCGGCGAAGATTCATACCGGGTGTTGGGGATTCCGCGCACCGATGGCGGAGCCCAATGCCGTAACCAAGAATAGGTACCTCTCTTTTGTGTCGGGCAGCAGTTGTGTCCAGACGGCGCATCGCGTGACATTCGACAGCCTGCCGCCGCCGAACGACGTGCTCAACGGGAAGACGTTGTGGTTGGGGCCGCCGTACCAGCTCTCGGAGAACTCGGGTTCGACGACCGATACGCCCGCGCCGTCGTTCACCGCGTCGTATCTTCAGTGCGAACCGTACTACACCGATTGGGGTCAGCTCGGCACGATCCACGTCTACCATCGAGGGATCGTTCCCGAAGCGCTGTACACGATCCAGGCGATCGAAGCGGGCTGTCCCGTCGAGGACGAGGGGTGCTATACGGAAGGTCTGACGGTGGCAACAAACAGATTCGGCGACATCGTCGGTGATTGCGATTCCAGCGGATGCACACCCCCGAACGCGGTGGTGGACTTCACAGACATCCTGGCGCTGGTGGAGAAGTTCAAGAACGAGCCGCTCTCCGTCTCGAAACCGCGGGGTGACATCGGTGACGAGCTACCCGACCGCCGCGTCGGGTTCATTGACGTGGCGTGGGCGGTGCACACGTTCCAGGGAGGTGCGTACCCGTTCGTTGTCCCGAACGCGGCCGACTGCGACTGACAACAGCGCCTGCGGGCGCGTGGGTTTGCAGGAAACGGCGAGGCATTGTGCGGTCGCAACGGGGCCCGCTCACGCGAGACGGTTCTTTCCGTTAACCCTTCAAAAGGTGTGATCATCAGCGTACGGCGTCGTCTTCATGTCCCTTCGGGGACCGACCGCGTCTGTGCTCGAAACACATGCGGAAGCATCCCGGCGCGCCGGGATTGTCCAGGCGTGGGAACTTTATTATCATCGTGATATCGGCTGTCCGCGTCCGGGCGTCGCACGGTGCGCGTTGCGTGGATGGCTTAGGGCCGAATCGCTCGTTTCTCCCGTCAAGACATTTCATGGGTGGACCAGTGGGAGTTTTGCAATGTTCGCGAGCACCTGTGTCATGGCACAACGCCGTGGAGGGGGGCGGTTTCATTTTTGCGCTCTCCTGTCGCTTCTGATCGGAAGTTCCATAGCGTCGGGCGACCAACGTCACGTTGGGGACGAACTCCAACGGGACAAGGACAGAGTCCGTTTTATCGGCGTCAACCGCGTTGACTCGCTGCGGCCGCACCCGTTTGAAGGACGGGTGAACCTGGACGCGCAGCCTACGGGTATCCCGGTCCCGGTCTTCGCGGTTGTCAGTGACGAGGAAGTGGCACGCGGCGGCGCGTCGGTGGTGGGGGAGGAGGGGAAGTACACCGCGATCGTATACAGAAACTCACACGATTCGGGGTACGCGAACTTCGGTAAGGCGACAACCGGAAACTTCATGGGCAACCTCCTGCATCTGGGTAACGAGTTTCCGGTGGATGGCGGGGATATCTCCGGGTACGACCTGCTCGTTTACAACTCGGCGTTCAATCCGGGTGGGGACGCGGCTGTTCACGTGTCGCTCTGGGACGGGGACCCGCTCGGCGTGATCGACAGCCGCATCAGCGATCCGCCCCAGGAAATCGCGGGCAGCGGCTGCACGTTCACCGGTCTCGTAAGGGCCGGCACGGGCAGCAACGGCTGCGTCGACAGCGTCTGCGACGGTGGGTTTCTGGACGGTCAGTCGTGCAGCGACGACACGGATTGCGGTATGTGCCCCGCGGTCGAGGGTGACGACATCCCCGGGTGCCCCGGTCTGTTTCGCTTGGAGTGCAACTTCGCCGAGCCGGTGACGATCGCGAGCCGAAACGTCTGGATGATCATGGAACAGCTTGAAGGCTGCCGGACCGGTTGGCGGTGGGCGTTCTTCGAGGGGCCCGAGGTGGGGGCTGCGGGTGAGGAGAACTTCTGTTACGGAACCTGTCCCGCCGCACCCGGGCCGTGTGTCGACTTGGCGATCCAATTCGCGGACGCCGCGAGCCAATGGAACGAGCTGGGGGTCGGCACCTGCTGCGAGGACCCCGGAATTGCCTGTAATCACGCAGATGGATCCCCTGACAACGACTGCGGTCATCCGACGAGTTGCAGCGACGGGGCAGCGGAGACGTTCGATAGCTGGTGCTACGGCGCGCCGACTTACTTTGCCTCCTTCGTTGCCACCGTCTATTCCCCGACGAATTCGGCGTTTTCGTTGAAGCCGGTAGGCGGTATAGGCACCGAAACATGGGTTCAGCCGGGAGCGCCGGTCGAACTCGAAGTGATGCTCGAGGGTTGGGACCTCGATCTGGACGGTTGGCCGCGGCTAACGCAATGGCAAGCGGCCATTGACCCGATCGCTTTCTCCGAAGATTCGTCGACGCCCGTGGGTCCTTTCATCCCCGCTTGCAACGGCGATTCGGACTGCCCGTTTAACGACAAGGGTTCCACGTGCGTTCAGGGTGACGAGGGGAATCCGCAGGAAGAGTCGTGTTCGGGCGGTGTGTGCTCATGTACCGCTGGGTTTTTCGACTGCCCACGCCCGGACAGTGCGTGTATGGGGTTTATGGGGGCGGGCGACCAATTACTCCCGATCCAGTTTCCCGGTGGGGCGATCCTTACGGATCCCCCGATCGTCGATCCCAGGTACCCCGTGTATGGAGCGACCGTGGTCATCGATGTGCCGCC
>JASFUW010000430.1:0-4837 GCA_050050135.1 Phycisphaerae bacterium
CCGTCCAGGAGCCGGTCGAACACCTCAACGCTTCTTGCGTCAAAGGTGGTCCGGATTGTCTGCATGGCCAGCCGGTAGTGGTGGTCGATCCACTCTCGCTCCCACAGCGCGTCCGACCCTTCAGCCTCGTCGGCCGCATTGGCCGCCAGCACATCAGTATCTACGGGCTGCGGCCGCTTCTTTGGACGCCCCGTGTGCTCGATGATTGCGTTACGAACCGCTCGGCCCAGATAATGCCGAAACCGCCCGAGCTCCGGCTGATATTGGAACGTCCGCAGCGACTTGGAGAGCTGGAGCATCACCGTTTGCCGAATGTCCTCCGCATCGGCGAGTTGAAGGCCCCGCGCGCGGCAGTAGCGGACGATCAACTCGCGGTACGTCTCGTCAAACTCCCGCCACGCCTCGTCGTTTGCGGGATCACGCACACGCGAGAGCAGGCTCAGGCGCGTTGGTCTCGATTCACTGGTCAAGATCTGCCTTTCTGTTCGGTACGGCCCGGTGCATTCTATCAGAATCCGAGCCGGAAGCGCGAATCCGAAAACAAGGCTCGCCCGTCGGAAACAGTGAACTCGCAAGCGGGAAGCCCCGAGGCCGGATCGAGCCCGCACGGGTCCGTCACTTCAAGCAATAGCAGCGTTTTTTTTCTTGCCGTTGGCGTCCAATCTGTGGCACGCGATCCATAGAGCCTATTGACTGAGGGGCACGTATTCCGGGCCGCCCCCAGACTTGTGAAGAGGAGTTCCCGCATGAATAGACGCGTTTTATGGTCGGCCGTGGTTCTCGCGGCGTGCGTTACGATCGCCGTGACGCCGACCTATGGACAGATTATGACGTTTACGTACCAGGGCCAACTCAAGCTCGACGGGCTTCCGTTGACCGACTCCGCAGATTTCGCCGTGACACTCTGGGATGCGTTGGAGGAAGGGACCATGATTGGTCCCGTCAATTACCTCGACGACGTTCTGGTTGCCAACGGCCTGTTCACGCTCGAGCTGGATTTCGGGGCCACAGCGTTCAACGGACATCCGCGCTTTCTGGAGATCGCGCTCCGAAGCCCGCACGATCCGGACGACGTAACCGGCTATACGACGTTGGATCCGCGCCAACGGATCTCCGGAGCACCCTACGCCTCGCGTACCCGCGGCCTGCACGTCAATGAGGCAGGAGACCTGGGCATAGCCACTAGCAGCCCCGACGCCACGCTCCATGTTGCCGGAGACGCGCTCATCGACGCCGAATTGGAGCTTCGCGGAGGCATGATCTCCAACAGAAGCAACTATTTCGGTGCCCCCTATTTTACAAATACAGGCGGAAGCACGGATGCCGGTGTGGTGACCGCCGTGCCCGGCGGGTTCGGCGGACCCATCTACGAAGCGCCACCGTACGGAGCCGCCCTTATCGCGATTGCCCATGATGCCGCGTATGCCATCTATCAATCCGGTGACGGTCCTGTTTTCTTTAGCGGCGATGTTGGCCTCGGGACCGACGAACCGCAATGCAAGCTTCACGTGGAGGGCGACGCCCGGATGGACTCGATCGACGCGGGCGGCGGCATTGTTCACGGAAGCGCCGGTGTACGGGCTTCCGTACCCGGAGGCGTGTCTCTGGCCATTTCCGACTCAACGCCCCATGCGGCCATCTATGCATTTGCCGAGGACCCGGATTACGCCTTCTATCAAGTGGGCGTGGAAGCGCCCAGCTATTTTCGAGGCAACGTGGGGATCGGGACGGAGAACCCGAGTTCACCCTTGACCATTGACGGCGCCGGCCTGGAACTCGAACGAAACCTCGGCAGCTACGCCGACACGAGGGCGAAGATGTTAATCTCCAGCCAGTCAGGGCCGCCGGGTCTGCGCATGCTCATGTCCAACAACAACGGGGCGAATTTCAACGACGCCCTCTATATCAGCGAAAACACCCGCGTCGGCGTTGGCTCCACGAGTCCCGCGGCAACGTTTCACGTCGCCTCCGACGTTAATCCCAATGTCAAAATCACCCAGACAGACAACGGCGATTACGCCCGCCTGGTCCTCGACGGCGGCGGTAACGAGTTTCACCTCAGCGTTGGGGCGCCCGACTCGAACATCGCCGACACCTTCAATATCTACCGTTCCGGAACGGGCAACCTCCTCTCCGTCACCGCGGCAGGCCACGTCGGCATCGGCGACGTGACCCCGGAATCCAAGCTCGATGTCAACGGCAACGTGACCTGCTGGGCCGTCGTCGAGAATTCCTCCCGTGCGCTCAAGAAGAACATCACACCCATCAAAAACGCCCTCAATCAATTGGCCCGCTTACAGGGTGTCCGGTTCCGATGGGCCGCGGATCACGGCGGGCACGCCGGCATCGGGCTCATCGCCGAAGAGGTTGCCGAGATCTTCCCCGAACTGGTCACCTGGGAGGAGAAGGGTGTCAGAGCCCGCGGCATCAAGTACGGGCACCTCACCGCCGTCGCCGTCGAGGCCATCAAGCAACTGCGCGCCAAGCACGACGGCAGCTTCGCCCAATCAGACAGGCGCATTCGCCACCTGGAGCGCCAAAACGCCCGACTCTCTGCTCGCCTCGACCGTTTGGAGAGCGTGATGGCGAGCCTGACAAAGCGGCACGGAGAACGTCAAGATGATGGTTCTTAAAGGAATGCGCGGTGCATGTCGACGCCGAGCCACAGGCGCTTGCCCTTTATGCAGAGCGTCAAGGGTCAGCCTATCCGTTGCCTCGAAGGCCCGGCAACTCGCGAAGCTTTCTGATCGAACCATTCACACGATCGTGAGAATTGCCATGAACATAAAGTCCGTCGGAAGCCTTCCAGTAGCCGTGGTTATCCTGTCCATAACGGCGTCTGCCCACGGCCAGCACCCCTTCAACTACCAGGGCCAGCTTAAACGCGACGGCCTGCCGCTGGATGGCATGGTGGACCTCGAATTCTCGCTATGGGACGCCGAGGGCACGGGCAGCATGGTCGGGGCGCCCGTTACCATCGAAGACGTCGAAGTTGATCAGGGCCTCTTCTCGGTGGCACTGGACTTCGGCGTGGTCGCATTCAACGGTGACCCGCGCTGGCTGGAAATCGCGGTGGCCAGCCCGGCCGGCACGGGTTCGTACGAGCAGCTTTCGCCGCGGCAGCGCGTCACCGGTGCGCCCTATGCCCTTCACACGCGGGGACTCTACGTCGACGACGAGCAACGGGTGGGCATCGGCACGGCAAGTCCCGGCAGCGTGGTCTCCAATTCGAAGCTGGATGTTGTCGGTGGGCATATCGCCCTGTCCAACAACTACGGAATATTCAGCTACAACAGCACCGGTGACGGTCTTGGTGCGGGGATGGACACCCACCCGGATGACAGCCTTGACTTATACGCGGGCGGAGATGCTCGCGTTAGCGTGACGGCCGACGGCAAGGTTGGCATCGGCACGAACAGTCCCTCCGTAGCGCTTGACGTTCGAGGCCGACTGGCGCTTGACGATGGCGCGGAGGCGATCGTCTACACGGCAGCATCGGGCGGCGAGCAAGGACGGCACTTGGAGCTGTTGAACTCCCCGGATCACGCGTCGGCTTCGGGCCTGAAGGCCGGTGGAATACTCGTCGCGGATGACTACACCTATGCCAGTCCCCCGAAGAACGATTTGATCGTCAAGGGGCGCACCGGTATCGGCACGGCCAGCCCGGGCGGCGTGATCTCCAACTCGAAGCTGGATGTGGTCGGCGGGCACATCGCCTTGGACAACGATTACGGTGTCCTCAGCTACAACCGTTTCGGAAGCGGAATCGGTGCCGGTTTCGACACGACGACAAGCGATCACTTGCAGCTATACGCCGGCGGTGCTTCGCAAGTAGCTGTCACGGACGACGGACACGTTGGTATCGGCACCAACGCGCCAAGCGCCTCGCTGCACGTCTCCTCCGATGCAAATCCCAATCTGCAGATTACGCAGACAAACAACAGTGATTTTGCCCGCCTGATCATGGATGCAAACGGCAGCAAGTTCCACCTGAGCGTTGGCGCCCCGGGCACATCGATTCCGGACACATTCAATATCTACCGCTCCGGCACAGGTGATATCCTCTCAGTTGCGGCCGCTGGGCGAGTCGGAATCAATACGACCGACCCACAGACAAGTCTGCATGTAAACGGCAGCGCGCGAATTGACGGCTCGGTGACCATTCCCGCGACGACGCGCTACATGCACGTCAGTGCGGCGGCGTTCCATCCTTATCGCAATACCGTCGTCGATCAGTATGACCTCAGACCAACCGTAAGACACAACCCACTATCTCTTGCCACCGACTGCAAGGCGTTTGCTGAAGTCTCTTTACCTCACGGGGCGAGGATTAGCGAAATGCGGGCTCTGGTCTTCGACAGTTCCATTGAAGAGGACATAACGGTCGCTCTCTTGCACCATGCAATCACCGATGTCTCATACATACTTGCGGACGTACAATCCTCCGACGCTGCCACCTCGTACCGCACGTTCTCCACACCGGTGAATTGGACAGTAGATGCTGCGAACAAAGTCTATTATGTGCAGATATCATGGGACGATCCAGCCGATGGTTCGATTGGCTTCAATGCTGTTCGATTCACGTACACAGTCACCCAGCCGCTTCCGTAGCCGGACGGAAGTGTCACTGGCGCCGCACGATGACCAGTCAGGAGCAACTTAATGAGAAATAGGCTCTCACACAGGAAACATATCGTCGCCTTGGTCGTCGCCGCGACTGGAGGCTTGACGTCAGCGCAGGATTTCAGAATATCACGTTACACGATTGACAGCGGCGGAGGGATGCACAGCGCCGGTGGTGGCTTCGAATTGTCCGGCGCCGTCGGCCAACCCGACA
>JASFUW010000431.1:0-4830 GCA_050050135.1 Phycisphaerae bacterium
TTGCTGCCATCGAAGTCGAGACCCCCACAGATACGACCGCGCTTCGTCCGTTGGGGACCGGTCGAAGCATCGGGTTCGAGCGTTCCGTCGTTGCCCGACCCGGAGGAATCTGCGGCCGTCGCTCCACTGCACCCGTCCAAAAGCCAGTGTATGAATTGCTCGGGCGTGGAGCCCCAATAACCCACGAGGGTGAAGGTGTGTGGATCACTCACGTCCTCGTGATAAAGCTCGACCATCGAAGCATCGTCAGCGCGCACGTGCATGCGTCCGACGTTCGCGCCGCCGCTATCGGGTCGGGCGAGGGCCAGTAGCCGGGCCAACAAACTGCCATTCTCTCGGACTCCCATGCTGTTCGGCGCCGTGGTGGCCGTATTTTGCAGGGCAAACTCAGCCACGGCATTTGCGGGAACGCCGAAACTGGACAAATCGGAGTCTGTCCAGGTGGCATCCGAGACCGGGCTTGTGACGACGTTGTACTTCTCCGTGTACCGGGCCGGCGGATCACTCCAGTATCCGACAAGGTAGAAGTCTATACTGCCATTGGCTTCGGCGTATACCTCGATCGTCGCGTTCGTGGTCCCGTCCGACCGGACAAACATGGTGGACGTCGTCACGCCGTTGTCGTCCGCTTCCTCGATGTGCACGATGCGCGAAAAGCTCGACCCGTTCGTTCGAACACCCCCCTCCGATTCCGCAGAGTTGTTGTCGTTTGTCATCACGATCTCGGCGACCTCCGCCCCGCTGAGACCATAAGCGCTCATATTCACGTCCTGCCACGCTCCGCTGGCACCGGCGGTGAACGTGTCGAACGCCTCCACATACGTACCGCATTCCCAGTAGCCGAGCAGTATGAACTGTGTGTCTCCCGTAGACGACGTATAGTGCTCGATCTGTGAACTCGCGTCGGCCGCAACGTGCATAACCAGGGGGACGTCGTTGCCGTTGGCGACCGGTCCATCCAGAGCGAGGCGCCGTTGAAGCGATGACCCGACCTCGCGAACGCCGATCAAGTAGCTGTTGTTCTTCGTATTGTTCACCATCGCTACTTCGACGATCGCGTTCGCGGGGACATTGTACGGCGCGCCGCTGAGGTCCTGTGTCTCCCATGTCGCATCCGTCGAAGCCGTCCAGGTCTGAAATGTCGGTGTATAGCATCCCTGCACGATGTGCGTGACCGAGCTCGTGGTTCCGAGCACAGTCGTTGTCGTGGCGATGTCATCGTTGTAGAGCGTGATCGTGACTGCATCGCCTTCGGAAAGAGAGGCGAAGTCGGCTCGGAGGATATACGAGGTGGGAGCGGTGACGTTGATTGAAGTCGAGAACGTGATCGTGCCGGCGACCTCATCCACCACCCCTGTGCCGCCGACACCCGTTGTTTCCCCTATGCCGATGTCGCCGTCGCCGTTGTCGTCGACGACAAGCTCGATGTCGGCCCAGTCACTGTTGGTCAGTCCGGCTATGCTCGACAACGAGAAGACCAGTTCCGTGATCGTCATCGTTCCGGGTCCGCACGGCTCCATGTCGAACCCGAACAGCTCCGCGTCCGTCTCGCTCCCATCCGTCGAGAACGCATCCGTTTCCTGCCCGGCTGAGTGGTCGGCGAGAATCACCGCAAGAATCGGCTCCCAGTAACCCGTCAGCCAGAACGTATGCGTGTCACTGACGTCCTCGTGATAGAACTGAATGGTGGAGCCGGAATCGACTTGGGCGTGCATTCGGCCGGTGTTCGCTCCGCCGCCTGTCTCGGCACGTTCCAGGCCCATGAGCCGGGCGATCGATGAGCCCTTTTCCCGGACCCCGAAGTCGTTTTCCGTGGTGGTCGCTGTGTTGGCGAGCAGGACCTCCGCGATGGCGTCCGCCGGGACGCCGTAGCCACTCAACTCCACGTCCTCCCAGGTAGAGTCGGAGCTCGGACCTCCCATGTCACTGATGAGTTCCGTGTACGTCCCCGGCGGGTCTTCCCAATAACCGAGAAGGTAGAAGTCCACGTCCGCATCCGCTTCGGCGTAGACCTCGATGGTGGCGTTCGCGGTGTTGTCCGCCTGGACGAACATGGTGGCTGCGTACATCCCGCTGTCGTCCGCACCTTGGATGTCGATCCTGCGCGCGAGCGATGAGCCGTTTGTGCGGACCCCGGCCTCCCGCGCCGTGGTCGAGTTGTCGTTCGTCATGATGATCTCGGCGATCTCTGACGCTTCGACGCCGTAACCGCTGAGGTCTTTGTCTTCCCAGGACCCGGTCGCGCCGGCCGTGAAGGTGTCGAAGGCCTCGACGTACGTGCGGCATTCCCAGTACCCCAAGAGGTAAAAGTCGATGAAGCTCTTATTCTCCGCGTATATTTCGATCTGCGAATTGACGTCAGCCTGCACGTGCATGACGACTGCGTCCCAGCCTGAATTCGTTGTGGGTCCATCGAGGTCAAACCGCCTCTCCAGGCTGGATCCGACGGCGCGAACACCGCCCGACAATGTTTGCACGTTCTTCGAATTGACGATTGCGATCTCGAGAACGGCGTTGCCGGGGACGTTGAAGGGGCTGACGCTGAGGTCTTTCACGTGCCAACTGTTGTTAGCCGTCGGTGACCACGTCTCGAAGCTCTCCACATATTGGGCCTGGGTGGGAGGCGAGGTAAGCGCAGTCAGGAGAATAGCACACGAAAGACCGAAAGGGAGTTTGGCGGCTAAGCGTATCGGACGAATTGACGGACTGGAGTTTGCGCAGCGCATGGTCACGTCCCTTCCCCTAGTCCCCGACGCACCGCCCGAATGCGCACACGTCGGAACAGCAATCGGTGTTGGTGACGCAGATCTCGCCGTCGGTGGCGCACGAGGGGTTGGCCGAAGGGTTGCTGCCGGCCGCCATCGCCTTCGGCGCTGACAGCGTCCAGACCGCAGGTACGATGAACGCGGCTTTTTTGCCCGTGCCACCGAGAAAGCCACGTCGTGTCGTGGTCGTCGTGCCGCCGTTGGGCGGCGCCTTCACATCTGCAACGCTCTGCGAACGCTCGCTGCGTGGATTGTCAGAGGTTGCGCCTCTACCGCTCATACTCATGGTTCTGTTTGGTTCCGCCCGCATGCGTTGAGTGCCTTGACTCTGGCACCTCAAGCCGCAGCGCCATGCAGCTTTACCCGAAGACGCCCCCCCGGCGACAATCGACCGTTCATCGCCGGATCACATCCTTATCGGGGTACTCCCTTTTCTCGGGATGACCTCCCTGCCGATCTGGCCCCACCCTGGCATCGTGCCTCTTGGCTCGCTGATCTATCGGGCGGTTCCTTATAAGACTTGATGCCCAACGGTCGGCTTAACCAAGCTGGCGCACTCGCATGGCACGCAGCGTCCCCTATCCGCAGCCCGCCGGTTATCAGACGCACGCATGATGGTCGCAAACGCCGCTTGGTTGTCACCCTATATACGGACGGTTGAAATGGGTCCGGAAACTCATGCGAGCCCGACGCGGTCCTTGGGGGGGTAAGCGCTCGGCAATCACACGAACCTGACGCCGCGGTACTGCAGTTCCGATATTCACCCATAACGAGAACCGTCGCGGGTGGTTGACTTGAGGTGATGTGCCGGAGATACGCCAATGACCTGCCGGCGAAGAGAAAAGAGGAAGATTGCACGCGATATGACGGTATCGTAATCTAGGTAAATAGCATCGAAGCCTGCTTTCCCGATCGGGGCTTGCCAGCCCCGCCGAGGCTGGCACCGGGCGCACGACTCCAGCGTAAGTGAACGTGCGCACGACGCCCATCGATTGCCCAAGGGGGGGAAATCATGTGGTGGAAGGCTTTTCGGACGTACCGGCGTGATCCGATTTTGAACTGCGCGCGTTTAATCAGCCTGCGGAAGGCTGCACACCGTGTCGAAGCGTTCATCGACGAGGACGACGCGACGACGGTCCCGGAATACACCGTCATGCTGGCATTGATTGTCCTGGTGGCCATCGGCGCGATCTCGGGCATCGGCCTGAAGGTCCGCGACGTCTACGCGGGCCTCGACACCGGCCTGTTATCCGCCATGGGCGGATAACTCCGCCCGTCTCACGGATAACCCCAGGGACGGCCCCCGCGCGCAACGACTCCCTGTTCGTTGACCGGGAGTCCGCGCGGAGATCAGGCCCCCGGCCATCGCCGCACGGTTGCGACCCCGGTCCGCGCCTTCGGCGCAGGCTCCGTATCGTTACCGCGTGTTTCGAGGGCACCCTGACGGGCCGGTGCCCTTACCCCGCGGATCCCGCGCTTTGAAGAGCTTTCAACACCTGATCCAAATCCGGGACTGGATGAAAATAGAAGGTCCTACCCCGTTTGCGTTGGATGAACAGACCCTTCTTTGCCAGATCCAGCAGGTCCGTGCGCGCCGTCTCATAGACGATGCCGAACGTCGTCTGGTGCTGAGCGATTTCATACTCCGCGTCGGGATGCCGCAGCGCGTGCCCGACAAGATCGAGTTGACGCTCGTTAAGCACCGCGCCAAGCTGAAGTTGCCGCTCAAGCTCGCGGCGTTGGGCGACTTTCCGATCGAGGTACTCATGAAGTTTCTCGATCGCCTGCTCTATGACACGAAGCTGGTGGAGCACAAAGTAAGTGGCGTCATTTCCGTCGGACTCTGTGTGTAGAAAGGCGCGTGCGTATTGTGTGCCGGCCTTCAGTATGATCTGAGATATCGAGATAAACTGACACAGCCAATAGTCGTGCTGGAGCATCGACCAATAAAACAGTGCTCTCGCGCACCGCCCGTTGCCATCCTTGAACGGGTGGTCGTAGGCGAGCCAGAAGTGCAACAGTATTGAGCGCACCACCGGATGAACGAATCCTTCGGGTGTCTTGC
>JASFUW010000432.1:0-4829 GCA_050050135.1 Phycisphaerae bacterium
GCATCACGGTGACGACGTTGTTGAGCACGCGCAGCCCCACGAGCCAACCTGTGGCGATGCGTATCCGCGGCAACGAAAGGGATCCGAGCGGACGATTCGGTTTCAACGTGGCCAACGGCGGGGATATCGACGGTGATGGACGGAATGATCTGCTGATCGCCGCGCCCGGAGCGTCGCCGCGCTTCGATCCGAATCCGAGCGACGACGTGGACGTGCTATCCGAGCCGGGGTTGGACCTCGACTTTGACGGCGTGCAGGACGATCTGGCCGGCGTCGACGACGACCTTCCCGGGGCCGGTATCGTTTACGTGATCTCGAGTGCCAACCGCCTCGATCAGATTCGCACATGCGAAAGTGACGGGCGTGCGTGTGTCACCGACGAAGATTGCGAGTCGGGCGATGTATGCTCGAGTACGAATATGACCATCAACGTCGATCAACTCGGCACCAGTCAACTGGGCGGGTTCATGATTGTCGGTCGGCGACCGGGCGATCAGATCGGCGGCGGTGATGCGGGTGATTCTGCGGCGGGCGGTCTGGAGGCCAAACGCGGTCGCGGTCGTTCGCGCGGTCTGTCGTCGGCCGGTGATGTCGACGGCGATGGAAGAGACGACTTCCTCATCGGCTCCGTGGTCGCGGACCCACGAATAGATCCAAATACCGGAACGGGGGTACAAAACGGCGGCGAAGCCTACCTGATTTATGGTACGGCTGCACCCTAAACCCCCGCCGACACCCCGGGGTTGGGCGGCGCGTGAGGGCGGTTGCCATTGGGGGAAGATCGGCGACCGCACCCAACGCGGAGTGCGAGCCCGAGGACCGGCGCCGCGCCCCCTGTCTGCGCCAGCGGTATGCCGGAACGCCCGTTCACCCAGCACGTGCTTGTGGGACTTAACCAACGATGAACGCGCATCGAGCGCGCGTTCTAAGTGCCTTGGTTACCGATAATTACGGCTCGCGCGAAGCGAGGGTCGCTCCACCCCGTGTTCAGTTGACAGACACTTGGCGCGGGCGATACGATTGCCGTCGGCCTTGATGTTTTCGGGGGTGAGTCGCGACCGGGGAGGGGGCGGCGAACCCGAGTGCGAGTGATATACGAGCACGAGGCGGCCTGCCTTGGAAGCGGCGAACGGCCGGCGGGAGGGGCTTCGACTGGGCTCGCCGACGTCTCAGCCGAAGTCGCAAAGCCCGACTCCTGTTTCCTCCCCCGGCGCGCAGGGATTCCCGACTCGTCGGGATTGCGTATGTCTCGAAACGTTGTGGGTGTCCCGTTCGATCCCGTCTGCCTCGCTGGATGGCGGAATCGGGCAGGACCTCGACTGAGCTCGGCCGAAGTCGCCGGGAACACCCAGTGGAGTGGCTGTCAGATGTCAAGACAGAAGGAACGGACTCGGCGGATGCGGACCGTCACGGCAGTGTCGGTGACCACGATGTACCTGGGAGTCCTCGGTTTACCAGGTTTCGGCGAGGTCGCGCGTGCGGGCGAACGGCAGTTTTTGGTGATTCTCGCGACGTCGCCCAAGCAGTACCCCAACGAAAACCGTAACCCGCTCGGCCATCCCACGGGGGGGCTCCAGAGTCGACAGGCGATCTTCAATCAGTACTTCGACACTTCGGATGACGGTCTCGGCTCGTTCGCGGAGTATTGGGAAGAGATCAGTTATGGAGACGTCACGATCAGCGGGAATGTTACCGACTGGATCAACCTCCAGTGGCCTATCGAACCGCCGCTTTTGGATCCCGAGCTGGACGACGACATCTTCGACGAAGGCCTGGACGATACGAGTACGCGGAATACGCCCGCGAATTTCTATGATCTGAACCGGAGCGGCGAGTACGAATACGGTCACGGCGAATTCTTCGACAACACCTTCGCGGAGGCGGTGATCGATCTGGATGGTGATCCCGGCGGCGGTGACAACGGCCCGTACGTGGTCGAACCCGGAAGCCGGCACCGCGTCGAAGCACCGTTCTTTTATCCGGTCTGGAAGCCGGGCGAGCGATTCGTGGACATGGACGAGGACGGTCGTTGGGACGGGCTCGACGAAGCCAACAACTCGATGGACTGGTTGAACGCGGACGGCGAGAATATCCCCGACGGGATCCCCGACCTTGCCGGTCCGTGGGTCGACCTGAACGACGACGACGCCGCGGACAACGACTCGAACTGCCTGTACCTGGCAGACAGCGATAATGACGGGAACCCGGACTGCTGTCCCAACGGTCCGGGCACGCCGGGATGCAGCGCGTACGATCCGGAAGCAGCCGGGGGTGCGCTCTACAAGCAACCGTGCCCATCGACGGAGTGGACCGGCCCGGAAGGAGCGATATCGGACTGCAACGGGAACTTGATCCCGGACGCCTGCGACCTGAGCTGCGTGTCCCAGGCTTGCCGGCGTACGGGCTGGCTGGACAGCCCCGCGTTCATAGACACCGGGTTGGGGTGTTCCAGCGACTCGGCCTGTCGCACCGATCTCGGGTTTAGCTGCGACCCGGACACCGACACCTGCAGGCTTTGCGGCGCCAGCCAGGATGAACTGCCTTACAACGCGAGTGGAAGCTTCTGCGCTCCGACGCGGGATCAAGTCCCCGACGAGTGCCAGTTTGTGGGATTGAGCGAACCGTGCGTCGAGAACGTGATTGAACCGGACGATGCGTGCTACGACCTGACCGGCGGTCTAGTGTGTGTCCCGCAAGACGTCCCGCGCAGTGAGAACCTGTCGCCGCGTTGCGAGTACGACGACAGCAACGACAACGACGACCTGGACATCGTCGAGCCGTTCGAGAACTTCCTGCGTCGTTGGGACCCGTGCATCATCGCGCCCGAGGCCTCCCCCGACAACCGGGAGTCGTTCAACGCCCACTGGGTCAAGGTCTACGATCCACTCAGCCCGTTTTGCGCGAATCCTTCGGACCCCGGGGGTGAGCAGTTCTTCCAGCAATTGCAGTCCGGCTGCGTGGACTCGGTGAGCACGTTCAACTATTGCGACGACGCTTACATTCGCGACAACTATCCTGCACGAGCGAGGCTGTGCAGTGAGAGCCGGGTGAGCTGTAACGAAGACGAAGACTGTCCCGAGGGCGAAAGCTGCCGGACCGGTGTGGAAGAATTGATCGAAGAGGCAAGCGGCCGGCTGCTTTGGGGCTCCCACGATCCGGACGGGAAGCTCGAGGCGCTCGGCCAGACGTGCGTTTGTCCGTCGATTCCGTGCGAAGCCGCCGCGGAATGCACGGGGTTTTCCTCGGTCGCGTTGTGCGCCGGGTTGATCCCCTGTTCCAGCCCGTTCGACTGTGGTTCAGAGGATCCCGACGCTTGTTTCATACCGGAAGGTAACCCGACCGCCCAGCGGTATTGCCGTGGGACGACCTTCTGCACCTGCGTGACGACCGAGAACGTGGTCAACGGTTGCCCCGCGGGATTCCACATGGATTACAATCCGCCCGACCACTGGTTCGACCAGACCACCGAGGACGGGCCTAATGACACCGAGGTGCGTAGCGCGAAGCTGCGCCCTGCCGGTGACCAGGTCGGGGCGACGGCGCTCCTGCTGGGTGATCACACACCGCGACCGGGCACGTATCTGTCACCGTACCAGAATCCCCCGACCGAGGCGATGGACGAACCGTGGTATGACCAAGCATGGGAAGACCGGTATGCGGCGGTTTCGTGCGAGAACCACGGGTCCGGGCCGGCCTACGTCCCGTGCGAGTGTGAACTCGGGAGCTTCGACCCGACGCAACCGGAGGGCCCGGCGAACGTCAGACGCGGGGCTTGTGAACCACCTTCGTGGCCGGGTCAGTTCGATTGCGCGCTGCCCTGCACCACCGACGCAGACTGCGCGTACGGCGGTGGGGGCGCAACGTGTGACGTGCCCGCCGGTCATTGCGTGAACGACTGCGGGGGCCTGGGCAGTCGTGCCCGCTGTGACACCGCCCGGAGGGTCTGCACGTTGGTGCAAAGCTCCGTGCCCAACGTCCGTCCGTTCATCCCGTTCGACGACGTGGACACGGACGGCTATGAGTCCCTGATCCATCGGCGCTATTTCAAGGCGAACGCCGGCGGGCTCCACGGCGACGGCACAGGGTGGATCGGATGTGATAACGACCTGGACGGTTTTGTGGTCTTCGAGACCGGCAGCAACGAGTCGGGCTTCGAGGAGCTGTGCAACTTCCCGATTCTGCCGGAGGAAACGGAAGGCACGGACGAGCCGGGCATCTTCTACGACGGCTGGGTCGAGCATGACGATCTCGCGTCCTCCAAGTATCACCGGGCCGGGGACCAGTATCTGGGGGAGGTAACGTCGCCCTTCCGTTCGACCGTCGACCTTTCGGGAAAAACTCCGGAAGACGATGACGAGGTGGTGCTCCCGGCCAACTACGGTGAGGACCGGGGGATCCACATCTTCCCGAGCGCGTTCGAGGAGGATGACCTCCTGGTCGCCGCCGGGCCCTACGCCACGGACATTCACGGCAACCATCATCGGGACGCGGGCAACGTGCTGACCATGGAAGTGTTGACCTGGCGCCGAGAGCCGCCGTTCAACACCGGCACTTCCTGGGAGCGGGACCTGAGCTTCGACGGGAGAATACGCCGGCACCCGTACGCCGGCAGCCTGTACGGGCCGAACCTGGGGTTCCGTGACTACAACCTGGACGGGCTGCTCGATCTGGGTGAAACGCGATTCTCCGGCTCCGCGAACTATGTATCGGACTCGCACCGAGGCACGGCGAACGACGGCATCCAGAGCGCGTACCCGTTCAACCGCAATCGGATGATGGAGGACTGCGTCGAGGCACTCGACCAGGTGCTCGATTTCGACGACTGGGTG
>JASFUW010000433.1:0-4827 GCA_050050135.1 Phycisphaerae bacterium
CGCGATCTGATAGGCGATGCCCTGGCGTAACAGGGCCTCTTCGAGCACACGGCTCAGCGAGTTTACCCGGTAGAAAACCGCCACGTCGCCCGCGGCGTGGCCGTTGTTGATGCACCGGCAAATGTCGTGCGCAATCATCTGCGCCTCTTCATCGCCGGTCTCCGCCTCGAGCCCCCGAATCGCGGGCCCGTCCTCGTTCTCGGTCCAAAGCCCCTTCTCTTTCCGCCTGACGTTCCCCGCGATCAACGCATCCGC
Organism: Phycisphaerae bacterium; assembly: GCA_050050135.1. Taxonomy (GTDB): domain Bacteria; phylum Planctomycetota; class Phycisphaerae; order UBA1845; family UBA1845. The sequence continues at coordinate 256 of JASFUW010000433.1, forward strand.
CGCCGCCAGCACGCGTTTCGTCGACCGGTAGTTCTGTTCGAGCCGGACGACCCTGGCGTCCGCATAGTCGCGCTCGAAGCTGAGGATGTTTTCGATGTTGGCGCCTCGCCAGCCGTAGATGGACTGGTCGGGGTCGCCGGTCACGCACAGGTTTCGTCGCTTTGCGGTGATCAGGCGGGCCATCTGATACTGTGCCATGTTCGTGTCCTGATACTCGTCGATCAGGACGTAGCGGAAACGATCCTCGAGCTCGGCACACAGCTCGGCGTCTTCGGAGAGGAGCAAGGCCACGCGCATCAACAGGTCGTCGAAATCCAGCCCGCCCATCTTGGCGAGCAGTGCTTCGTATCGCTCGTAGATCCGAGCGATGGTTCGCGTGCTCCAATCGGCCATTGCCTCCCCGAAACGCTCGGCGGTCAACATGGCGTTTTTCGCCCGGCTGATGACGTGGTCGACCCGCGCCGGCGCCCAATTGGTCGTCGACAAGTCGCACTGCTCGATCGCAGCCTTGATGAGTTTCCGCCGATCGTCGCGGTCGAAGATGGTGAAGTTCCCGGGAATGCCCGCCCGTTGATGGTACTCCCGCAGCAGCCTGGCACACAGAGCATGAAACGTACACACCGTTATGCCGCCCGTCACGTCGAGGGCACGCATCCTGTCTTGCATCTCCCGGGCGGCTTTGTTGGTGAACGTGATCGCAAGGATGTGCCGCGGTGTCGTGACGGTTTGCGCCAGACACGCCGCCCGGCGCGTCACGACGCGCGTCTTGCCGCTACCGGGGCCGGCGAGAATCAGCAATGGGCCGTCAGCGTGCACAACGGCTTCGCGTTGGGCGTCGTTCAAGCCAGCGCACAGTTGCTCCACGTTCTTCGTCGTGTCTACTTGCATCGCTCCCTGGTATAGTGGTTCGGCGCGTGCCCGTCTAGCTCGACCTACGACGGAGCGTCCGCAGCTTTGCAGATGCTACCGGGCGGATCGCCCGTGGACCCGCACGTTGTCGCGGACGATTGACTCCGGCGAACACGGGTCGGCACACCGTGGGCTCAGTCCGGGTGGCCGGGCACCGTACGTTCCCGTGACCGGTGCCGATCGGCCGGGTGAGTGCCGGGCTCCGTATGTTGACGCCACCGCTTGGGGTGCTTATGATGCCGGGTCCTTCATAGGCTCGTGAAGTCGTGGATGTGTAGCGACTTCACGAGTTGGTGACGACACCAACCCGTAAGGCACGGTGCGTGAGAACGAAACCCGCAAGCAGAGAGGTCTTCACCCCATGAACTTCGAGAACGTCACTCCACCGGCGGATGGCTCGCCCATTACCATGACGGACAAGGGGCTCAACGTCCCCGACCACCCGATCCTTCCGTGCATCGAAGGCGACGGCACGGGTCCGGACATCTGGCGCGCGTCGGTCGCCGTCTTCGAGGCCGCGGTCGAGAAAGCCTACGGCGGCAAACGCAAGATCGCCTGGTTCGAGGTGTACGCAGGTCAGAAGTCGTACGACAAATTCGGCACCTGGCTCCCCGAGGACACCGTCAACGCGTTTAAGACCTTCCTGGTCGGAATCAAGGGCCCGCTCACCACGCCCGTCGGCGGCGGTATTCGTTCGCTCAACGTGGCCCTCCGCCAGAAGCTCGACCTGTATACCTGCCTGCGACCCGTGCGATACTTCACCGGTGTGCCGTCGCCCGTCAAGCGCCCCGAGCTCGTCGACATGGTCATCTTCCGCGAAAACACCGAGGACATCTACGCCGGCGTCGAGTGGGAGGCGGGAACGCCGGAGGTCAAGAAGGTGATCGCGTTTTTGCAGGATGCCATGGGCGTGCGCAAGATTCGCTTCCCCGAGACGAGCGGGATCGGCATCAAGCCGGTCAGCAGCGAAGGCACCAAGCGGCTGGTGCGCGCAGCCATCAACTACGCCCTCAAGTACAACCGGAAGAGCGTCACCTTCGTCCACAAGGGCAACATCATGAAATTCACGGAGGGTGCGTTCCGCGACTGGGGTTATGAGTTGGCCGATCAGGAGTTCCCGAAGCAGACCTACACCTGGTCCAAATGGGAGAAAACCAAGAAGGACAAGGGCGAGGAATCCGCGAACCTCGAACAGGACGAAGCCCTCAAGGCGGGTAAGATCTTGGTCAAGGACGCCATCGCCGACATCGCCCTGCAGCAGGTGCTGACGCGGGCCAACGAGTTCGACATCATCGCCACCATGAACCTCAACGGCGACTACATCTCCGACGCCCTCGCCGCTCAGGTCGGCGGGATCGGGATCGCACCGGGCGGCAACATCAACTATGACACCGGCCACGCCATCTTCGAAGCCACGCACGGCACCGCGCCCAAATACGCCAACCAAGACAAGGTCAACCCGGGCAGCGTCGTGCTGTCGGGCGAGATGATGTTCCGCTATATGGGCTGGACCGAAGCGGCCGATCTGATCATCAAGGGCATGGACGGGGCGATCGGGGCCCGCGAGGTGACGTATGACTTCGAGCGGTTGATGCGGGCGGAAGGCATCGACGCCAAGCTGCTCAAGTGCAGTGAGTTCGGCCAGGCGGTCATCAAGCACATGGGTTGATCGTGGGTTCGTAAGACCCGGAGCGACGACCGAGGATGACCGACGCCGCATAAGGGAGATCGCGCGGGAGAAACGTAGGGCCGGAGTCGGTGGTATCACAACCTCCACAACTCGATCAACAGGAACTCGCGGCGTTGTGCGCACGGTCGCGGATACGGCGTCTTGCGCTCTTCGGGTCTGTGTTGCGCGGCGACTTCGACTCCGCAAGTGACGTCGATGTCCTTGTCGAGTTCGAGCCGGGCGCGAAGGTCGGTCTGGCGTTCTTTGACATCGAAGACAAGCTGTCGGAGATGATGGGTCGCAAGGTCGACCTGAATACCCCCGGGTTTCTGAACCCGTCCTTTCGTGAAGAGGTTCTGAGGGAAGCACAGGACGTTTATGTCGCACCATGACGACGATGCTCGGTTGCGCGGCATGCTCGAGTATGCGCGTAAGGCCGTCGCTGCCATCGGGGGCCGTGCACGTGCGGAGCTCGATCAGGATGAAATCCTGGGTGCGGCGCTGGAGCGTTTCGTCGAGATCGTCGGGGAGGCTGCGAACCGCGTTTCGGAGGAACGCAAGCGACATACGCCGCAGATTCCCTGGCGCCAGATCGTGGGAATGCGGAACCGGCTGATACGTGGGTACGTGGCCGTCGATTACGACATTCTCTGGCATGTGGTGCACGACGACTTGCCTTCGTTGATCGAACGGGTGGAGGAGGTACTCGCGGCGAGCGACTGAATGCGTACGGTGCGTTCGCAGAAGCGGGGATGCGTGGTGATGGCGACAGGCGGTTGTTCAACCTGGAGAAACGTGTGAAGAACGTGACGATCAATACCGACTTTGGTGACATGACTTTGTCATTTTTGCCCGAAAAGGCCCCGAAACACGTCGAGAACTTCGTCGATCTGGCGGAGTCGGGGTTTTATGACGGCCTCACCTTCCATCGGGTCATGGAGGGATTCATGATCCAGGGCGGCTGCCCGAAGGGCACCGGAACCGGCGACGGCCCGCGACGGCTCGACGCGGAGTTTAACGACACGCCGCACGTCCGCGGTGTGTTGTCGATGGCTCGAAGCCAGGACCCCAACTCGGCCTCGTGCCAGTTTTTCATCTGTCTGGACGACGCCCGCTTCCTCGACAACCAGTACACCGCATTCGGTAAGCTCGCCGACGACGCGTCGTTCGAGACGCTGGCCAAGATCGACGCCGTCCCCACCCGCGACGCCGGCACCGGCGAAAAGTCGTCGCCCGTCGAACCGGTCAAGATCAACAAGATGACGGTCATGGAAGCGAAATAGGAAGACGTCGAACGGGAGAAGCGACGAAGCGACGAAGCGACGATGCGACGGAGTGACGAGGAATGGGTCTGTTCGGGTCTGCTTTTTGGGTGGAACCGGGTTGGCGCTAGCGCCAGGTCGGGTTTTTGGGTCTGCTCGGGATACTTTTTTTCGCGCATCGGGCGTTATTCCTCCGCTCACGGTGCGCGTACGGGGTGCGCACCTCGTTGATATAACTTGAAGGGCGCGCGCTGGGGGAATGTGGGGAGCAGCGACGGAGCGACGGAGCGACGAAGCGACGGAGGGAGAAGCGGTCCCGGGGTGGAGGGAGGGCGAAGGTGGAGGGCTCGGCTTTGCGTACGCGGGTTCGCGTCCGAACGCGTTTGCGGCGGTTGCGGAGTTGCAGCTTCAGGTCGTCGAGCGAGGTGGCGTCGACCCATGCCCACCGCTGGTGAGCGTAATCGCCCGAGCCGGTCTCGAACTGTTGGAGGAAGCGTAGCATCCCGGGTCGACCGAGCCGCTCGCGGAGCGCGTCGAGTCCTTCACGGCGAATGTCTTCAAGCGTTCGATGCATCCTGTATCTCCCGCGACCATGAAACGGGGTCCGGCCGCCAAGCCTGACGGGCTTGCATATAATAGCCGTGGGCAACGCTCACGGGACGCGATCCCCGTAGCGGTTCCCGCCCTGGAAGGGCACAATAACCCCTCCCCCTCGCAGGGGGAGGGCAGGGT
>JASFUW010000434.1:0-4809 GCA_050050135.1 Phycisphaerae bacterium
GGGCAGCCACCGTCGGATGCTTTCGTTCTGCGATCGCCAGTGCGCTGTCGATGAGCGGGGTGGCGAAAAGGCGGCTTTCTTCCGATTTGCGCCGAAGTTCAACGAGTCTCGCCCAAAGCGGTTGCGCCTCGTCCCACGACATCTTGTCGAACCGATTGACCAGCTCGCGCTGCGTGGCGACCTCCAGCTCGGTCAGGATCCCGGCTTCGACCTCGTCGTCCTGACAGGCGCCGACGCGACGCATGACGTTGTCGAGAAGGACATTCGTATCGGTTCTCGGCACGTCGTCGATCTCGTTGTAGAGCTGTCCGACGCGCTCCCGCCCCTCGGGGCGCACATCGGCGAACGGTCTGGAGGTACGATGCGCGAGCCCCGTGACATCGCCACGGCCCCAGTGCCGTTCCACGAATCGATGCCACGCGCCGTCCGGCGGTCGAGGCGGCTCGTCGGCGCCGGGTTCCAGGTACTCGATCTTCTGACCGGTCACGCGGGACCTGGCGTGATGCTGTTCGTCGGCGAGGAGTGACAGGTGGTGACACCGATTCACGGAGAATTTCATACCGGCGGCAAACGAGACGCGGGTTCTCAGTGGACCGGGTACTCCGAGAATCAGGGCTTCGGCGATGGCAAGCCACTCACCGGGCACGTTCACGATCAGACTGCGTTCGGCAAGCAGTCCCTCGAGCGCGTGCAACCGCCACGGTGTGGGCACGTGGTCGTCCAGCGCGGCGCTCGGACCGCGCTCGACCGCGTCGGAAAGCGGCAGCTCCAGGTTGGGAAGTACCGCGGGCGGCTTGAGCTGGGGCACGGTGAGTCCGATCTCCGCCATGGCGCGAACTACGGCGAACGGGTTGAACTTGCACTGCTCGAGGTCGGCGGCGTCGAAGACGACGTTATGGGTGTAAACCCGCATTCCGCCGCGACCTGTATGCTCCGCACCGGCGTCGCAGGAGCAGGCCACGCACACACGTTTGGTCGGAAGCGGATAAAACGCTACACCGCAGACCCCGTCCGGCCGCTTCTCGTTCGACTCGACCGGACAGAGCGCCTCGTGCGACGGTGAGAAACGGGTGATGGTCTGTTTCTCCTCGGGCTTGAGCCCGGGGCTGGCGGCGATGATCCGATAGCCCTCCCCCATCGGTGTGCGGACCGAGGTGAAGATGGCCTGTTCGCAAGGGATAATCGGTGTGGACATAGTCGCTCCGCTCCTTCCCCACGTCGAGACACTCCCTAACCGAGCTTGCTGAGCACCCACTCGAACGGTTCGAGGATTCCGCGGGGGGCGACGTGCAGCGGATACGGAATCACGTTGTCGGACTGGTCCGTGCCGTACCCGAGGGCCCCGACGACGCTGGTGGCGAAGAACTCGAAGTACATGAACCGACTTTCACACATGTTCCAGAGTCGGTTGAGGTTTGTCTTGGCGAAGCTGCGCGGGTCCTCGAAACACTCCGGACAGTAGTCGGCCTTGGACAAGACGACCGCGACCGGCGTGCTGAGGCGTTCCTCCCGCCTGACCGCCAGCACGCCGTCGAGATAGCTCATGAGCTTGAGGGCGAAGAAGTCCGGCTGCGGCGAGCCGGCGCCCGCCAGGGCGGCGTCAACGAGAAGAACGGCGCCCGAGCTTTTCTCCAAGAGCGAGCGGATGACGGCGAAGGTCGAGGGTGTCGCGACCTCGGCAGCGATCGCCTCACCGGCCATGTCGGGCATGACCAGGTCGCATATCTGCGTGCCGCGATCGCGCCTGGATACCTGATAGTACGCCCAGTGCCAATCGTCGACCTCCATGGCGGTCTTGGGCGGGAACTGCCGCGCACCGAGGTAGCTGATCACGCTGTGCTGGAGGTTGACGGAATAGGCGCCCTTGGGAATGGCCTCGAAGTCTTCGGCCCGTTTCGAGAGCATGTCCAGGAGCATGCCGAGATAGACCGTCTTGCCGACGTTGCTATCGCCGATGACGGTCACGATGCAGGGATCGCGCTCCTGGGTGACCGCTTCCTGAATAAGGGCCATCGGCGCCCCGCAGGTTCCGCAGACGATCGCTTCCTTTTCGTTTTCCGTCTCGCAGATCAGGCAGGGTACGGAGGTCAACTGGGCGAAGGCTGTGCTGGAGTTCGTAGCCACGTTTGCATTCCTTTATATTATTCGCCATTGATCCAAGTGGCGTCTGACAGGTTCATCGCGCATCGGACACCGGTGTTATAGGTTCGCGCCAGTGCAATCTGCCCGGTGCGGAAGTAGTTGGCGGCTTGGGTTTCGAAGTACGTGTCGAAGGCCCCGCCGCGCACGACTTGCATGGGCATCTCGCCGACGATGGGCCGGCCGATGTCATCGGAGATCGCGTATTCCGTGTCCGTCCACTCCCACACGTTGCCGACGAGCTGACGCACCTGGTTGGGCGCCGCGCCGTTGGGATATTCCTCGACGGGCACCGTTTTTCCGAACCTGGAAGACCAGATGTTGCATCGGGTGTTGTCCATGGCGTCGCCCCAGGGGAAGCGTCGCATGATGTCGGTGGAACTCTTGATGTGCCAGGAGGCTGCCATCTGCCACTCGGATTCGGAGGGCAGTCGCTGCCCGATCCAGAGTGCGAAGGCCTGAGCCTCGTACCAGCTTACGCCGACGACGGGATGATCGGCGATGCGCCCGTCGTGACGGCCGTTTTGCCACAGACGCGGGGCGGGCTGGCCGGTGACGTCCTTGAGTTCGATCAGATGAGGCCAGATTTCCTCGGGCCAGTATTCGAGTGCGTCATACCCGCCGGCATCGACGAACCTCTGGAAGCGTGCGTTGGTGACGCAGTGCACGTCCAGAAGGAAGGGCTCGACGTCGACGTCCTCTTCGGGCGAACCGGGCTGGGCGCTGAGGGTCTTGGCGAGGGTGACGCTCCCGGCGGGCACCAACGCCATGCGCTGTTCAAGCTCGAGCTTGGCCTGCTCGATGGTGGCTTCGCCGTCGAGGTGTTTTTCCCACTGGGCTTTTTCCTGAAGAAGGACGTTCCAGCGGCCCTGCTGAAACAGCTTGCGAACCGGATTGTTGTCCAGCGCTTCGCAGGGCGCGGGGTTGAAATCGGGATCAGCGAGAGCCGAAGCGCCGGTCTCCTGCTTGCCTCGTGGCGGTTTGCCCGAGGACTTCCGGTCGACGCCTCGTCGCGAGAACAGCTTCAATGCCATGACGGTGCTCCAAGAGAAAAGCGACGCCTTTTTCGGGGACGGTTATACTCCGAGTGCCTTTCGCTTGGCGTCGCGTCGCAGCTTGCGGAATTGCTGGGCCGCCTCGCCCGCAGCGGGTTTGGGCACTACACTGTGCAACGGTTCCTCGGCAGCGGTCAACGAGTGAGACGGTGCTTGTGGCGCGGCGTTGCGGGCTGCTGCCGGTTTGGAGCTGAGCCGCTGCAACAGTTCATCGCGCTGGATGGCGATTTCGCCCTGATCGCGCGTCAACTGCGCCTGCATGGCACTGAGCGCGTCGCGTGTCTCCGCGATTTCCGCCGCCTGAGTCTCGAGTTGTGCGGACCGTGCTTCGATGGCTTCTTCCCGCTTCTGCATTTCGATTTGCTTGGGTCCCAACTCCTTGATTTGTCCTTCAAGCTTGGTCTGTGCGTGTTCGAGTGTTTTTTCTCTTTCGAGAAGCTTGTTGACGGCCGCAGCGTGCGACTGCTGCAGCTCGGCCAGTTTCTTGGCTTCGGTCTCGAGCTTGGACTGTTGGGCGACGAGGGTCCGTTTCTGCTTTTCGCATTGGGTGGTCGCCTTCTCGACCGAGTCGCGCTGTTGCTCGAGTTCGGTGGTCGCCTGCCCCAGGGCCGTGAATTTGCCGTCCAGCTCTTCGCGGAGCTTGGCCAACTGCGTGCGGTCCTCGGCAAGATGCTCCTGCTCGGCATCAAGTCCGGCGCGGGTCTGCTGGACGCAGTCCTTCTCCTGGGCAAGCTCCTCCCGGACGGTTTTGAGCCTGTTGACGGCCTCGGCCGCGAGCAGGCCCAACCGTTTGGACTCTGGTGCGGGTGGAAGCTGCTTCTTGTGTCGGCTCCCCGACATTGACGAACTCCGCGGCTCGATTGGAGTGCCCCCCTTTGTCATCGGGCACCCTTCGGCCAAGCGTGGCACCCATCGGCCCCGTGCGGTGCCCCTTCGGCATGACCCCCGTCAGCCTCGGAGGGCTCCTCACACACTTGCGATGGCCAACTCCACAAGCCTACGATACGAGCCGAGTGAGCGCCGCGCCGCGGGGCGTGCCGTCTGTGGCGTATTCGGGCTCATTACGTCCCCGGCAAGCTTTTTTGCGGACCTGACGAAAAGCGCCGCAGCTCGGCCCGATTACGGGACGCGGCGCAAAGCAATCGTATCCGCACCCCACCGATTACCTGGACGAAATGTAGAATCGTTAAAGACTAGCTATGTTTTCACATGGCTCGGGGTCCCGGAGGTGTCGCGAACGCCGGTGTTTCGGCGTCGCAATCCGCCGGTGCTCGAGCCGAGCGGACCGTTGGCAGGCCGGTATCACGGCAGAGAGATACGAACATGGTGGACGCCGCCGTTTACGACGACACGCTGTTGGCGTTGGACTCTGCAATCAACGAACTCGAGACCGAGCTCAGCGATCATCGAGCCCAACTCGACACCTGGGCGAAGGAAGTTCGCACCGACCTCGAAAGCCAACAGAATGCGTTGGAAGAGCAGGTCGCAACGCAGACCCGACAGCTCGAGAAGCAAAGCGCCCAAGTCCAGCAGGAACAGGCCAGGATCGAGCAGCTTCAAAAAGCCCTCGCGGAAAAGAGCGATCAACTCGATCAGCGCGAGGCCAAATGTGATA
>JASFUW010000435.1:0-4799 GCA_050050135.1 Phycisphaerae bacterium
CTCATCAAGAAAGGACGCATGGACGTCATCGCCGAGTACCGCGATCACGTCATCAACCAGGGGCTCACCCTCCTCAAAGCCCACGACAACATCCAGTGCTTGTTCACCACGCCAAAGCTTCTCGAAGCCCTATGCGAGCGAATCTCGCTGAAAAAGCAGGGCATCAAGGGCGTCTTCTGCGGTGGCACGCAGTTGACAGCCCAGTTCAACCGCTTCGCCCGCGAGGAGCTGCTCGAAGGCTCCATCGATTTCGTCCCGACCTACGGCAACACCCTGATGGGCCTCGCCGCTCCCAAACCATTCGACCCCGCCGACAACTACAGCATCATCTACCACCCCCCCAGCCCGCGGGCCATGATGGAGGTCGTCGACCCCGACAGCCCGGACCGCGTCGTCGACTACGGCCAACTCGGCCGAACGCGCCTTACCACGCTCACCAGAGAGTTCTTCCTGCCGCGCTTCCTCGAACGCGACGAGGGCGTCCGCCGACCACCGTGCGACGCATACCCCTGGGACGGCGTCGCCGACGTCCGCCCCTTCTCCGGATTCACCACCCCCATCGTCGAAGGGGTCTATTGAGATGTTGCACATCCCGATCCTACGGCAGGGCGAACCCTACGAGAGCATCGATCAAACCGAGATCGTGCACCACGCCACCGGCGAGCCCGTCGCCCGCGTAAGCCAGGCAAACAGCGGCATGATCGTACGCGACATCAACCGCATGCCCGACGACGTGCTCGAAAACCTCTCGTCCGCCCACCTCCTTGACCTGTGTCGCAAGGCTGCCGACATCTTCACGACAGCCACGCTCCCCATCGGCAACGAGTCGCAATCCTTCGAAGACTACGTCAACCAGCTTTCGGCCACGACCGGCATGCCCGTCACCTACTGCAAGACCAACGCCGACAAGATTCGCCGCGTCCTCGCCGAGATGGACACCGTCCTCGCTGGCCTGACCAGAGGCCTCGACCTCACACTCCTCGACCGCGGACACGGCACCCAAGGCGGCCGGACACTGAGCTTTTTCCGGGAGGGTCGAATCTTCGGCGCCGTCCTCCCCAGCAACTCACCCGGTGTGCACGCCCTGTGGATACCCGCAATCGCGCTCAAAGCCCCCGTCGTCCTCAAACCCGGCCGCGAGGAACCCTGGACCCCCTATCGAGTCATCGAAGCCCTCTCCGCCGCCGGCGTCCCCCGCGAAGCGTTCGGCTTCTACCCCACCGACCACGCCGGCGCCGGCGAGTTGCTGCGCCTCGTGCCGAAGTCCATGCTCTTCGGCGACGTCACTACGACACGACCTTGGCAGGGCGACCCCCGCGTCGAGTTGCACGGACCCGGTTTCAGCAAGGTCATCCTGGGTGACGACGCCGCCGACAATTGGGAAGACCATCTCGACCTGATCGAGTCGTCCATCGTCGCCAATTGCGGCCGGTCCTGCATCAACGCCTCCAGCGTCTGGACACCGAAAAACGGCGAAGCCATCGCAAGAGCACTCGCCGAGCGGCTGGTAAAAGTCGAGCCCCTCCCCGCCGACCACCCCAACGCCTCCGTCGCCGCGTTCGCCAACCCCGAATTCGCCGAGCGCATATCCGCCGTCATCGACGCCGACCTCCGCGTCGACGGCGCCACAGACCTCACCGAACAGCTCCGCGGCGCCACCCGCTTAGCCACACGGGACCGATGCTCCTATCTGCTTCCCACGATCGCGCTTTGCGAAGACCGCGACCACCCCCTCGCCAACCGCGAGTTTCTCTTCCCCTACGCGTCGGTCGTCGAATGTCCCACGACGGACATCCCGAACGCCATCGGCCAAACGCTCATCGCCTCCGCCGTCACCGCCGATCCGACACTTACGAATGCCCTCCTTCGCTCGCCCGACGTCGATCGTCTGAACATCGGCCCCATCCCCACTTGGCGGATCAGTTGGGATCAACCCCACGAAGGCAATCTCTTCGACCACCTGTACCGCCAACGCGCCTTCCAGATCGAGCCGGCCGCATGACACCCAACCTGACGCCCGACACCTCACCACCCCGGCATCCTCGGTGCGACTACCGTCTCCCCGAGATACTCCGCCGCTCCCGCACCCGCGTAACCTTCGGACCGGGCACCATCGCTACCCTTGGCAAACTCGCCAAGAACGAAGGCGCGACGAACGTCCTTCTGGTAACCGACCCGGGCATTCGTGCAGCCGGTCATGCCGAGCGCGCCGCGGCAGCGCTCCGCGACGCCCAACTCCCCGTCACCGTCTTCGACGGCGTCGAGGAGAACCCCACCACCGAGCACGTAGCCGCTGGCATACGCGTAGCCCGCCGGGTCGAACCTGATTTTCTCGTGGGACTCGGCGGCGGCAGCGCCATGGACTGCGCCAAGGGCATCAACTTCATCCTCACAAACGGCGGCAAGATGGCAGACTACTGGGGCGTCAACAAAGCTACCAAACCCATGCTCCCCATGATCGCCGTGCCCACGACCGCCGGCACCGGCAGCGAGGCCCAGTGCTTCGCCCTCATTACCGACCCCGTCACGCGCCGAAAGATGGCATGCGGCGACGTCAAAGCCCAGTGCCGCGCGGCCGTCCTCGATCCCGAACTGACGCGCACGGTCCCTTTTGCGGTCGCCGCCGCCACCGGAATCGACGCCATCGCGCACGCCGTCGAGACCGCAGCCACCACCAAACGGAACGAGGATTCGTTGGCCTTCACGCGCGAGGCGTGGACGCGCCTGGATCGCGCGCTCGCACGGGTCATGCAGAACCGCCCTGACGAACAGGCACGCGCAGACATGACATTGGGCGCGCACCTCGCAGGGGCAGCCATCGAGCACTCCATGCTCGGCGCGGCGCACGCCTGCGCGAACCCACTCACAGCCAGGTTTAAGACGCTGCACGGGTCAGCCGTCGGATTGATGCTCCCCCACGTGGTCCGATTCAACGCCGCCGATTCGAAGTTGGGCAACCCTTACACGGCGATCTGCGACGACGCCGAGGACTTGGCCCAACGTATCGAGTGGTTCCTGGGCGTAGCCGGGCTCCCGCGGCAGCTACGCGAGTGCCAGGTGCCCGTAGACGCCCTGCCTGACCTCGCACACGAGGCAGCCAACGAATGGACCGCCGGTTTCAACCCACGTCCCGTCGGCGAACCCGAGTTCTTGACCATCTACCGTGCAGCCTACGCGTAGGGTCTACCACAGGGACCGCGCCTCGGTTCCACCGTCCGTGATCGGTAATTCGCCATTCGTAAGTCGCTTCCTCCCTGACACCTTGTTACATGCGAATTACCCCGGCTTCGACTATACTTGTTGATGATTGGGCCGTGGCAAGCCCCCCGGGCGGGGACAGCCGATAACCGTTTGCGCACAAGCGGACCCCAGGCAGCATGGTGACCATGCAGCGAGTGCGCACGTACGTATTGCGCGACACCAGACAACGTGCCGGAGCAGGAACGTGGAGCTGGAAGTTCGAGAACAACGCGACGAGCCCGCAACCGAGGTCGGTAGCTACTTCGTCTCCAACTACCCACCCTTCTCGACGTGGTCGGCGGACCACGTGCCCGCCGTCCTCGCCGCCCTCGACCGCCAACCGGGCCCTTCGCCCGTCCCTCTCGGCCTGTACATGCACATCCCGTTCTGCCGGAAACGCTGCAAGTTCTGTTACTTCCGCGTCTATACAGACAAAAACTCGCGCGACATCGAGACCTACCTCGAGGCGCTGACCGCCGAAGCCGCTGCCTTCGCCGCAAAACCGGCATTCCGCCATCGCGAGCTCACCTTCGTTTACTTCGGAGGCGGCACCCCCTCCTTCCTCAGCAGCGAGCAGCTCAAGCGCTTGATCGACAGAACCCGCAGACACTGGGTCTGGGACTCCGCCCCTGAGGTAACGTTCGAATGCGAGCCCGGAACGCTCAAAAAAAGCAAGCTCCAAGCCATACAGGAGATCGGAACCACCCGACTCAGCCTCGGCATCGAGCATTTTGATGACGACATCCTGGCACTAAACGGCAGGGCGCACAGATCCCCCGAGATTCACCGCGCCTATCAATGGGCCCGCGAGGTCGGCTTCGCCCAGATCAACGTCGACCTCATCGCCGGCATGCTTGGCGACACCGAGACCAAATGGAAGGAAACGGTCGAAACCACGCTCGCCCTCCAGCCAGACAGCCTGACCGTTTACCAGATGGAGCTGCCCCATAACACCGTCATCGCACGCGAAGCCAAAGCCTCCGGAACCGCAGCTCCCGTCGCCGACTGGGCGACCAAACGCGCCTGGGTCGACCACGCCTTTCGCCGCTTCGAAGACGCGGGCTATGTCGTCTCCAGCGCATACACCGTCATCAAGCCCTCACCACGAAGCCGGTTCCTCTACCGCGACTCCCTCTGGCACGGCGCCGACATGATCGGAACCGGCGTCTCTTCGTTCTCGCACGTCGGCGGCTTCCACTTTCAGAACGTCGACACCTGGGAGGAATACTTCGCCGCCCTGCAGACCGGCGATAAGCAACCAGAAACCAACGGCCTGCCGATCGCCCGCGCGCTCCCGCTGACCGACCACCAACGCCTTGTCCGCGAGATGATCCTCCAGCTCAAGCTGGGCCGCCTCGAACCGGACTACTTCGACAAGAAGTTCGACGCGGATATTCTCACGCTCTTCGCCGACGCGTTCGCCTCGCTCGTCAAGCAGAATCTCGCCACCATCAACGGCGCCGGCGTGACCCTGTCGCGCGCCGGGCTCCTCCGCGTCGACGAATTGCTCCCGCGATTCTTCGAACCACAGTTTAGGGACATCCGGTACACATGACCCG
>JASFUW010000436.1:0-4799 GCA_050050135.1 Phycisphaerae bacterium
GTCGCGGGTTTCGTCGGTGCCCATGTGCCGGAGTTGGTTGTCTATCACCATCACGGCAGGAAGCCGGGTAAGGAACTCGATGCGCACCGTCGCATCAACGCCGCAGCCCGAGGGGCGTACTACGCCAAGTTCATTACGGCTGGTAACCTTCAGTATCTGACAGGGTGGATACGTCAGATGCTGCGCCCGCGGGACCCGAGGGTCACACTGCGCGAGATGCACGGAGCGTGGCGATATTTGCGTGCTCGGCGTCGGGCGTCGGCGTCGGGTGGATAGGTTCGTCCATGCACAACTGCCTGGTATTAGGTTCCGGTCGAAGCGGCACCAGCATGGTGGGCGGGTGTCTCGAGTCCGCCGGCTATTGGATGGGTGACGACCTGCTGCCACCCACGCCGGGCAACCCGAAGGGGTACTTCGAGTCTCGTGTGATCCAGAACATCAACGAGGACCTTCTAACCCAGGTCGAACCGCGCAGGCCCTGGGGCCCGATCGGCCGATTGTTTCCTGCAAGAATGGGCAAGGCGCAGCGGTGGCTCGCTCAGGTTCCACTGGGTATGGAACTGAGCTGTCCGACGAATGTGCGGGACCGCGTGCTCAGTCAACTCGAACATCAACCGTTCGCGTTCAAGGACCCACGGTTCTGTTACACGCTTCCGGTGTGGCGACCATTTCTTCCCCCGACGCGGTTCGTGTGCGTCTTTCGACATCCGGGGGTTACAGCAGCGAGCATCTTGCGCGAGTGTCAGACGGAGGCCTACCTGGCTTCGCTGAACATCGACCTTGAAGGTGCGCTCACGGTCTGGCGGTTAATGTACGAGCACGTGCTGAAGGAACACCGCATGGAGGGAGAGTGGCTCTGCGTACACTACGAGCAGATCCTACGCGGCGACGGACTCGACAGGCTGGAATGCTTTCTCGACGTCCGTCTCGACCGTGAATTTCCCGATCCTGCGCTGAAGCGATCTGCGTTCCACGATACGCTCAGTCGGGAGACCTTGCGGGCATATCACGAGCTGTGCGAGTGGGCGGAGTTCGACCCCGAATGATTTCGGCAATCATGTGTACCTACAATCGGTCCGACACGCTTCGACGAGCGCTGGATTCGTTCCTCGCGCAAACTTGCCTCGATGAGGTCGAACATGAGTTGATCGTGGTGGACAACAACTCGACCGACGACACAGCCGAGGTGGTCAATACAGCCGTCGCGCGGGACTCACGCGTACGATACGTGTTCGAGGAGGAGCAGGGTCTATCGGCCGCCCGGAACCGCGGGGTGCGCGAGTCGCGCGGAGACATCGTGGCGTTTCTCGACGACGACGTGATTCTGGATCAACGTTGGCTCGCCAACCTGGAGACCAGCTTCGCGGAAACAGAGGCAGCGGTCGTCGGCGGCCGTGCCTATCTGATTCTGGAGGGTGAGACGCCCGAATGGTTGGACGCGCGGTTTCGCACCTACTTGTCGGAGGTGGAGCTCGGGCCGACGCGGTGCGAGGTGCCTAACGGTCAGGGCCTCTTCGGACTGAACCTGTCCTTTCGCAAAGATGAGCTCTCGAGGGCGGGAGCGTTTGATCCGGCGCTAGGGCGCAAAGGGAGCGGGTTGCTGGCCGGTGAAGAAACCGCAATCGTCAAGAGCATCGCCGCCCGGGGGGGGTTGATCATCTACGAGCCGACGGCCGTTGTCGGCCACATCATAGCCCCCGAGCGCCTCGAGTGGAGTTACTTCGTCAAAGTGGCCTCGTCCCTCGGCGTCTCGGCAGCCCGGATTCGGTTCGACCACGATGCCATGCCTGTTGCACTCGCCCGGGTCCTGTGCGTGGGGATTGTACGGCTGATGCAGGGCCTGATTCTGCTGCCGTTCGGGCTCGTGCTCGGCAGAAGGTTCAGGGCCGGCGCGTTGCGCTGGGTCTACTACGGACTCGGGTTATTAAAGGGCGCGGTCGCGTGCCGCCAGCGCTGAGCACATGCTCAGCCCGTGTCGTCCTTGTCGCTGCGTCTACGGCATGAAGGCGTCGCCGTCGAGGGCGTAGATTTCGACGCGGCGGTTTCTGGTCTGGTTGATGGGCGAATCGTTCGGAACGCGCGGACGGTGCTGCCCGCAACCGCCGGCGACCAGACGATCGGGATTCACGCTGCGGTCTCGAAGGTAACGCACGACGGACAGGGCGCGCTCGGCGCTCAGTTGGTAGTTGTCCTTCCAACCGCTCTTTTTGATCGGTTGGTTGTCGGTGTGGCCTATCACGAGGATGTTCTTGTCCGCGTAGTCGGTTTGCACAGTCCCGACGATGGCATCGAGCGTGCGCCGGGCCTCGTCGCGCAGAACGGCTTTCCCGGGTGGGAACAAGATGTTGCTCTCGATGGCGATCATGGCTCCGCCGGGAACGGGCGTCCAACCCGGGGCAGCCTCGGCGGGGGGCGGTATCTGCTCGAGCTTCGACCGCAACGATCCGACTTCGTCGAGTGCGGCGACCAGGCGTGCGTCCATCTCCGCCTGTCCGCGCTGGGCATCCCTGAGGTCCATGTTGGCCTTGTTAAGCCGTGCACGGAGCTGGTTGTTGAGGTCCTCGAGCATGGCGACGCGTTCCTGGTGCGTGGAAGCGCATCCGCCGACGGCAAACATGATTAGACACAACGGTGCCAAGCCTCGGATTATGTGACCGCGCATTTTGCTTCTCCTTGCGTTTGAACCGTCAAACCGGTCGGCTATTCCCCAGCCTTGTCTTCCTGCGAATCCTCGTCCGTCTCGCCGATGGCGCGACGGAGCTTGTCGTCGATGCGTTTTTCCTGTTCGTTCAGTGCGGCCGTCCGCTTGTCGAGCGTTGCGGCAGCCTCTTTGACGGCGCGTTCGCGTTTCAGCTCGCGGACGTCGCGCACCAGCCGCCACCCGAGAGCGGTGACCCACCAGGTAATCAGCGTCGCTGCGGCCGTGCACAGCAGCAACCACACGACGTTGAGCGGCTGCGTGTCGTCGGTGAGCCCGAAAAACCAAAACCGGACCGCGTGGTTTCGGTTTTTGACGAGCACCAACACGATCGCGAGGGCGACCGCGACGACGATTGCGCCCCGAACATAGACCCGAAACTGTTTGAATGCAACACTCACCGGATGCCCTCTAACATCAAACGTGGTGGCGGGTCCGTCAGCAGCCAGTTGATCGTCTCGACCGAGCGCACCACGACCGGCCATCGGATGATCGAGTCGTAGAATACGACGACCACCAGAAAAGACAACGACAACCACGGACCGAGCGGTACGGCTCGGGTCCGCTTGAAGGGCAGGGCGACGAGCCAGCCGACCCCGGCCATGAAGCAGGTCAAGAAGAAGCCCAGCACCACGACCGGCCAGCCGGCGACACAGCCGGCCGCCGCCATCAGGTGAATATCTCCCGTCCCAAATGCCTCCTTACCGAACACGAGCGTGAAAACGATCCTCACCGCCCACCCCACGGCGCCGGCGATGACGAACCCGCTGGCCGCCGTCGCCAACCCGAGCAGCGGGTTCCAGCTCTGCATCATCCGGATTCCAGGCACGTGGATGCGGGCGTCCAGAGCGCCCCCGATTTTGGCCGAGAGCTCGCCGCCGTGTGCGACGACCCACCATCCGAGCACGCCCGCCGCAACGGCGGGGAGGAACACGCACAGCTCCGCCACGACCATCCGCCTGGCTTCGTGCCTTTCCTCGTGGATTGCGGTCGCGATTTCCTGGTCCGAGTCCCGCTTTTCGGTGCTCATGGCGACGATCAGGGCGAAGAACATGATGAGCGGAAGCAGGGCGCGGCCGGCGTGCCGGAATTCGAGTTCGGACAGCCCTGCCTCGTCCACGAACATCAGCAGCAGCACGACCACGAAGACGAGTCCGGCGATCCAACCCGCGACGCGCGGCGGGGCGGTCAGGGACGGTGGGGGCAGACGGTACGACCGAGGCTCTGACGCCGGTGGCGGCTGGGATTCCTCGGCGGGCGTTTCGTCGTCGTCGTCCGCATCGGGGTCTTCGCGCGACGCCGACCAGGCCCACACCACGGCGAGCGCGAGAATCGTGAACAGAGACACCACCGCCGTCGCGTCCCACGGCCTGAACCAAGCAGCCGAATGTCTCGGCGTCCAGAGTGTGTGAAAGACGAACCCGGCAATGGTCGCGAAGTTGGTGAAACGGATGTCCACCCAGTAGTGCTCGATATCGATCACCGACATGGGGAGGAGGCAGGCAAAAAGCACGACGTGGGCCATGAAGATCGGCCAATCGAGCGCCAGGTGTTCGGTGATTCCGAACTGCGTCACGCTGACGCCCCCGCGGACGTTCCCGATGAAAAGCGCGTCGAGCAGCATCAGCACAATCAAAGCGGCCGACAGCTCGACCACGACGTAGTGCGTCGCGATGGGGATGCCACAATCTCGGCATCGACCGCGGAGCAGGATGAAGCTGAGGACCGGGAGGTTGTCGTACCACCGGATGCGGTGCCGGCAATGCGGGCACGCGGACCAGAGCGGCCGCAGCAGAGACCGGTTACGGGGAAGGCGATAGATGACGGCGTTCAGGAAGCTTCCGAGGCACAGTCCGAAGGCTGTCCAGAAGCACAGCCACCAGAGTGTCACCAGGGTTTGCAACTTGCGACAATCCCGAAAACGGATCGATGCGGTCTACAATCGGCCGTGCGTTCCGTCGCACCAGGGGAGCGAACCGCTTTGGTGGCACTGGCAAACCGCTCTCTTGCCGTCCTCTTCGACGTGGCACACGATCGGTGCGACGCCCGTGTTTTCGCGGCTGTGGGTTCCGTCGCAATAGGGAAGGTTGGCGGATAGTCC
>JASFUW010000437.1:0-4762 GCA_050050135.1 Phycisphaerae bacterium
TGCACACATAAGGCTGCTCCTCCGTGAACGATAAACTGGCTTTGGACAACCTGTTTATCCCACGAAGGGCAGCCTTTTGCCATCTATCTGGTGAGAAGTGCGGGTTAGGAGGCTGAATTTTAGCGCGGCTCCGTTGTTGTGTGCCGGCCCGTGATCGGACCGGACTGTGGTTTTTTGCGTGAATCCGCGCGGGCTGAAGCCCGCGGGTCGGAGCAGGGTAACAACAGGTGCGCTACCCGCTCAGCGGCTTGGTCCACTGGTCGATCCAGGCGATGACGGTTTCGTGCCATTGGATGCTGTTGGCGGGTTTCAAGACCCAGTGGTTTTCGTCGGGGAAGTAGAGGAGCTTGCTGGGGATGGCGCGGCGCTGGAGGGCGGTGAAGGTGGCGATGCCCTGGACGTCGACGACGCGGAAGTCGCGGGCGCCGTGGATGACCAGCATGGGGGTCTTCCAGTTTTTCACGAAGTCAATCGGGTTGTGCTTGGCGAAGTTTTCGGGGTTGTCCCAGGGGTTGCCCTGGTGATCCCACTCGGGGAACCAAAGTTCCTCGGTGTCGTAGTAGGCCATCCGCTCGTCGAGGTTGCCGTCGTGGTTGACCAGGCATCGGAAGCGGTCGGGCCAATTGCCGGCGATCCAGTTGATCATGTATCCGCCGAAGGAGGCACCGAGAGCGGCTACGCGGTCGGGGTCCATCCAGGGGTATCGGTCGAGGGCGGCGGCGAGACCTTTCTGTAGGTCTACGAACGGTTTGCCGCCCCAGTCGCCGCGGATCGAGTCGCAGAAGGACTGGCCGTAGCCGGTGGAGCCGTGGAAGTCGACCATGATGACGGCGTAGCCGGCGCCGGCGTAGGCTTGCGGGTTCCAACGGTAGTGGAAGTCGTTACCGAAGGAGCCTTGCGGTCCGCCGTGGATCAGGAACGCGACCGGGTATGTTTTGGACGCGTCGAAATCGACCGGTTTGACGACGTAGGCGTAGACCTCTTCCTCGTTCCAACCTGGGAATGCGAACTGCTCACTGTCGCCCATGCGGACGGATGCCAGGTGCTTGTCGTTGATGCTCGTGATGCGCTTAAGATCGGAGCCGTCGGGTCGTACGGTGTGGAGCTCGACGGGGGATCGGTGGTGGCAGAGGCCGAAGACGATGTGCTCGTCGGCGGGTTCTCCGGAAAGCGACGCGGCGAGTGGTGTGCCGGCCTTGCCGTCGCGAACGAGAGTCCTTACTTCGCCGGAGTTTACGTCGACGGCGAACAAAGAGCGTTGGCCTATGTTGTCTGCGACGGCGTAGATCGTGGTGCCGTCGCGCGACCAGACGATCGTCGTGGCGGAGCGGTCCCAATCGTGTGTCAAGACGCGCGTTTCGCCGTTCGGCCAGGCTCTGAGCAGGATGCGCCAGCGGTCGGCCTCGTAGCCGGGTCGTTCCATGGAGAGGTAGGCGAGGGTGTTGCCGTCGGGCGAGAAGACGGGGCGGGTAATCGCGGCTCGGTTGCCTTCGGTGAGGCACTGCGGCGGTCGTGAGGCGTCTAGCGGGGCCTGGTATAGATCGAACCGGGTGGACCACGCTTCTTGGCGGCCTACGTTTCGGGCGCAGAAGATGACGGATTGGCCGTCGGGCGCGAAGGTGATTTCGTCGGAGGAGCCGAACGGTTTCGAGGGGACGTCGGCGTCCATGTCCTTCATAACGTCGACGGCTTCGCCGAACGGTGCGTTGCCAGTGGGGTCGCGGATCGGGAGGACGAAGAGGTGCGATCGGCGTCCGTCCTTCCAGGTGTCCCAGTGGCGGATGAAGAGCCTTTGGTGAAGCCGGCCGGTGGCTTTGGATTTTTCGCGCTCGTCGAGTTTTTCCTTGGTTTGTTCGGGTGACAGGCCGGGGAAGACCTCGATGGAGAAGGCGATGTGGTTTCCGTCGGGTGAGACGACGAGGTTGGCGACGTTGAGCGGTTCGTCGGTGACCTGTCGGGCTTCGCCGCCGTCGAGGGGAATCCGCCAAACCTGGGAGGTTTCGGTTCGCTTGGAGAGAAAGAGTATCGATTTGTTGTCGGGCGACCAGCGGGGGCTCGAGCTACCGGAAGGGTGGGAGGTCAGTTGGCGGAGGTCGGTGCCGTCGGTGCGGACGAGCCAGAGGTCGGAGACGCCCTTGTTTTCCTCGAGGTCGATTACCTTCAGGTCGAAGACGATCCACCGGCCATCGGGCGACACGCGTTGGTCGCTGATGCGTTTCATGGCGAGCATGTCGTGAATCGAGAATGGATGTGTTTCTGCGGTACTTGTTTCCATCTACTCTACGCTCTCCGGTTGTCGCCTGCGGTTAGCGTGTATGACTGACCTGTGTCCGCGCGGGCTCAGGCCCGCGGCTCAGGTGCACTCGATCGTCTATGTGCGCATTGCGGCAGCTCGCTTCTTGGCGTCCGATTCGAGCCAGAAGTGGTAGCCGACCATGGCCAGCGTCGAGAGAAGTCCGACTCCCATGCAGATAACCCAGAAGCTTTGCGGATGGTACGTGTCCCAGAGCAAGCGCTGGACTTCCATCTCCGATTGGCCGAGTGCGCTTGTCAGGGCGGTCATGGCTTCCGTCTTGGTCATATCCGCGACGGCCTGGGCGTTTTGGCCCAGTTCCTCGACGAGATACCGGCGGACAAGTTCGAACTTGTCGGAGAGCCGGTCATACAACGGACCGCCGATGAAGTTGGCGCCGGCCCACCCGACGGCGAAGGGGATGTTGGAGTAGCCCATGTAGAGGGCTTTTTTCTCCGGTGTAGCCATTAGACCTATGTATTCGCTGAACTTGGGGCTGCACGCCATCTCGCCGATGGAGAAGATGAAAATGCCCAGCACACAGAACCAACCGGTGGTCACCGACCCCGCCAGGATGAGGCCGATGCACGCGATAAACATGCCTACAATCATCGCGCTAATGTGTTTGAACTTTCCAGTGATGTAGGAGATCAGCAGGACAAGGACGATGATCGATCCGGCGTCGACGTTGACGATCCACTCGGGGTTTACCTGTCCATTGTTGGCGGCCATGTTCTGGAAGAATTCCCAGCCGGTGATGGAGGCTAGGAATGTAGCGACGTCGTTGGTATTGATCCACTGGTCGATGAAGACGGAGAGCTGATCGAAGAGCTGCATGAACATGAACCAGAAGCCGCAGAAGATCGCCAAGAAGACGATGAAGCGTACATCCTTGAGGGTCTCCATGGCCTCGGCGAGGACCTCGCCCGGTCCCTTGCGCTTCTCGCCGTTCTCGCCGGAACCGCGGGTGGCGTAGTCCTTGAGGAACAGCCCGGTGATGATGATGTTAACGACGATGATTCCGGCTGCCGCGAAAAACGCCAGACGCCACTCGAGCAGACGCAGATACCCGCAGACCAAGGGTCCGATGAACCCGCCGATGTTGACGACCTGGTAGAACATGCCCCATCCGACGGAGGAGTTCCGATCATTGACGCAGTGGGCGATGGTGCCGTGCAGTGGCGGTTTGAAAATCGCGGTTCCCGTGCCGATCAAACAGCACGCAAACATGAAGCTCCACCAAGTCGTCATGTACCCCATGAGTCCGTACCCGATGATGTTGATGCCGAAGGCGACCATCAGGGACAGGCGGTAGCCGTAGCGGTCTGCGTACCCGCCCGTGAACATGGGAAGGATGCACTGGATGAGCGACCATGTGCCGAAGAAAATCCCTCTGTCGGTGTTGGTCAAGGCCAACCCACCGCGTTCTGCTTCGGTGACGATGTAGAGGGCGGCGATCGTTCGCACGCCGTAGAACGAAAAGCGCTCGACGAGTTCGATGACGTTGGCGACCCAGAACGCGAACGGGAAGCTGGCCATTTGTTGCCCGAACGAGAGTTTGGCCGGCTGGGCCGTTGGAGATTCGCTCACTTGCTGGTGCTCCTTGTCAGGGATTGAAACCTTGACCCTCGCCGTCGCCCGGTTCGCGCCGTGGACGAAGGACCGCAGGAGCGTAGCAGGATCGTACCGGGTTGCCAACCGCGGGCGGAGATGCACCGAAGTGGAGGGTAGGCGGCTGTTGAGAAAGGGTACAGGCACCTGGCTCGCGGCCACTTACGACTCCGTGGACGGGTCGTTGCTCGGAGCCAGTCCCCTTGTTCAACGGACTGCTAGAAAGAATCATGTTGGCCGGAATGGCGGAAGGCTTTACAATGGTTAACGAGGATGTACACGGGGCGTCGGCGACCTGTGCGCAGGCCTTCGCCGACGCGAACACGACTAAGACGCGCTAACAGAACCAGGCTCGGCCGGACGAAATCCCCGCTTCCTCACGGGCGCGGGTCGGTTTTGTCAGGACGAGATCTCCGCTTCCTCACGGGCGCAGCTCGGTTTTGTTAGGACGCAATCCCCGCTTCCTCACCCTTGACATCGCTACGCGACATAAAGGGCGGGCGGGGGCGGCTCGGTTTTGTTGGGCGCTCGAAGTTCACCTGACGTCGGAGGGCAGAGGGATGACGATCAAGGCACTGGATCACGTCCGTGCTCGAAGCGGCACCGTCGCGCTTACCGGGATTGTGCTGGGGTCACTCGTGGTTTTGCCGTTGCGGGCGCAGCCGGTCTACAACACCTCGCCCGATTGGGTCTCTTCGGACACGCCGTACAGCACGGGGGGCGCCCTGGTCGATATGGATCATGACGGGTGGCTCGACTTCGTGGTGGGGAACGGGAACGACATCCGGCGGGAGAAGCTGTCGGTTTATTACAACAACGGTGACGGTACGTTCCCGCTGACGCCGAACTGGCAGGCGG
>JASFUW010000438.1:0-4708 GCA_050050135.1 Phycisphaerae bacterium
CGCTATCGAAGGCAAGAGGCGGTCTTCAGGCTCCTCCAGACCCAGGCGGACGTTTCGTACCAGGATCGGCATAGTCTCACGATCATAGCCGACCTTCCCGAACCGGGCTACACGCGGTTCTTCCTGCTGGCAGGCGTGTGGCAACCGATAGCGTCGCGGCCCGATCGACATCGCACAGTCGTGCCATTACACTCTATCTCCGCGACGCAATGGTTCGGTGACGCGGGCTCGCCCTGCGCGATCCGGCACCTATGTAAAACGACGACGCCCACCCGCGATTCACCCGGGGCGAATACCATGAGGCGAACAAGCATTCGGAACGTATCGACTCTTGCGATCGCTGTCCTCGCGTTTTGGGTTGCCGCTGCGCGCCCCGCCGACGCGGACTTTGTCACCCCCACCGCCATTACGAACGTCACGATCGTCGTCGAACCGGGTTTGCGCACTCCAACCGGCACCATTCTGATTGACGACGGGCGCATCGTGGGCGTCGGGGAAAACGTCGACCCTCCCGATCACGCCGAGATCGTCGACGCGACCGGTCTGATCGCCTATCCGGGGTTCATCGACGCGCACGTGCACCTCGGCGTTACCGACAAGAAGCGAACGGTGGATCAGCGCCGCCGAACCGAAGACATCAACCCGGACGTGCGTCAGTCTCCGCTCCCGGCCACACGCCTCGCGAACCGAGGCGGCATCAGGCCGGAGTTCCGAGCGATCGAGTTGCTCACCGCCGACGAGAAGACCTTCAAATCCCATCGCTCAGCCGGGTTTACCGCGGCTTTGATCGCTCCGCGTGATGGAATCCTCGGCGGCACGGGTGATCTGGTCGAGCTGTCCGGCTTGCCGATCCGCCGGTCGGTCCTCGCCCCGCGCGTCGCCATGCACGGTTCGTTCGAAAAGGGGGAGGACGGCGACTATCCGCTGTCGCTGCTCGGCGTGTTTGCCCAATTCCGCCAGGCCATGCTCGACGCCCAGTGGTATTCCAGGCTCCACAAATACTGCGAGCGACACCCAACGACCGCACCCCGCGCCCCAACCGACCAGGCGCTCGAGGCGCTCCAACCCGTCCTCAGACGAACCAGGCCGCTTATCTTTGAAGCGAACACCGAGAACGAAATCCACCGTGCATTGAACTTGGCGGCCGAATTCAACCTCCGTCTGATCATCAGCGGAGGGAAGGAGGCCTGGAAGGTCGCCGACCGCCTGAAAGCCGAGCGCGTGCCCGTCATCGCAACCATCAAGTTCGACGAAGAGCCGGAGTACGGAAAAAAGAAGCCTGACGCCGAACGCGATGAGGTGTTGAATCGTTATGAACCGGTTCGAGTCCGCGAGGAGCGCCGGCGGCGCTGGGAGGAGCAGGTTGCGAACCTGGTCCGTCTGCACGAGTCGGGCGTGGCCTTCGCCCTCAGAACGCGAGACTTCAAGGACCCTTCACGGTTCTTCAAGAACCTGCGGATGGTGATCGAGCGGGGCCTGCCCGAGGACGCTGCGCTTGAAGCCCTTACCACGACGCCCGCCTTCCTGTTTCGCATGTCGGATCAGCTCGGTGCGATCCGGCGGAGCGGCCTCGGCAACCTGACGCTGATGACCGCACCGCTGAGCGAAGCGGACGCCGAGGTGAAGATGGTCTTCATCGGAGGCCGGAAGTTCGACGTCATGGACGACGACGAGAAGAAGGAGTCCGCGGAACAGAACGGCGAGAAGGATCCGCAAGCGGCACGTGCCGAGTCCGAACCGCCTCAGTCGTCCACCGACGCCGATGGTGACACGGAGGTCACAGAGGACCGATCGGAGAGCGACGGACCCGACCTCGGGCCCACCTTCGAAACCGAATTGGAAAAAGACCGCGTTCCCCGCACGCGAACCGGGGGCGACGTGCTGATCACGAACGCAACGGTTCTACCGGTCTCTTCGCCGCCGCTGACCGACGCGTCGATTCTGGTGCGTGACGGGAAGATCGCCCGCATCGGGAGGATCGGTTCAGTGCCGGATGGTGTCACCGTGATCGATGCGAGCGGCAGGTTCGTGATGCCCGGGATCATCGATTGTCACTCCCATCTCGGGTTGGACGGGATCAACGAGCCCAGCGTCGCCATCAGCGCCGAGGTCCGCGTTGCGGACGTGATCGACCCGCACAGCGTCGCCATCTACCGGGCGCTCGCCGGCGGGGTGACAACGCACCACGCCCTTCACGGATCATCCAACCCGATCGGCGGCCAGAACGTGATCTTCAAGCTGAAGTATGGCAGGCCCGCCTCCCAGATGTTGATCTCCGACGCCCCGCGCACCATCAAGTTCGCCACAGGCGAGAACGTAACGCACGCCAATTGGTCCGAACAACGCGGAAAGCGGTTCCCGAATTCTCGAATGGGGGTCGAGGCTGTCTACCGTATGGCACTCGAAGCCGGTCGCCAATACGGGCTGCGGTGGGGGGCGTATGAGCGTGCGGCACGCGACGGGGCGGACGTCGAACCGATGCGCCGCGACTTGCGACTCGAAGCGCTCGCGGACATCGTTGCGGGCGAACTCGCCGTTCATCCCCATTGCTACCGCAGCGACGAGATTCTCCGCTTGATCGTGGTGGCCGAGGACTACGGCTTTCGCATCGGAACGCTTCAACACGTGCTCGAGGGATATCGCGTCGCCCCCGAGATCGCCCGTCATGGATGCGGGGCGTCGGTCTTTGCGGATCTCTGGGCGTACAAAATGGAGGCGTACGGCGGGATTCCACACAATGCCGCACTGATGACACGGCATGGCATCAACGTGTCGGTCAATTCCGATTCGTCCAGGCGGATCCGCTACCTGAACCTGGAAGCCGCCAAGACCATGCGGTCGGGCGGGCTCGACGCCGACCAGGCGCTCGCCCTGGTCACGCTCAACCCGGCCAGGCAGTTGCAGCTCGACCATCGCATCGGGAGTCTCGAAACAGGCAAAGACGCCGACATCGCGATCTTCAACGGGCACCCGCTCAGCGCGTTCAGCAAGTGCGTCATGACGCTGATCGACGGCGAGGTCTACTTCGAGGACCGACGCCCGCAGCCCACGGAACCCTGCGAGACGCCGAGCGTGCCTGAGGCCGTCGACCGCACGATCCCTGACGCCCCGCGCGGCGTCTACGCCATAACCAACGCAACCGTGCACCCTATCAGCGCGCCGGTGATCGAGAACGCAACCGTGGTCGTCGCGGGGGACAGCATCGACGCGGTCGGATCGAACGTACCCGTACCGCAGGGCGCCGGCGTGATCGACGCCACGGGCTTGCACGTGTATCCGGGCCTGATTGATGCCGGCAGCCGGCTGGGTCTAATGGAAATCTGGATGATCGCCGCGACACGCGACTACAACGACACGCCCTCCTTGCGCCCACACCTGCGGGCATCCACAGCCGTCCATCCCCACAGCGAGCACGTACGCATCACGCGGACGGTCGGAATCACGACGGCCCTCACTGCTCCGTCCGGTGGTCGGATATCGGGACAAAGTGCCGTCATTCATCTCGACGGATGGACCGCGCCGGAGATGCTCCTTCTTGACGATTACGCGCTGCACATGACCGTTCCTTCGCTGTCCATCCACCTCTCCAAGGACACGAAGGAAAAGCGCACCAAAGAGCACAAAGAGGAACTGCGCGAACTCGAGGCGTTTATCGCGAAAGCCAGGCATTATGCTCGTGTCAAAGATCTGGCAGGCACCGATGCCGACGTCGACTTCGAGTTGGACCTCACGCTCGAAGCCATGATTCCGTTCGTGCGCGGCGAAAAGCCCGTGGTCTTCAACGTCGGCGAATATAAGGAGATGCTCGATACCATCGCGTTTGCCGAGAAGCATGGACTGAAATGCATATTCAGCGGGGCGACGCAGGCCTGGAAACTCGCGGACACCCTGGCGGAAAAAGACATTCCGGTCATACTCGCCACCCCGATGAGTTACCCGCAAGGCGAGTTCGAACCGTGGGATTCGGTCTATCGTGGTGCGGGCGTGCTGGATCGCGCGGGGGTGCCGTTCTGCTTCGCTTCGGGAAGCGCGGCATCCGCCTATGAGCTTCCGCTGCAGGCGGGAATGGCTGTCGCACACGGACTGCCGCGCGAACGAGCCGAGTTCGCGCTCACCCTCGGCGCCGCTCAGATTCTCGGCATCGCCGATCGCGTCGGCTCCATCGAGCCTGGTAAGCAAGCCGATCTGATCGTTACCACCGGCACGCCGTTACAAGCCGCCACTCAGGTGACACACATGTTCATAGGCGGCAGACCCATCGAGCTCACCAGCAAGCACACCGAGTCGTACGAGAGGTTCAAGAACCGCCCTGAGCCCGATCTGCCCCCGGCCCGAACGGACCTCGTCGGCCCGCCGAGCCGGACGGGACGGTGACCGGCGCCCGCGTCCGCGCTGGGCTAATCTCTCGTTTGCCTACGGCACGACCTCCCCCGGCCCCTCCTTATCAAGGAGGGAAGTTGGTCACTGGCGGGGAACCCGTGCTACACGTCGTCGCGACCACTTGCGATAACCACGTCGGTCCTGCCGGGGCGGTTTCGTCGGGTCGAACGATAGGGACCCGCACATAACACGTCCGGTCCGGCGCGTTGTTGAGCGGCGCGCAGGGGATTAGCCCGCATTTCTCACCAGGTTGTTGGATCTTGGATTTCGGGAGCTGATTGGCGGCCTGGTGGTGTGGCACCGGGCGGGCGTGGGGCACAAGGGGTGA
>JASFUW010000439.1:0-4650 GCA_050050135.1 Phycisphaerae bacterium
TCATGGCCGGCGGCCAGGGTGGGTCCTCGACGACCTGATGCTTGTGATGTTCGATGACCCGGTTGCCGTCGTAGTAGAAGTAGTCACCGGGATAGACCGTGTCGTAGTCGGCGGTGTCCTCGACGTACTTCCACACGCGCCGCCCGAGGGCGTCGTAATAGTACAGCGCGATCAGTTCGTCATCGCTCGCCCGACGGACCCTTGCCACGCGACCCCAGGCGTCGTATTCGTATTTGCGGTCGTCTGCGGAGTTCCCGACCTGCGTCAGGTTCCCCGCATCGTCGTAGGTGAACGCTTCGTTCAGCGTGCCGTCCACGTAATCCTGGAAGATTTGATTGTTGGCGTGGACGTCGTGGTGCAGGTAGGAAACAAGCGTCCCGCTGCCTTGGTAACCGGGTTCGGTCTTGGTCTCGGAGTAGTCCAGAACGCTGTGTTGATCGTCACTGCCCGACCAGTTGCCGAGCCCGTCGAGCTGCCAATGTCGACCGTTGACGGCAAGAGAATCGAGAAAGCCAGTGTTGCCGTTGTTGAGCGCTCCGGACTCGGCGTCCGTGAGGCGATTCAATCGGTCGTAGCCGTAGTACCAGGAACGGTCTTCCCCGTACGTCACAGCGCCGGTCTTGCGGCGGATGCGATCAAATAGTCGGTTCCCATCGGCATCGTATCCGTACTGGTGACGCCGCAGCACGACGCCATACTTGTCCTTGAACGTCACGTTCGTAACGCGACCGAAGCGATCGGTTCCGGGAAGGTAGTCGTCCGTGTGCGGCGGGTCGGACTCACCGTCGATGGTGAAATCGACGCTCACGATGGGCGTGCCGCTGACGTCGGGCCCCCACTTCTTGCTTCGTGTCCTGCCGGCGCCGGTGTGTACATGGCGGATGTCATGCGTGGAACCTTCATACACCCGAGTCATTCGGCTGATCGCAGACTCGGCCGTCGTGAAATCATCACCATAGCCGAAGGACAGAGTTCGACCGGAGGGATAGTCCATCCTGACCAACCGGTTGGTCGTCGGATTCTCGGTGTGCACCGCATACCACTGCCACGTATAGCTCGTTGTTCTGGCGGAGTCCGAGTTGCCGGAGGGTTGTAACGTCTCCGAGGTGAGGTTTCCGAACGCGTCATAGGCGAAGCTCACCCTGTTCCGAACGTCGCCGGTTACGGCGTGCGAGCGGGCCAGGGTAAGCTGGCCTCGGTCATCGTGGCTGAAGGTCAGCTTGGTTACGTGATCGCCGACGTCGGTCGGAAGTGTACCGGACACCGAGACTTCCGTGAGGATGTCGTCCGGCGGCCCGCTGTTGTCGCTGCCATAGAAATAGTCCAGGGTCACCCCGCGCTGGTCGGTCCGCTGCGCCAGCTTGCCGTTGACGGTGTATTTGAAGTCCACGGCGTCGCCGGGGTCTGGCTGGCCAGTGGCGGCGTCCGGATATTCGATTTTGCCAACGAGGTTGGGCGCCGTCGACATCGGGATGTCGTGGTTAGACTCGGCCACGACGTCCGCATCATACAGGAATCGCGTGGCCTGCACCGTCGGCGCCGGATTGAGACCCGTGAACGTGATGGTGGTACCGGCCGCGAAGTCCTCGCCGGGTTGCTCGTTCCAATCGATGTCCTGGGGTGTGATCGGCTGTTCGAACGAATTCGGATCGGAGCCCTCGGGTGGCAGCATGGCAGCCATCATGTCCATCAATCCGCCGCGTGTGTAGTGATACGCCGTGTAGCGGATCGGAGGATCGTAATGACCGTCCGGCGTAAGATCTTCTCCACCCGGTCCGCTGTTGTGCTGAAAGTCTTTCCAGTTTTCAGCTACGAGAAGCTGCCGCCCGAGCAGATCGTACCAGGTGCGGGTCACGATGCCGTTGCCGTCTTGGGTCCAGATGCGCCGTCCGGCGCCGTCATAGCCGTAACGAGTGACGAGGGCCTTGCCCGTGAGGTCGTTCTCCTCTTGGTCAAAGTAGTAGACCGTGCCGTTCCATTTGGGCGGCGTGGCGGAGTCGTAATTGAAGGGTACCGACCCGCTGCTGAACCCGTCTTCGCCGGCAGTGCCAAAGTAGGCCGTGGCCGCGAGCCGCTTGGCGCTGTCGTACCAATTATACGCGTACGTGACGACGATGGGGTCCTGCGGTTGATCAGGCGGGTAGTACGTCGTGAGGTCCGGCGGCCAGGGTCCGCCAACGTCGTCAAGGATCTTCCCCGGGATCGGACCCGTATTTTCGTTCGGTCTAACGCGATCGTACTGGGCTTGAACCAATACGTTTCCGAAGGCGTCGTACTTGGTCTGCGTACAGGTCAACTCGACGCCGTCGCCCTGGTCAGGCTTGCCCGGCGACTCGGCGTCCTCCTTCGTCCAGTGTGACGTCTCGACGACGCGGCCGAGCGGGTCATACTTGTTAACAATCAGACCGCTGGCGCTCAATTCACCCACCACCCGGTCAAGGTCGTCGCGGTAGGTTCTGGAAAATGCATAGGTCATACCCGTGGTGTCGCTGACATCGTACGTTCGCACCTCGAACCCCCGACCCCGCTCATCGTAAAGCGTTCGAGTGAGCGTCAAAGGGCCGGGATCACGGGTGAGAATCCCCCCGGCTCCGGAGGTCGCGAGTTCGGGGCTCAGTTCGGACCAGGCCTCGATCTCCGCCACGCTCGGGACTTCCCCCTCCGCCCATGTTGCCACAAGCAGCGGTTTGTTTACGTTATCGTAGACGGTGCTGGTTGCAGAGATGAAGGCCGGATCGCTCGGCGTACCACCGCCATGTTGAACGGCGAGTTGCTTCTCGACGACGGCTCGCCCTCGCCAATCGTAGAGGATCTGGGTATCCCGGCTGGCGGTGTTAGGATTGTAGCCACCCTCGTCACCACAGAACTCGGCCTTGTCCGTGAATCGCCGGGCGCGCACCAGCTTCCCTGCGTTTCGCGGAAACTGCTCCTGATTCGACCCCGTAGTACACCCCTCCACCCCCGGAAGCGTGCCGTGTTCGCAAAGGTACTCACCATCGTTGTACAGATAGTGTTCGGCGAGGTACATATCGTCCGGGCCGGGACAGTTTTCGCAAGGGGGAAACCACTCCGGGCACGCGTCATCAGCGCCCTTGAACACCTTGGTGGGTCGGCGCTTCGGGTCAAAGAGAAACCGCGTGATGCTCCCGTCCGGCTCCTCCTGTCGGGCGATGTGCTCCGCAAGGTCGTACGAATACCTGCGAGTCACGATTCTCGGGTCGTTGTCCACGCTACCATTGGTCCCCGCAGGCGGTTCACTGAAATCCCGAAAGACGATGTCGTGGGTAGGCTTCAGCGTCGACGCCTGCTCGTACAGCTTGAACGTTCGCGCAAGTGTCACAATCTGGGCATCCCCCGTCGGCGGCCAATTATCGACGCCTGGGAAGTCGGGCGCGACACCGGTATGCAGGATCGGTTCTCCGCCCGGTCCGCCTTGATAACAGGACTGATCCGTTGGATCGGCCCGGCATTCCGGTGTGCGCCAAAGGGCCCTGGGGAAGTCCTCCACCCAATCCCACTCTTGCTCGATCCACCCGTTGAACGTGTGTTGCGGAAGTGTGGTTCCCCATCCAAAGTAGTTGTCTTCGTGGTCGATGAGCTCCTTCCCGCCCGCGCCGCGAGCGATGATACGCTGCTCCTTGAATCTCCCGCCTTTGTCCAACACGGTGACCGTAGTGGTTCCATGCACCTGTTTGGGCGACGATCCGGTTACATGCTGGTACTCGATCTGGTAGATGTAGTCATCCTGCCAAGCCGTGCGGGTATGCTGCTGCGGGTCGTCCGTGTCCGTGTAAGTTATACGCCTTCCCGCGATCGTGTTGTACTGGGTACGGGCGGACTCCTCCCATACACTGCCTCCTGCAAGGTAATCAGGGCTGAAGCCGACTGTGCGCGCCCGTAGTGCACCGGCATCGTCGAACTCGGAAAGCGTGATCAGGTTCCGTCCGGCGGGGGCACCTGCCGGCAAGAGTTGCGCCCGAACGTCCATCCATGGTATCTCATCGCCTGCGTACAGCGCGGACTGCGACATGGTCTCCGCGTTCCCGAGGTCGAAGTCACTGATTTCCAGCGCCAGCCGCCCGAGATTGTCGTAGCCGAAATACGTGGTCGTAAACGGTGCGGATGGTGTCTTGGCGTTGTTCTCGTCCCCCGCGCCTTTCCCGTAGAACCGCAGGAGCCCGCGCGTGTCGAAGTACCAGACCTCGAGCGCGTATTTGCCCGTGCCTCCTTCGGTCGGGTCCACCCTCTCCTGCCAGCGCCATTTCCACTCGACCATGTCATCGTCTTCTGTGATATCGTGGAATGCGTAGTCATAGCTGACCGTGGTGGCGTCGTCGTCTTCGGCCGGTGTGTCACCGGGAAGAGATGCGACCACCACCGGAGCCTGGTTACGAAGATCGATGCCCTTAAGCCAATCGGAACACACCGTCTCCAGCGGGTCGTGTTGGAAGCAGCCCTCCTCTCCGCACGTGCACTGCTCCGCGGCGCACACTGTCGGCGTGGTACCCTCCTTGATTGTAACGGCCGGATCGTCGATCGACCCGTCCGGGAAGTCCGCGAACGAAATCGGCTTGGTGTACATCACCTCCGCGGCCGGCATATCTAGGACATCCTCCGTCGCCCCTGCAGGATGCCGCCCGTAGTGTTTGG
>JASFUW010000440.1:0-4643 GCA_050050135.1 Phycisphaerae bacterium
GGACCCGGACGTTCTGCTGATCGGGGAGATTCGCGATCCCGATACCGCACGGATGGCACTGAGTGCGGCCGAGACGGGGCACCTGATTCTGACGACGCTGCACACGCGAGATGCGAAGGGCGCGGTGTCGCGATTCGTCGACTTATTCCCGCATGAAGCTCAGGACGACGTTCGAGCCCAGCTTGCGCTGAGCTTGAGATCGGTCGTCAGCCAGCACCTGCTGCCCCCGGCTGCGGGTGAAGGGAAGCGCGTTCTCGGACTCGAGATCCTTCATGTCACGCCCCCGGCACGCGTGTCGATCAAGTTCGGCAAGGTCGATTCGCTCGAAACGGTCATCCAGACGGGCAAGCGCGACGGCATGATGATGCTCGACGACGACCTCCAGCGCCTGGTCTCCGAAAAGAAAATCACACTCGAAACCGCCCGTCGCTTCGCCAAAGACCCGGAGACCATTGCGCCGTTTAGCTAACAGCGCTGCGTGGACGACGGCGCAGCGGCATGGATTCCGAGCCGCGCCCGTCAGGAAGCGGAACTTCAACGCCCCTCGCTTGCGCGCACAACTAGAGCGGTTCTTCGACTTCGGCCTGGCGGGTGATTTTGGCGGCGCGGTTGTCTTTGTGGCGGCCGATCTTGCCGGCGAACTTGTTTTCGCCTTCGACCTGCAGGACGACTTCGCCGTCTACGGGTTTGGTGGTTTGGAGGATGTCGCCGGGTTGGAGGGTGAGCAGTTCGGAGAGGGTGATTGACGTTTCGGCGAGGTATGCCACCATGTTGACATCGGTGGCGCCGAGCCCGCGGCCTATGTCTTCGGACTTGTCCTCGACGCCCGACTGCCGCTGGTAGGCGAGCCAACCCTGTGACAGCAGCTTCCCCATCACCGGTTCGATGACGTTGAACGGAATGCACAGGCTCATCGTCCCCGCCCGGCCGCTGATCTTGATCTCGAAGCCCAAGACCACGACCACTTCATTCGGCGCGACGATCTGGACCAGGTGCGGGTTGCTCTCCACCTCCGCGATCGCAAACTCGACGTCGACAAGGTCCTTCCAAATCTCCGTCAGGCTCGCCAGCGCCCGGTTCGTAATTCGGCTTACCAGCCGCTGCTCGATCAATGTCAGCGGGCGCTGCGGGATAAACAGTTCAGAGTTCGACCCACCGAGCAGCCGGTCGATGATCGGGTAGATGATCAGCGGGCTGACCTCGAGGCAAAGCTGCCCCTTGAGCGGCTCGGCGGTCAGCAGATTGAAGTTCGTCGGGTTGGGCAGCGAGTGGATGAACTCGCTGTAGGTCAGTTGCTCGGCGGTCGCGACGCGGACCTCGACGATCGTCCGCAGGAAGGCGGAGAGCGACGCACCGAAGTTCCGGGCGAAGGCGTCGTGGATGCTCTCCAGGGCACGCATCTGCTCTTTGCTGACACGCTCGGGACGCTTGAAGTCGTAGGCGTGTACCTCGCGGGAGGGGCGGTTCGACCTGCTCGAGATCTGCTCGGCGGTCTCGACCCCGCCCGCCTCGACGGCAGCGAGCAGTGCGTCGACCTCCGCCTGATCCAAGACCTCAGCCACCACGCGACCTCCAACACCGGGCGCACCAATACCCTAAGCCCGCTTCGATTATCGGGATGTAGTCGGGACGGACTTGAGACGGGACGAGCGCTTCGCTCCTGCCGGCCCGCACCCGTTGCAATACTGATATGCCCGACGCGACGGTGGTGCTGGAAAGGCGCGGGCCGTCGATTGACGGTCAGCTTGCACCCGTTGTGAGCTTCTCGAACCGCTCGAAAAAGTCGGGGAAGGTCTTCGCGCAGCAGTCGGGGTCCTTGATCACGAGCCCGGGGCACTTCAAGCCCAACACGGCGAAGCTCATGGCCATCCGGTGGTCGTTGTAGGTCTCGAGCTCGGCCGGGACGGGCGCGTTCGGGGGGATGATTCGCAGGCTGTCGGCGGATTCCTCGACCGTCGCCCCGAGCTTCGTGAGTTCGCGATTCAAGGCGGTCAGCCGGTCGGTCTCCTTTATGCGAAGGTTGCCTACGTTGCGGATCATGGTGGGTCCCTCCGCGAGCGATGCAATGACGGCAAGTGTCTGCACCGTATCGGGCATGTGGTTCAAGTCCACGTCGACGCCGCGGAGCGGCTGACCTTCGGCCGGTCCGGTGACGCTCAGCCGGTCGGGATGCCGCTGGACCGTGCATCCCATTTGCTCGAGGACGTCGACGAAACCCACGTCGCCCTGGATGCTGTTCGTGCCGAGTCCTTCGACGGTCAGGCGGCCGCCCGCGACGGCCGGCGCTGCCAAGAAGTAGCTCGCGTTGGAGGCGTCGGGCTCGATGCGGTGGGTCGCGGGCCGGTATCGCTGAGGGGCAGGGACGATGAATCGGGCACGATTCGCTTCGTACTGGTCGACGACGCTTACGCCGAAATCCTGCATGACGGCCGCGGTGATCTTCAGGTACGGGACGCTGGGCACTGCGCCGGTCACGTCGATCAGGACGTCGCGCATGGCCAATGGTGTGACAAGCAAGATGGCGCTGACGAACTGGCTCGATGCCGGTGATCGTAACGCCACTTCCCCGCCACGCAGGCCTTTGGCGTGGATCGTCAGCGGCGGATAACCATCCTCACCCGTGTATTCGACGCCCGCACCGAGCGCACGCAAAGCGTCCGCCAGCTCTCCGATCGGACGCTCGCGCATCCGCGGGGTGCCGTCGAGCTCGTATCGGCCGTGCCCCAGCGCGGTCAGGGCCGCGCAGAACCGCATGACGGTCCCCGCGTTGCCGCAGTCGAGGCGACCATGCTCCCGCGGGATGTGTCCATGGCACCCTGTCACCTCGATACCATTGTCGTCTTGATCGATCGTGACCGCGATGTCGAGTTCGCGCAGGGCGTTGATCATCAGCCTTGTGTCCTCGGCCAGCAGGGCGCCTGTGAGCAGGCTCGTTCCATCGGCAAGGGCGGCGGTGATCAGCGCCCGGTTGGTGATGCTCTTGGAGCCGGGAAGCACCACGGTTGCATCGAGCGGAGCGGACACGGGATGGCATCGGTACGAGTCCATGTGCCGATTCTACACCATCCTCGTCGAGATGGCGCATCGAGCTACGTTCCGGACACAGTGCCACGCATCCCCGGCACGGAGGGCAGCGCACGGTGGGCGGCGCGATGCTCCGGCGGGATTTGACCCTGAATGAAAGTCCGGGCCGGTCGCGTTCGATGCGTTCCACCGGTACAATCCGCGGGTCATGGTCGCCCACTTGATCAGCGCAACGTTTTCCGGCATCGAGGCGATCCGTGTGGAGGTCGAGGTCGACGTCGCGAAGCGCGGGTTTGCCTCCGCCGTCGTGGTGGGGCTTCCTGATGCCGCGGTCAAAGAGAGCATCGAGCGCGTCCGCAGCGCGATGCAGAACTCGGGTTACGATTTTCCGCGGTATAAGTCGGTGATCAATCTGGCCCCGGCTGATTTGCGCAAGGAGGGGCCCGCCTTCGACCTGCCGATCGCACTGGGCGTTCTGTTCGCGAGCGGAGCGGTGATTGCGGATAATCCCGCGGATTACCTGGTGACCGGTGAGCTGGCGCTCGACGGTCGGGTGCGTCCGGTTCGGGGTGCGTTGTCGGCGGCGATGCTCGCGAAAGAGCACGGCTGTCGCGGGATCGTCGTCCCGGTGGAGAACGCACAGGAGGCGGCCGTCGTCGACGGCATCGATGTCATCCCCGTCACCTGCTTGACCGAGGCGGTGGGGTTTCTTTCAGGCCAACTGCCGCTCGAGCCCGTGGTCATCGACCTGGTCGAGGTCTTCAACGACTCGTCCCGGTATGACGTCGACTTTGCGGAGGTTCGGGGCCAGGAGCACGTGAAGCGTGCCATGACACTGGCAGCGGCGGGCATGCACAACGTCGTTTTGATCGGGCCACCCGGCGCCGGGAAGACCATGCTTGCGAAGCGTTTCCCCACGGTCTTGCCGCCGCTTACGCTCGAAGAATCGCTGGAGACCACGCGCATCCACTCCGTGTCGGGCGAGTTGCAACCAGGTGTCGCGCTGTTGGCACGACGACCGGTTCGAGCGCCGCACCACTCGGCCAGCATCCCCGCCATGGTGGGCGGAGGTTCCGTTCCGCAGGCCGGTGAGGTATCGCTGGCCCATTACGGCGTGCTGTTTTTGGATGAGTTTCCGGAGTTCCCGCGTGCGGTTCTGGAGGCGCTTCGCCAGCCGCTGGAGGACGCGCGGGTCACGGTGGCGCGGGCCCACGCCACGGTGAGCTTTCCGGCTTCGTTTACGCTGATCGCAGCCATGAACCCGTGCCCCTGCGGATACGCGACGGACCCGAGGAAAGCTTGTAAGTGTACGCCGGTGCAGATTGACAGGTATTTGTCACGGATCAGCGGGCCGCTGGTCGACCGGATCGACATCCACATCGAGGTGCCCGGCGTTCCGTTCAACGAGCTCCGCAGCGAGCGGGACGGCACACCGTCGTCGGTCATTCGTGAGCAGGTGTTGCGGGCTCGGGAGCGGCAGCGCGCTCGATTCGGCGGTGACACCACGATGGCCAACGGCCGCATGACGGGGAAGTTGCTCCGCAAGCACAGCCGATTGGACGACGCCGGCGAGCGCGTGCTCAAACAGGCCATGACGGAACTCGGGCTGTCGGCCCGCG
>JASFUW010000441.1:0-4630 GCA_050050135.1 Phycisphaerae bacterium
ACGACTTGATCGGACGCAGGACAATATCCCAGTCGATGCACAGTTCATTGAGTTCCGCCTCAACCAAGCTCGCGATTTCCTCCCATCCGGCCACGGCCTTTAGCCGTTCATCAAGTCGGACACGCCCGGCTCTTGGTCGCATCTGTTTGGCCAGGCCATCAAGGTGTGCCTTTAGCTCGGACGGTAGCACGAGATATGCATCAAGCCTATGTGCCGAGCGAGCTGTAACCCGTAGCCGGTAAACGTCTTGGTTACGTTGCTGACGCGTAACGTGAGTCTGCACACTCTCCCTCGACAGTACCCAGTAATAATGCTCGGGGGGTCCGCACGCAAGACAGACGCAGATGTCGAACGAGTCAGGCCGGATGTAGCTAAAGCAGTACTCTTGGATTGTAGCGAGCGGACTTCAACTCCAATCGCGCACCGGAGGACGTGTGCAAGAAGTCGTATTCCGCTGTGTCCGGCATCTTCGTCAGACCAGGTCCGTAGTCGCTTTCGAATGTCTTGGGACCCCATACAGATCCGAACACCTTCGCCGACAAATCACCTATTTCACGCAAGTTCATGGCAGTGCATCTTACACGCTTTGTGACACTTCCTATCTGCGGCCATTGGATGTGGGCGCTTCCTGCGCTGCCTCCACGAGATCAGATTCTCACCCACCGCAGTTTGCCCCTCTGGCCCCTAAAAACCGACCAGGCCTTGATCCCAATCGGCCCGATACACCTCAGCTTCGTGCCATAACCCAGAGGTGTTCTGCTGTCAAGCGCGATGAAGTGTCAGCCAAATGCTCCCCTGTCTGGCCCTCTGCGCACCCCACTCACCATTCCGCGTTTGCCCGTCCCGCGCGCTACGCGCGACCCGATTCCACCGGTCACCCCTTGTGTTCTAGGTGTGGACGCGTGCGCAATAAGCGCCGCGTTCAGAGGAGACAAGAAAAAAGAAATGCAACAAAAAATATACCGAACAAACCCAGTTTTCCGCACTGGCGCTACCGAAAACGCGGGTCGCCGTGGCTTCGCTCGCCGAGCAGACCCAAGCTGACCGGACCGCGCATGGTGCCCGACTGCGCCGCCGCCGCCATGTCGAACGAAGCGTCACAAACCCCTCTCCCTTGCAGGCCGTAGGTCCCGACCTGTCGGGTGAGAGGGGCAGGGGGTGAGCGTGGCACGCAGCGACGCTAACACGGGAAACACGTGCAGGGCGTCGCTCGCCCGCTTCACAGCCTCCGTGCTTCGCACTGCGGCCTTCACGCTCGCTCCTGGGTCGCCTTCAGCGGGCGCGGTTCGGAAAGGCTGGCCGCTTCCTGACGGGCGCGGTTCGGAATGGTTGGCCGCTTTTCCGACGCGCCGGGAGCGCGGTTCCGAATGGCCGGCCGCTTTCCCGGGGCGCCGAGAGCGCGGGTCGGAATGGGGGCCGCATTCGGAGTGCGTGCCGCTTCCTGACGGGCGCGGTTCGGAATGGGGAAGCGGTTGCTGACAGCGTCATAACTTGTATTGCCGGGCGGGGGTGGCAAAATGCGTGAAACCCGTCGCCGGGAACGTCGTCAAAGGGGGTGGAAAGAGGCAGGCGACGGACTTATCTGTTTCACGACAAACCGAAAGGACAGGATCATGAAAATGCGAGGAGCACACACCGCTGCGGCACAGGTGCCTCTGCGGATTGGAGACGCGGTTGATCGAAGGGGAACACGTGGCGGGATCGAGAGTCCGCGCGGGCTGAAGCTCGCGGCTCGGGGTGGAGAACCGACATCCGCGGCTCGGCGGGCGAGAGCG
The DNA here is from genome assembly GCA_050050135.1 of Phycisphaerae bacterium. Classification (GTDB taxonomy): domain Bacteria; phylum Planctomycetota; class Phycisphaerae; order UBA1845; family UBA1845. The sequence goes on from JASFUW010000441.1 coordinate 1,776, forward strand.
GTTTTCGCCGTGGTCATGACGACAGCATTGCTCTTTTTCATGGTCCCGGCGTACGGGCAGGCGGACTCGACGGCGCTGACGATTTATAGCACGGCGCAGCCGGGGGCGATTCCGCCGGAACTCTATCGGCCGTCGGCGGGGGGTGGGGAACATTCCGCACGATACCGCGGGCGCATTCCGGGCTACGCGATCGTCAAGCAAGAGCGGGGCTTCACGCTCGGCGAGGGTCGCAGCAAGATTCGATTCACGGACGTAGCGGCTGAGATCGATCCGACGACGGTGGCGTTCTCATCGCTGACGGACTCCGCGGGAACGCACGTCCTGGAACAGAACTTCGAGTTCGACCTGGTGAGTACGGACAAGCTCATGGAACGGTTCCTCGATCGTGAAATCACGATCGATCAGGTACAAGGCGACAAGGTCACGCGGTATCGCGGGACGCTCTTGAGCACGGCCGGTGGGCTTGTGATTCAAGAGGCAGACGGTCACGTTCAGGTCATAAACGGCTATTCGAACGTCAGCTTCCCGCAACTGCCGGGGGGGCTGATCACGAAACCTACGCTCGTGTGGGATGTGTTCACGGGTCGGCCCGGGGAGCACCGAACAAGAGTGACCTACGAAACGAAGGCCATTACCTGGTGGACCGACTACAACGTCGTCTTTACGCCGGGGCGAGACGCCAACAGCGGCATCCTCGACATCGGAGCCTGGGTGAGCATCATCAACCAGTCCGGGGCGACGTATCCCGATGCCAAGCTCAAGCTGATCGCCGGTGACGTGCATCGGGCACCCACGCCGATGCCGAGCCGGGCAGGCAAGCGGGTCTACGCGATGGCGGAAGCGGCCCCGGCGATGGACGGCGGCTTCGAGGAAAAGGCGTTTTTCGAGTACCACCTGTACACGCTCGGCCGACCGACCACGCTGCCGGACAACTCGACAAAGCAGATCGAACTGTTCCCCACAGCCCGTGAGGTTCCGTGCGAAAAGGTCATGGTCTATTACGGCTTGGCCGGGCGGTATCGTCCGTACGGGTCGCCGATGACTGACCGGAACTTCGGTGTGCAGTCGAACAAGAAGGTCGACATCTATCTGCGACTGAAGAACGAAAAAGAGATCGGGATGGGCATGCCGCTGCCGTCGGGCCGCATCCGTGTCAGCCAGCGCGACCCGGCTGACGACTCCCTGGAGTTCATCGGTGAAGACAAGATAGACCACACGCCCAAGGACGAAGAGATCCTGATCAAGCTGGGGAGCGCGTTCGACGTCGTCGGCGAGCGGCGGCAGACCGACTTCCGCGTGGACAGCCGACGCGACACCATGGACGAATCCATCGAGATCAAGATTCGCAACCACAAGGAAGAACCGGTCAAGGTCATCGTCAAAGAGAATCTGTATCGTTGGACGAACTGGGAGATCACGAACTCGTCGCACAAGTACGAGAAGATCGACTCGCGCACGATTCATTTTCCCGTAACGGTGGCCAAGGATGCGGAGGCGACGATCCAGTACTCGGTGCACTATAGCTGGTAAGGCGGAGCCCGAGCCGCGAATTCCGAACTCGTAGTGACGAAGTGCGGATTGGCGATCGCCTCGGTCGGCTGAGCAGATTGCATGCTTCGCGCTGGAGTAGGTTCTAAGGTCCTTCGATGCTCACGCGTCCAACCGAACGTCCCGCGCGCACGCCGCGAGTGGGTGCGTTCGGGACGCGTCCTACCCATACCGTGTTTTGTCCCGAGGCAGGATGACGGCGGTCTCCGGGATGCACCGGGCCTCATACGCATCGGGATTGCGTCCGGTGCCCCCGGAGTCCGAATGGAATTGGCCGCAGGCTCGCTTTTCAGGCGTCATAGCTCGCGTTCGTCGCTTCCTCTTAGGGCGCGATTCACCCCTGAAAACAAACGACCTTCAGGATGTGAACCGGCGAAAAAACCGGGTTTCGTTTTCCTTTGGCGTAGTTATAAGCCCTGCGCGAGCGCGTTTTCGAGGCTGTGGGCAAACGGGATGATGTGTCCTAACGATCAGGATAGGGCGGCAAGGTCGTCAGGCGGGCATCGTCGACGGCACCGCCGACCGTGAAGTGGTAGAGTGATTGGAAGGTGTTGTCGGACAGGCCGAACATCTCGTGAACCGGGTCGTCAAAGAAGCAGCCGATGCCCGTGGACCGCACGCCGGCTGCCTCGGCTTCGAGATAGAGCACCTGGCCGATCATCCCCGTCTCCCAGAACAATCGCCGGTAAAACCAGGGGCCGTGTTCGTGCAGTCGGGGCCCGAACTCGGCGAGCATGCCCAGGCTGAAGGCGCTGGCACCGGCGATCTGTTGGTCACAGCTCAGCCGCCATGCGACGCGACGGGCGTCGCCCCGTTTGAGCACAAACAGTGGGAGACTCTCCGGGCATCCATCGGGCTTTTCCCAGGTGAACGACGGGTCCATGGCGCCCTGAAGATCGCCCAAGCGGTCCTCGGATCGACAAAGACAATATAGACCCGGGTCCAGGTCGTCCACGAGATGGACAAACAGTGCCAGGTGAACGCACGATGGTGGTCCCAAGGCGCTGAAGGGCGGCCGGTCGTAACGGGGCAGGAGGCGGTCCAGCATGAGAAAGAACTGCTCCGCGGAGATGCGCGTCTGTCCGTCCATGGCGACGGCGCTTCGTCGCTGGCGGATGATCCGTTCGGCGGTGACAGGCGCTCGTCTGGCGGGAAGAAGTGGTGCCGGCCGGTGTTCCTCGGATGTACGATGTGTGCTTTGCGTTGCGGGTTTCGCGCAGGCAGCGGACACTGAGTCGATGATTTCCCAATCAACGTGGGCGTTACTCAGCGCGTTGGCCGACCCAGTCCAGTTGCCTGGGGCGACG
>JASFUW010000442.1:0-4599 GCA_050050135.1 Phycisphaerae bacterium
TCCATGTCGATGTGGAAACAGACGCCGCCACGGTATTGGCACAGGTGCTCGATCGAGAACCGCAAGCGACGGGGGCCGGTCGGTCCTAGCATGAGCCAATCGGCGCCGCGCGGGAAGCTTTCATCCGAGAGGCGGTCGGCGAATTCTTCGTAGTCGGTGCGGAAGTCCTCGATGTTGATCCGTGATTTGGGGACGCCGGTGCTTCCGCCGGTCTCGAAGACGTAGACGGGTCGATCGGCGAAGGCTTTGGGTACCCAGCGCCGGACGGGGCCACCGCGGAGCCATTCATCCTGGAAGGGTTCGAGCTTGTCCAAGTCGTCATAGCTCAGGATTCGGTCGCGCGGGTCCCAGCCGAGCCTTGCGGCGTATTCGAGCCAGAAGGGGCAGCCTGTGGCGGGGTCGAAGTGCCACGCGATGATGTCGCGCGTGTGTGCGTCGAGTCGGGTTCTGGCTTCGGCGATTCGCTGCTGGAGCGGCGCCGCAACGGAAGTTGTCGAAGTCTCGTTCAAACCGGAAGTCCTTTGAGCTTGTAAGGCGCGTGAAGCGTCAGTCCTTCGCCTGAATGGCGGCCAGCATTCGGCGGTTCGTGACGTAGAGGACGCCGTTCGCGGCTACGGGTGTCGTGTATACGGAGTTCTGCATGTCGTTTACGGCGAGCTTCTTCATGGTGTTGCCGTGCTTCAAGACGATGACCTCGCCGTCTTCGGTTCCGATCATGACCTTGCCGTCTACGACGTAGGGCGAGCCCCAGATGGCCGAGAACGTGTCGTATCGCCAGTGCCGTTTTCCTGTCTTTAGATCGAAGCAATAGAGGTAACCGCTGAGGTCGGCGGCGTAGAGCAGTCCGTCCGCGATGGCGACAGTGGACATGGTTCGCTTGAAATCCTCCCCGCCGACGTGCCAGACCTTGCCTGTGTCGGTGATGTCGCCGCGTTTGGTTCCGTCGATGGCGTAGAGGTGGCCGATGCCCTCGCCGTGCTCGGGGTCCTGGCCGACGGCGAGGAAGACCTTATCTTCTTGGATGACGGGGGTGGCGATGATGTTGTTGCGCGTTCCGCGGCCTCCGAGGACCCATTTCGAGTCTTTGGGGTTCAGGTCGAACTTCCAGAGGAGCTTGCCGGTTTTTGGTTCATAGGAATAGCACCATCCGTTGCCGCCGCCGAAGATGACCTGTGGTTGACCGCCGATGACACCGTAGGCCGGCGAGGACCATTGGCCGTGGAGGATGGTGTCGCCGACGTCGTTCGACTCCCAGAGGACCTTGCCGGTATTCTTGTCGACGGCGATGAAGTCGGGGGCTTCGGGGATGGGGATGTTCAGATGGCCCTCATCGACGCCGTTGGAGGTGGCGACGAAGATGATGTCGCCGAAGCCGACGGGCGAGCTGGTGGCGAGGTTGTGGGGGAAGGCTTCGAGTTGGTCGAACATGTCGAGCACCCAGACGATGTCCGCGTCCTGCTTTTCGCTGTATTCTTCTTTTTTGAAGGGCCCATCGTTCTCGCCGTCCATGAAGCCGTTGACGTCGGCACAGACGAGTTCGCAGCGGTTGCTGACGTAGTAGAGGCGCTCGCCGTCGACCCAGGGGGCGGAGCAGATGCCCTGCTCGGGCCAATCGTTGACACGGCCGGTGGGTAGCTTGTCGTGGGTGGCTTGCCAGAGGAACTTGCCGGTCTTCTCGTCGAGGCAGACGATGACGCCCTTGTCGCCGGAGATGCCGGGGCGGAGGTGTCCGTTGTTGTTGGTGCCGACGAATATCTTTCCGTCGACGATGACGGGGTTTCCGTAGGTCTGGGAGCCGAGGGGGGCGGTCCATTTGATGTTTTTCTTGGCCTTTAGGTTCCACTCGGCGGGGATGCCGGTTTCGCCGGAGACCATATTCCGGTCGGGTGAGCCGCCCCACATGGGCCAGTCGCCGCGTTTTGCCTTGGACAACGGTTCGGCGCTTGCCGGCGAAGCAGCGTTAAGCGACATCAGGAGCGCGACCGTAAGAGCGCGGCCTGTGAGCGTGTGAAAGAACGTACCGTTTGTGTTAGTCATTGCGATATACTCGATAGTTGTCAAAAAAGACCGCCGCGCCCTCTTTGCGCGGGGTTGTTCCCTTGGTGTACGCATAAAGACCGGGACTGCCCTGGTGGTTGGGGCAGGGGTCGACGACTTCGATGGTCCAGGCCTCGGGTTCCAGGTCGTCCCGCGGCCAGACCTTGCCTTTGATGATTCCCTTATTGTCACGGACGTCGACCCAGAGCTTGGCGCGGTACCAGACGTCGGGCTGCCAGTCGAACGGCACTTCCTCCTGGAGTCGCGGGATGGGCGAGTATGAAACGACGCGCAGTTGCTTTTCGCGGCCCAGGAGGATGAGCTTGTATCGGCTGTTGATAAGCCCCATATCCGAGAGGGTCGGTCTGCGACCGGCGCGGTGTGAGCCGAGGATGTCGGCCTCGACGGTGTACCCGGTGGGGATGGGCGGGCCGCTGAAAGCGCGCATCCGACAGTACGGGGCGGAGGGGCTCTTCATGAGCTTCTGGAGGACGACGCTGCCGTCTTTTTCAACGAGCTTGGTTTTCAGATCGAGGCCGATCCAGCCGGGGGGCTGCTCGCCGAGCGTCATGCCGTCGAACGGTTCGTCGATCGGAAGACGCGGCGTGATACGCAGGCGGGCTGAGGTCTTGAGGTCGTGCGAGGTGAAGATCACCTCTCCGGCGGAGAAGCGGTTTTCCGAGTTGGCGGTGAAGGCACCGGCCTGATTGATGTCGCCGTCGACGCCTTTGATTTCCCAGTTGGCGCCGCCGACGCCGAACGCGACACGCCGGCCGTGGTCGTCGTAACCGCGGAGCTTGAACTTGATCTGGTCGCCGGGGTGAATGGTGACGTCGCCGGGGTTAATGCGGAAGCTGACGACCGTGTCTGTCCGGTTGTAGTTGGGAGGCGGTTCGTAGGGGGTGGTTGGGAACGCGACGGGCTCGCCGTCTCGTCCCTTCTCTCCCAGACAGTAGAGGTCGCGGCTGTTCATGAAATAGAGTCGTCCGTCGGCGAAGGCGGGCGAGCCGTTGATCTCGACGACCTCTCCGTCTCGCAGGTCGAACTTCTCGAGGTCGAGCAGCTTGCACTCGCTGCCCTGGTCCTTGAGGGTGAGGAAGCGGCCGTTGACCTCGCCGGCGTAGATGACGCCGTCGGCGGTGACGATGGGCGAGCCCTTCATGACGCGGCCGAGTTCGTACTCCCAGATTTTGTCACCGGTTTTGGCGTTGAGGCAGATGAGGGTGGCTGCGTTGGTGACGACGTAGAGTCGCCCGTTGGCGATCGCGGGGGAGGCGTAGCCTACCTGGAGTCCGTCTGCGCGCCAGACTTCGCCGGTTTCGGTGATGTCGCCCGTTTTGGTGGCGTCGATGCAGACGACGCGACCCATGACGGTGCCCTCGATGTTCTCCTCGCTGTGGGTGGCGTAGGCATAGTTTCCGTCGACGACGACGGAGGAATTGATGCCGCGCTTGCTGAGTGCGAATTTCCAGACGCGCTCGCCGTTGCGAGCGAGCATGCCGTATATGCTGCCGTCGGCGTTGGCGGCGACGATCATGCGTTTGCCGTCGATGATGGAGACGACAGGGACCGAGTAGGTGGTGTCAAAGGGCTTGCCGCCGGGTTGGGACCACCAGATGACGTCGCCGGTTCTTTTGTCGAAGGCGACGTAACGGTGTCCTGATTTTCGTTTTCCCGTTCCCCAGTTCGAGAGGATGTAGATGTAGCTGATGATGACGCGGTCTTCGTCGATGATGGGGGTGTGTAAGCGGCCGCCGTATCCGCTGTAACGCCCGAAGGCTTCGCCGAGTGAGTGTTTCCAGAGTACGTTGCCATCGGGGTCAAAGCAGAAGAACTCGCCGCCGGTGCCGTGTGCGTAGACGTTTCCGGTTTCGGGGTCGCCGACGACGGAGGTCCAACCGAGGCGGTTCTCGACGATGTCGGTGTGGAAGACGTTGAAGCGGTGCTGCCAGAGGGTGTCACCGGTTTTGGCGTTGAGACAGATGACGCGTTCCTGGAGACACTTGCCCGTGCCGACGGGGGTGATGGCGTAGAGCTGCCCGTTCATAACGATGGGGGTGGTTCGGCCGCCGTAGGGGCGGTGCCAGAGGACGTTGTCACCGGTTTGTGACCACGACGTGATGATGGCTCTTTCGGGGACCATGCCGTTTTGCAGGGGGCCGCGCCAGGAGGGCCAATCTCCTGCTACGGCGGGAAGGGATGAAAGGGCGATGGTCGTAGCAATGAGCAGCGCAAAGTCGACTGGCGAGTAGCGAGTGGCGAATGGAGGCGTTTTGTGTGTCATTTTCAGTGTCCTTCTCGGGTGTGTTGTCATTGGATCGTATGCCCGTCGTTCGAGTTCACGACCCGCTTGGCCTTCATCTCGAAGCGCGGGAGCGTGCCGGGTTGAGCCAGCACGACCTGCGGCGTGAAGTGCAGATTGTCACGCACTACGGTTGCGACGTGCTCGGTCATTCCGTTGGTGTTGACGTCTGGTGCGGGCTCGATCTCGACGCGTAGATCCGACATCGGTCCGGAACGGTCTACGGTGAGGCGGAACTCGGCGATTCCGTCGAACTGCCG
>JASFUW010000443.1:0-4597 GCA_050050135.1 Phycisphaerae bacterium
AGTCTTTATTTACAAGAGCTTACGAGAGATCCCGTATCCCGCCCCGATTGGTACGCCCCGTGCAAAACTGCTTGGCGGCTCGGTGGATCCGCCGTTTGCCGCCCGACGGGGCTTGGCCGGCCGGGTTCCGAGCGCGGACAGAACGAAACAAACGACGAAAGGAGATATAGCCATGTTTGTTCGCAGAGGTAACAGCATCTACCCGACGCGGCTGCGCAACGAGCTGGACCGGGTGTTCGGCGACTTCTTCGAGAATCTCTCGAGCGGCGACCCGCTCGGCGTGATGGGTCGGCGCGCGTTTCCCGCGATCAACTTGTGGGAAGACGACACCACGCTCTACGCGGAGGCTGAGCTTCCCGGTTTGACGATGGACGACCTGGAAATCTACGTGCTCGGTGACGAGCTGACGGTCAAGGGCAGTCGTCAGGCGCCCGAGACGGAGGAGGTAACGTATCATCGTCGGGAGCGTGGCGTGGGACCGTTCAGCCGGGTGCTACGCCTTCCGGTTCCGGTCAACGCCGACAAGGTGAAGGCGACGTTTCGGGACGGGGTGCTGTCGATTTCGCTTCCGAAGGAGCGGGCCGCGGTGCCCAGGCGAATCGAGGTGAAGGGTTAGGGATTGAACTGGTGCACAAGCGCTGCTGACGATGGGATCACAACGGGAGGAACAACCATGACCACGGAAATGACGGACAAGCCGGAGCACAGCGAGGTTGTGCGGGCGGAGCATACACGGCCGGGGCGGCACTACCGACCGAACGTGGATATCGTCGAACACTCGCAGGAGTTGCTGGTTCTGGCGGATATGCCGGGCGTAACCAGTGACGGTGTTGACATCAACTTCGAGAACGGGACACTCGCAATACACGGTAGGGTGGAAGAGCGGGAGCGTGAAGGGGTCACCGCGCTGCAACAGGAATACGGGGTGGGTGACTTCTACCGGACGTTTCAGGTGAGTGAGAAGATCGACGCGGCGAGTATCACGGCTGAGTTCGGCAACGGTGTGCTGACGTTGCATATGCCGAAAGTGGAGGCGGTGAAGCCGCGGAAAATCAGCGTGGATGTGAAGTAGTCCGCGGCCGTCGCCCGGGCGGCGGTGGTGCCCGCCGCTCGTGGCGGAGAGGTCGCGGAGGGAGGTGTTGGCGATGGGCCTCGTTCGTTGGACAGACAAACAGGAAGACCATGACCTCGACGTACGGCAGTCGCCGTTCGGTCGTTTCCGGGCCGAGCTCGACAAGCTCTTCGAGCGTTTCCTGGAAGTGCCGAAGGGGGTGGCTCGGGAGGGCATCAGCAGCCTGACGGGATGGGGACCGTCCGTCGACGTTTCCGAAAGTGACAAGGCGGTGACGGTTCGGGCGGAACTTCCCGGGGTGGAACCTGGCGACATTGCGGTGACGTTGACGGGGCAGGCGCTGACCATCACCGGCGAGAAGAAGGAGTCCACGGAGAGCAAAGACGAGAACTGGCACCGCTCTGAGCGGCGGTTCGGCTCGTTTACGCGCTCGATCACGCTGCCCGCGCCCGTGGACGCCGAGGAGGTGTCGGCAAGGCACGATCACGGGGTGTTGACGATCGAGCTGAAAAAGTGCGAGGGGGACGTGCCGAAGAAGATTGCGATCGGCGGCGGGCGAGGCCAGTGACATACCGGCCCCATCGACGCCACCAAGCCGGACACACAACCGGTGAACGGTTAGCATCTCTGCGGCTGTAGACGGTAAGGGGTCTGGAGCCGTTACACTCCGTTTCGCGGATGCGACGGCATGACGACGTCCGGACCCTGCCCCGACTCTATCAAGCCGATCCACACTTCCATCCGGGGTCCGTCCCACGGCACCGGCTGCGCACCGACGCCATAGAGGACGGGTTCGGCATCCATACCGTGCGTTTGAACGCTTGAGGCTGGAGCGATCCGGGGCTATGCTTGCGAGGTCGGCAAACGAGCAGCGCAGCGTGGAGCGAAGGGCAGAAATCGTGAGCACATCCAAACCCGCACGGGTCCTGGTCGGTAAGGTCGGACTCGACGGACATGACCGGGGCGCCAAGTTCATCGTGAAGGCACTGAGAAACGCCGGTTATGACGTGATCTATACCGGGATTCGCCGTACACCGGAGCAGATCGTGCGGACCGCGATCGACGAAGATGTGGACGTCATCGGGCTGAGCCTGCTCAGCGGCGCGCACAAGGAGCTGTTCGCGAGGGTCACGGAGTTGCTTGCGCAGGAGGGCGCGAAAGAGGTCATCCTCGTTGCCGGCGGGATTATCCCGGATCAGGACATTCCACGCCTGAAAGCCCTCGGTTTTCGACGGGTGTTCACTCCGGGGACTTCGTTCGCCGAGATTGCCGCTGCGCTTGATGAGGAGCTCGCGAGTGTGGGGTCATCGAGTGCAGCGGGTGCGAAGCCGTCCCCATGAAGGCGTTGATCGAGACAATTCGCCGGGGCGATCGGAGGTCACTCGCGGGTGCGATGTCTTTGATAGAGGAATCGACGCGCGAAGCCGAAACACTCCGAGGACTGCTGCGCGGGTTGACGGGTGGTGTGCCCTGGTGGGGCATTACGGGGCCGCCGGGTGTCGGGAAGTCGACACTGGTGGACGGGCTGATCGGGCGACTTCGGGGTGACGGTCGGCGTGTGGGTGTTGTTGCGGTCGACCCGAGTTCGCCGGTGAGCGATGGTGCCTTGCTGGGTGATCGCGTTCGGATGATGCGGCACGCAACCGACGCGGACGTGTTCATCCGCTCATTGGCGACACACGGTTGCGAGGGCGGGCTGACCGACGGGGCTATCCACTGCGGTAGGCTGCTGGAGCTGGCGGGTTTCGACCCGGTTTTGATCGAAACGGTGGGCGTTGGCCAAAACGAGGTGGATGTCTCGAATGTGGCGGACATCTGCGCGGTCGTTCTCGCGCCCGGATACGGTGACGACATTCAGTTGACCAAGGCCGGGTTGCTGGAGATCGCCGATCTGGTGGTTGTGAACAAGTGCGACCTTCCGGACGCGAATCGACTGCTTCAGGCAGCGTACGCCGAGCTCGGTGCGGCGCCACCGATCGATGCAGCACCTGGGGACCCCGAGCGGATCGGGCGAACCGGCGATGCGGACGGCAACACAATCGATATCTTCGCGATCGAGGCGAAAACGGGCAAGGACGTCGATAAGCTGTACGGTAGGCTGCTCGAGTGCGACGCGGAAGCCCGATTGCCACGCAACCGCGAGCGACATAATCGTCGTCGGGTGGCGGGGGAACTGAAGCGCAGCGCGTTTACGAGGTTGGGGCGGGCGCTCGAGGCGGCACTGAGCGGTTCCGCGGCGGATGCGCTGGTGGATCGCGTCGGCCGCGGCGAACAGTCATTGGACGGCGTGGTTACCGAGCTTGTTCGCGAGGCGATGAAAGAACGGAGCCCGCGCACGTAGGAACCGAAGTGCGATGACGGATCAAAAGATCGAGGAAGATACCCCTGGTATCTGATCGAAACGATGCCTGACTCATTCGAGGAACACGCGGCACGCTGGAAGGCCGACACTTATGCGAAGTCGGTCGCCAAGATTCCCGAACAGCCGGAGCGCACGGTGAGCGCTTCGGGCAGGCCGGTGGAGACGGTTTATCTTCCGGACGAGAGCCTGAACGAGGCCGGGCGTGAGGCGTATCTTGCGCGCGTGGGGCTTCCCGGCGAGTACCCGTTTACGCGGGGAATTCGGCCGACGATGTACCGATCGCGTCTTTGGACGATGCGTCAGTACGCGGGTTATGCGACGGCAGAGGAGACCAACAAACGGTATCGTTTCCTGTTGGGGCAGGGGCAGACGGGGCTGAGCGTCGCTTTCGATCTTCCCACACAGATCGGGTATGACAGTGACCATGTGTTGGCAGCGGGCGAGGTGGGAAAGGTGGGGGTCGCCATCGACACGCTGGCCGACATGGAGGCACTGTTCGACTCGATTCCGCTCGATACGGTGTCAACCTCGATGACGATCAACGCCCCGGCTGCGGTGCTGTTGGCGATGTACATGACCGTCGGGGCGAAGCAGGGGGTTGCGCCCGACAAGCTTACCGGGACGATCCAAAACGACGTGCTCAAGGAATACATCGCCCGCGGGACGTACATCTTCCCCCCCGCCCCGTCGCTCAGGCTGATCACGAACATTTTCGCCCACGCGGCGGACCATTTGCCGCGGTTCAATACGATCAGCGTCAGCGGCTACCACATTCGCGAGGCCGGGGCGACCGCGGCGCAGGAGGTCGGGTTCACGCTTGCGGACGGGATCGCGTACGTCGAAGCGGCTGTCGGCGCGGGGCTTAAGGTGGACCGTTTCGCGCCACGGGTGGCGTTTTTCTTCGGGGCGATGACGGACGTTCTCGAGGAGGTAGCCAAGTTCCGGGCGGCGCGGCGGTTGTGGGCGAGGATCGTGAAGGAGCGATTCGGCGCCAGGGACGCGAGAAGCTGCATGCTGCGGTTTCACACACAAACCTGTGGTTTTACGCTGACGGCGCAGCAGGTGGACAACAACGTGGTGCGGGTGGCGCTGCAGGCGCTCGCGGCCGTCATGGGCGGTACGCAGTCGCTGCACACCAACAGCCGCGACGAGGCGTTGGCACT
>JASFUW010000444.1:0-4592 GCA_050050135.1 Phycisphaerae bacterium
AAAAGGGCAAGGCCGGTCCACCGTTCCGAAAGGGCGGCTCCCGTAGGACGCCCACCGATGTCGCTGCGTCGGCGACGGCCCGATTCGGGACTGCCCAGGCCTGGGATGTCATGATCGTGCAGGACATTAGCGGCTCGTTTACCGGTGCGCTGGAATTTGCCAAGGAGGCCGACCACGGTTTGGTGCAGTGCCTTTACGATCATACCGATGGAGCATCGTCGGTGGGGTTGGTGTCCTTTACCGGTGCCGCAAAGCTGGACGCGCTGCTCCAGCCGTTGGCCACGGGATTCGACCTGATCATGCAGACGCTCGACGAGCTGAATTCCTGCTGCTGGTGGTTTTGCGATGGCGGGCTGAATTGTAATACCGGCACCAACATCTCCGCGGGGATCGACCTCGCCATTGATGAACTGGTTGCTTCACCCGGCACGTCGGTGCTGGGGCAGGCGATCGTGATTGTCAGCGACGGCAGGCCGCAGTCTACGTCGTGGGTGCCCTACACGGATGCGGAGCTTCGCGAGATGGCCATCGAATCCGCCGACGCCGCAGCGGACGTGGGGATTTCCGTTTTCACCATCTACTACGCCGGGTCGTCCAGTACGCCGGAGGAGGATGCAGCCTTTCTGGAAACCCTGGTCCGGGGAGACGGCCGTTACCTCGAGACCGCGGACGCCGACAGACTGCCCAGCCTCACCTGGAAGATTTGCGCGTCGCTGCCTCCGGTGCTGGTCGAGTAGCCGGCTCGCGCGCGGCACTTCTGCTGCACCAAGGGCGGCGGCACACCGAATCGCTCGACGCGATCCAGGATTGCCGCGAATCGTCGAACACACCAACGGTCCGGAGTCATGCCCTCCTGGTAAGACCATGCCGAGGCCTCCCGCTTCGTAGGCACGCCCCGCTCGGTCAATGCGGTTGCGATTCTGGAACGTCGCTCCCTGTAGTCGTAGCGCACGGCTGTCGGCGATGACGGCTGGCTCGGTGTCGTCCGGTACCCGCGTGTGGGCATCGTCGCCAGGATCGTACCCGTACCGGATGTCCCGCCTGATCCGCTGACCGTTCGCTCACTTTAACGCCCTCGCCGTCAGAGTCCGCTCGCTCACCAAGTCCCGCTCGAGCTCGGCGAACACCCCGAGTAGACGGAAGACCATGCGCCCCGCATCCGACGTGTTGTCGAGCTGTTCGGAGAGACTCGCAAGGTCGGCGGGCGCCCCTTTGGGAACATCATGTATGGCCGGTTCCCGAGGATGCCACGTCGGAAAGCCGACTAGCACGGAGGTGTCTCCTGGTCGGCACTGGAAAGCTGCTGATCATCGTCGGCCTGGAGGTCGCGGCGGTCGGCGTGATCGTGTGAGGTTCGGGGCGGTGCGGCCATTGAGAATCTGTGCCGCTTTTCCACGATCCACATCCTGCTACATGTGGAGTGCAGGCCGGCCAGCGTTACTGTCAATCTGTTTCTGTCAGTGCGCAAATCGGCACACCTTGCACGATTTTCGCGATTTCCGAACATCAGAACGCCGTGTCCTTGATGAAAAGGTACCGCGACAAAGAGCGGACGGTTGAAAATGCATCGAGTTTGCCGCATACTAAGGTGCAGAGGCTGAGCTTTTCATGACTCACAAGTAGAAACGTTGTGTCGACGTGCGTGGTGGGCCGGCGGATGGTTCCAAATCGGTCGGCTGGGAGCGTCACCCGGCCGGTCGAAGTTGGCTCTTTCGCACAACTCTGTGCGGCATACCACGTGGCGTGAAATCGCTGTAGGGGGACTGACAATGAACCATCTCAAAGGAAACGTAGGCTTATGTGTGCTGCTGTGCGTCGTTGCCCTCGGTGTCGACACAGGGCGAACGTGGGCTCAATGTGAGACCGCCAAGCTGAATGCGTCGGACGCGGCGGAGTATGAGTCGTTCGGAGTTGCCGTGTCCGCACAAGGCGGCCGGGTCGCGGTCGGCGCGCAGCTGGACATGCCCTCCGGCGCGGTATACATCTACCGAAACGACGCCGGCACCTGGGTAGAGGAGGCGAAGCTGACGGTCGCCGGTCTCTTAGACGACGAGCGGTTCGGCAGCCACGTTGCCCTCGGTGCAAGTGAAGACGTCATCCTCGTCGGCGCCCACGGTGTTGATTTCGCCGGGGCCGATTCTGGTGCGGCTTACATTTTCCGCCGAACCGGGACGACGTGGGCTTACGAAACGCAACTCACGCCGAGCGACGCCGCGTCCCTGGACTATTTCGGATCGAGCGTTTCCCTGGGCGGTGATCTGGCGGTGGTCGGCGCGTGGGGTGATGATGACGGTTTCGATCGAGCGGGATCGGCCTATGTCTTCCGGTGGACCGGTTCGACGTGGGTCGAGGAACAGAAACTGCTCGCCGGGGTCCCCGAGGAGTTCGATGACTTCGGCAACCACGTATCCACTGACGGTGTTCGGATTCTCGTATCCGCCCCCGGCAGTGACAGCGCCTATGTATTTGCACACGACGGTACGGAATGGGTTGAAGAAGCCAGGGTGTTCAGGACGAAGCAGGCGATAGGGTTCAGTAACGGAGACCCGCTCGAGATTCTCGGCGACGTGGCGATCATCGGGGCCCCCAACATGGACAACTGGACGGGTGAGGTCTCGGTGTTTCGGGATACGGGCGGCGGATGGGTCGAGGAGGCGGTGCTCCTGGCTTCCAACGCGTGGACAAACAGCTACTTCGGCTATTCCGTAGACCTCGATACCGACGCGGTACTGGTGGGGGCAGGGAATGGTAAGGTCGATGGAGTTGCCGGCCAACCCGGCGCGTCCTACCTGTTTCAATACGATGGGGCCACGTGGTCGGAGCATGTCAGGTTCATCGCATCCGATGCAACCGACGGCGATCGATTCGGGCGGTCAGTCGCAATGACCGCTGACGCGGTAGCTGTTGGGGCCATCGACGACGACGATTTCGGTGCCGACTCGGGCTCGGTTTATGTTTTCGATCGTTTCGGTCCGGACTGCAATGACAACGGTGTATACGACGGCTGCGAGCCGATCGCCGGAATTACTCCGGACTGCAACGGAAACGGGATACCTGATGATTGCGACATTGCCGACGGGACCAGCGAGGACTGCTCGTCGGACGGAGTCCCGGACGAGTGTGACGACGACTGCAACGGCAACGGCGAGCCTGATAGCTGCGACATCTGGGGCGGGACGAGCATCGACTGTAACCAAAACGGCATTCCCGATGATTGCATATGGCTGGAAGAGGACTGCCTCGGCAATGGAGTCCCGGACTGGTGCGACATCGCCAGTGGGACGAGTAACGACTGCAATGGCAACGGCATTCCCGATCGCTGCAACTGGCTCGAGGTTGACTGCAACGATAACCTTCGCCCCGACTCGTGTGAGATTACGCCGTGGACAGGCGATTGTAACGATAACGCCGTCCCGGACGATTGCGACGTCGCGGGCGGTACCAGTACGGACTTGAACGGCAACGGCGTGCCCGACGAGTGCGAGGACTGCAACGGGAACGGAGCACCCGACGATCTCGACATCGCCGACGGTACCAGCCAGGATTGCGACGAGAACGGTGACCCCGACGAATGCCAACGCGACTGTGACGGGGACGATGAGGCCGACGCCTGCGAAATCCTGAACGGAACAGCTACGGACATCGATGGTGACGGCTTCCCCGACGAGTGCGGCAAGATCTACTGGGCCGTCCGCGTGGATTCCCAGAACCCCCTTTCCTATAACGCACTGAGACGTGGCAACACCGACGGCAGTAATGTTCAGTTGCTCAGCGAAGCAAAGATCTTCGGAGTCAAGCTCGATATCGTCGAGCGGAAGCTTTACGTTCACGGAGACACTATCTGGCGCACCAACCTGGACGGGACCGGCGTCGAGTTTCTGCACGATGACGGGGCCGCAGCGCTCGACCTGGATCTGGTGAACGACAAGATATATTGGCAATCGAACAACCAGATACTTCGGGCCAATACGGATGGCACCGGAGTCGAGATTGTCATCGATGATCCGCGAGTCGGAGGGCGCGGTCTCGCCGTCAACCCCATGACCGACCAGCTCTATTGGAGCGAGTGGGAGACGACGAGCATCTACCGCGCCACGACAGACGGCAGCGGTATCGAGCTCATCTACACCAACCCGACTTCGCCGCGCGAGCACATGCACCTGGCGATCGACTTCTGCAACGGAAAGCTGTACTGGTCGGACCCGGGGACCTACCCCGGCGCGATTCGACGGGCGAATCTCGACGGGTCGGACGTCGAGGATGTCCTCTACTGGCGCGCCACAGGTATCGATCTGGACCTGGTCCACGACAAGATCTACTGGGTGTACGGCGACGCTGGGGAGGGCGATGTGCATCGCGCGAATCTTGACGGTACCGGCTTCGAGGCGCTGAATTTCGTGGAGAATGCCGGAAATGGAAGGGAAGTTGCGGTTGACACGGGCGCCGGGGACTGCAACGCAAACGGTATCTTGGACCGGTGTGAGGTTGTCTCCGGCTATGCCCCCGACTGCAACCTCAACGAAGTGCCGGACGACTGCGAGGCATTCGAAGACTGCAATGGTAACGGCATCATGGACATCTGTGACGGTCCT
>JASFUW010000445.1:0-4571 GCA_050050135.1 Phycisphaerae bacterium
GTCCCGGCGGGTTGGGGTCCCCGCGTCCCCAATCTCCCTTCGTCGCTACGTCGCTCCGTCGCTTTCCCTCGCCCTGTTCCCCGTTCCCCGCTTTCCGCTATCCTGCTCCCCATGGACCGCGACGAAGTCTGCACCAAGTTCCTCGATGCCGTCCCCTACGACCTCTACCCCTTCCAGGAGGAGGCATTGCTCGCCTGGTTCGAGTCCGAGGGCGGCGTCCTCGTCACCGCCCCCACCGGCATGGGTAAGACGTTGATCGCCGAGGCTGCCATCTTCGAGGCACTCCAACTCGGACAACGCCTCTACTACACCACCCCCCTCATCGCCCTTACCGACCAGAAGTTCCGCGAGTTCCAATCCAGAGCCGAGGACTGGGGATTCCCCCGCAACCAAATCGGACTCATCACCGGCAACCGCCGCGTCAACCCCGACGCGAAGGTCCGCGTCGTCGTCGCCGAGATACTCTTGAATCATCTTCTCGCGCAGGACGAAACCCTCGGCGAAGTCAGCGGCGTCGTCATGGACGAGTTCCATTACTTCAACGACTGGGATCGCGGCATGGTCTGGGAGCTGTCACTCACCCTCTTGCCCCCCCACGTCCGCCTTCTCCTGCTGTCAGCCACCGTCGGCAACCCGGTCGAGTTCATGAGCTGGGTCCGAGAGGAGCACGGCCGGCAGCTTCGATTGGTAAAGAGCGAGCAGCGCCGCGTTCCGCTCGAATACGTCTGGGTCGATGACAAGCTCCTGACAGAACAGCTCCCCGCCATGCTCTCCGAAAACGATCAAGAGAACCGCGCCCCCGCACTCGTCTTCTGCTTCAACCGCGACGAGTGCTGGGACGTCGCCGAAAAACTGAAAGGACTCAAGCTCGTCCCTCCCGAAACCCGGACCGAAATCGAGAAGCACCTCGACGCCGTCGACTTCTCACAAGGCGCCGGCCCGAAACTCAAACAGATGTTGATCCGCGGTGTCGCCGTCCATCACGCAGGCGTCCTCCCGAAATACAAGGAGGTCGTCGAGAACCTCTTCCTCGAAAAGCTCATCCCCTTCGTCGTCTGCACCGAGACGCTCGCCGCCGGCATCAACCTCCCCGCCCGCTCCGTCGTGCTCAGCACGCTGCTCAAGGGCAAGCGGGGCGAAAAGAAGCTCGTCGCCCCCTCGAGTGCCCACCAGATGTTCGGCCGCGCCGGCCGCCCGCAGTTCGACACCCGCGGCTACGTCTACGCCCTGGCCCACGAAGATGACGTCAAGATCAAAAAGTGGCGCAAGAAGTACGACCAGATCGACCCGCGCTCCAAGGACCCCGGCCTGATCCGAGCCAGAAAACAGCTCGAACGAAAAAAACCCTCACGCCGCAAGACCGAGCAGTACTGGTCCGAAGGCCAGTTCAAGATGCTCATCGAAGCCGGCCCCGCCCGACTCGCCAGCCGCGCCATGATCCCCTATCAGGTCCTCATCTTCCTCCTCACCCGGTCGGGCCAGCTTGCGGACGTGCGCACCTTCCTCTCCAAACGCTTCAACACCTCAGAGCGCATCGCCAAGTTCCACGCGCAGCTCGATCACATGATCGACAACCTGGCCGCCTTCGGATACCTCGAAAAATCGGAGGATGCCGACGTCGTGACACCAAGCGACGACATCTTGCGGCTTCTCGAGTTCAGGAGCATCGACCCGTTATACGGTAACTTCCTCGCCAAACACCTCGCCCGTGGCAGCTTCGAGGAGAAAACGCAGGTCCTCGAGTCCGTGCTCCAGATACCGCCCGTCATCGAGCGTCTGGTTAGGCTTCCCGACGAACTACAGCCCGGCCCCCTGCAATCCAACGAGATCGAGCCTACGCTCATCCAGATGGGCGCGGTCCTCACCCACCCCGACGGCGGCGTCGCAGCCGTCCAGGAAGACGAACTTGAAGACTACTGGGAAGAAAAGGAGGACGAACCGCGCCCCCTCTCCCTGCCCGAGATGCTAAAGTTGCTGTTCGATGCCAAACTCGAGACACCGGAGGCCGTATACGTCCAGCCCAAGTGGATCGCCGGCGGAATCTTCGACCACGACGGTGACTTCTACAAGTTCATCCGTGCCCGCAACCTGATCAAAAACGAAGGCCTGGTCCTCCGCCACCTGCTCAGGTTGATCATCCTCACCGACGAGTTCACCACCCTCAGCGACGGCGACCCCGACTACGCCCAACTAAGCGAGCACGTCACCGAAATCTGCAAACATGTCGATGAACGATACACCGATCGATTCCTGGCATCCGAAGCGGAGGCAAAAAAGCTCGTGTCGGCCTGAAAAGACTTGTACCACCCTGCGCCGATCGACCCGACGCCCACCAGTGACAATAATATGTCACCGCTGAGGAAAATGCGACTAGCGATCGTCCTCCGGATCAATGGCGGTCTGATCCGCGCTGGACGCCAGCTCCTCGAGCGCCGAGATCGGGTCGATCTCCTCGTCAGCCGTATAGACGTGTCGCGACGTAGCCACGTTCGGCCCGGGCTGCGCCGCCGCCTTGCCCGCCGAAACCTTCGTCCGTACCTCGACCAACTCGTCGTCGGCCGGCTCGCCGTCAATCTGAACCGTGAACACCACCGGACCGACCACGATCTGATCGCCCGGCTCGAGATCATCCTCCCCCTTGACCCGCTGATTGTTCAAGTACGTCCCGTTGGCCGCGCCCAGGTCCTTGATAACCACACCGTCGTCGGCCACCGTGACCTCCGCGTGCCTCCGCGAAACCATGGCGAGCGGAACTCGGATGTCGCAGTCCGTATTTCGACCGATGGTGCATGTCCCTTCCGGCAACGGGAACACCTTCTTCGACCCGTCTTCCCGAAACATCACGAGCTTGACATCCATGGGAGGCATCCCTCATGAGGCCGACCCTCAGGTCCGACATCCAGACGAACGTGGGCTACCGACAACGGACCCGAAGCCTGCCGAAAACATCACTATATTCGACGCACGCCCCCACTTCAAACCGGGTAACAAACAGAACAAACGACCCCCACGCGCCTCCGCAGCCGCGTCTTGCTTGGCAACCGCCCATACATCGAGGCGAGATCATCCGATCCGCGCCGCCGAGCCATTGGTCGTGCGATCGCGCACTTATTATCATAGCGCCCATGGGTCCGCCCAGAAATCACACCCCGAAACCCGGCGCGAACGTCGCCCTCTACGTCCACACGCCGTTCTGCCACACGACGTGCGGCTATTGTGATTTTTATTCAGTGCCACTGACAACCTCCGGTGTCGACGAGCTGGTTCAGGGTGTTCGTGAAGAGCTGACCTCGCAAGTCGGCTCCGATGGTCCCCGTGTGCGCACGATCTTCTGGGGCGGCGGGACGCCGACCGTGCTGCCTACGAGCTCGTTCGCCGCGCTTCTGGACGACCTCGCCCTCATCGCGCGCAGAGACGAGTGCGTGGAATTCTCCGTGGAAGCCAACCCCGGAACCGTCGACGAAGAGAAGGCGGCGTTATTAGCAGGCGCCGGTGTCGATCGCGTGTCGGTGGGTGCACAGTCGTTCAACGCCTGTGAGTTATCCGTCCTCGAACGGATACACGACCCCGATGACGTCGTCGCCTCCGTCCGTCGACTGCGGCGATTCGGGATAGGTCAAATCAACCTGGATTTGATCTTCGGGATACCGGGACAAACTCTTGGCACTTGGGATGAGTCGCTGCGGCGCGTCATCGAACTGGGGCCGGACCACGTGGCGTCCTACGGGTTAACCTATGAACCCGGCACGCGCCTTGCCGCGCAGCGCACACAGGGCCTTGTCACCCCTTGCAATGAGGACCTCGAAGCCGATTTGTATCTGCACGCGATCGACACGCTCTCCGCGGCGGGCTACAGGCAATACGAGATCAGCAACTTTGCGAAACCCGGCTGTGAGTGCCTGCACAACCTCGCGTACTGGCGTAACCAGCCGTACCTCGGCGTCGGACCGTCAGCCGCAGGCTGCGTCGGCGGTCGCCGATACAAGAACGTCTCGGACATTGCCGAGTACATTCGTCTGATGGACGCCCGAGGACACGCCGAGGTCGAATCGGAAGTAATCGATGTACCCAAGCTCATGATCGAGATGATCATGATGCAGCTCAGGTTGGCCGAAGGTTTGTCCATCGCTGATTTCCACAAACGAGCGGGCGTCGACCCGCTGACACTTCTGGGCGCTCGACTCGGCCCCTTGGTTGATCGGGGACTGACCACCGTCTCGGACACGCAAATCGCCCTGACCCGCGCGGGTCGCCTCGTGGCCGACGCCGTGATCGCCGAACTGGCAGGCACATGCCGCGGCGACGTGCCGGGCGTGGACTGATTGCGATGTCGCGACCTCTTCGCTACCCTTCCTGTGTGGTCCTGATCATCGACAACTACGACTCGTTCACGTACAACCTGGTGCAGACGATCGGCGCGCTGCCGGGTGCACCCGAGATGAAGGTTGTTCGCAATGACGCCGCCGGCATTGACGAATTAGCAGCGCTGCAGCCGACACATGTGATCATCTCGCCAGGCCCATGCACACCCGACGAAGCGGGCGTCAGCGTCGCCCTGATCCGGCGACTGG
>JASFUW010000446.1:0-4562 GCA_050050135.1 Phycisphaerae bacterium
CAGAACCGGTAGAGCATGGATACGAGAATCGGAATCGAAATGAGGGCGGCGAGCAGGAGCCCGAGGATGATCGGCATCAGGAGCGGAACGTCCTGAACGCTTATGGGGCCGTCCAGCAGGGAGCGCAGTGCCCCTGATTGCGCCGAGCCTCCGATTGACACCAGGGCGGCGGCAAATCCGTCCCAATAGCCATCATGGACCGGAGCGAACCGAACGCCGCCGCGCATCCAGTAGGCGAAACTGCCGACGCCGGCGAAGAGCAGGACGTTCAGAGCCAGGAGGACAATCGCGCGGATGCGGTACTTCGAGCCCGATCGCGACCAGACGTCCTTGACCGGCGCCGACGCGGCGTACCCCGAGTGATCCTCGAGGTGTTCCGCCGGGTCAGTCCGGCTGCGTGGCATGGAGTCGGCCATTCTCAATCCCGCGTAGCGATATACACCGAGACCACCCCCATGGTGAGCGGCGTCAGCGTCACCCGGTCGAACCCGACATGACGGAGCCTGGTGCACATCTCGTCAGGCTCGACAAACGATACCACCGAGCGAGGGAGATAGCGATAGGCGCCGGTGCGATCGCCGCTGAGCAGGGTTGCGGCGAGGGGCATGACGCGTGTCGAGTAAAACTCGTATATTCGTCTGGCAAGGCGGTTTCTGGGTCGGCTGAACTCGAGGATGACCGCGCGACCACCTGGCGCCAAGACGCGGCGCATTTCGGAGAACCCCGTGTCGAGATCGTCGAAGTTGCGAACGCCGAAGGCACAAGACGTGATCGTGAAGGCGCTCGAGGGGAAAGGCAAACGGAGGGCGTCGGCTTCGCACCACCAGGTGTTTCCGGCTCTTGGGCGGTTGGGTCGGGGCGACCGCGGGCTCGCTGCGAGCAGCAGCATCTCGTGCGCGAAATCACAACCCACGACGCGTGCGGCGCCCGCCGTCCGAAACGCGCGTGCGAAATCGCCGGTACCGCACGCTACGTCCAGGACGATATCTTCGGGGCACACTTGCGCGAGTTGCGTGGCCTTCGCCCGCCAGAACGCGTCGCGGCCCGCGCTGAAGACCGAGTTTACGAATTCGTAGCGCCCGGAGATTGCGTTGAACATGCGTCGAACGCGGTCCGCCTTATCGGAGACCTCGTGCGGAGTGTCGAGCAGGTCTGGTGTCCACGCCGGTCTTTCGTGTGTCATCTGCGGTGTCGCGGTTCGCGTTCGGGACTCGGCGATGCGCGTTCCCTGGCGGCGCACGAAACGCCCCTGTGTCCGCGTCGTTGCGGCCCCAGGGGCAGTTTAGCCGTGCGCGCCGTGTCGGCCCAGAGGGCGACGGGAGGCATCGGTCGTCCCAAGATGCCGGGCTACCTCGCTTTGGCAAAGCGATCGGCGACGTCCGCCCAATTCACGACGTTCCACCAAGCAGCGATGTAGTCCGGACGGCGGTTCTGGTAGTTGAGGTAGTAGGCGTGCTCCCAGACGTCGAGCCCCAGGATCGGTTTGAGCCCGTCGGTGACGGGGTTGTCCTGGTTCGGAGTGTCCACGACGGCGAGCTTCCCGGAGCCCTCGACGCAAAGCCAGGCCCATCCGCTGCCGAAGCGTCCGGCCCCCGCTGCGGCGAACTTCGTCTTGAAATCGTCGAAGCTGCCGAATGCCGCCTTGATCGCACCGGCCAGATCACCCTCGGGCGTTCCACCACCGTTGGGGCTCATGTTGTTCCAGAAGATCGAGTGGTTGAGGTGTCCGCCACCGTTGTTGCGGACGGCGGTCCGAATCTTGTCCGGGAGCGAACCCAGATTGCGGATCAGGTCCTCGATACTCTTGGATTGGAGGTCGGCTTGGCCTTCGAGGGCTGCGTTTAGTTTGTTTACGTACGCCGCGTGGTGCTTGCCGTGATGGATCTCCATCGTTCGGGCGTCAATGTGCGGCTCCAGGGCATTGAACGCGTACGGCAGTGCTGGTAGTTCGTGCGCCATTAGCACATCTCCTGAAAAACTGACACTAGTACTTTAATTCGGCCCGTACAAAGGCATGACTTCCAGATACGCTAGCGCCGTACCGCCCGACCGTCAACTTCAGATTGTGAGAAAGTGTAATTGTGCCGGCTTGGTAGCGTCTGAGCAGGGCTTATGAATCCGCCCAACGTGGTCGTCAGGCGAACGAGCCGGGCCCGTGATCGGGAAGCGGCTATCCTCGACCAGGGGGTCGGCGGCCGCCGTTGTCGTTGGCGTTGTCGGTGGTGTCGTCGGGGGAGCCGACGGTGACGGTCAGCACGGCCGGTTCACTGTCTCGACCGCCGGCGCTCTGACCGGTGCAGGTGAACTCAAGGACGGCATCCTCCGTCGGCGTGAAGGTGCCGACTCCTTCCGTTTCGAGCGTGAACTGGACGGTTACGTCGCCTGTCTGCTCCAAGATGCGTGTGGCCGCGACTGTCTCGCCGATGCTGCGGCAAACCACCATCGCGGATTCGCCCAAAACTGGTGGGTCCGGCGTCACGGAGAGGGAAACGACGACATCGCCGGCTTCAGCGACGGTGATCTGACACTCCTCGATGACCTGGAACAGGCCGTCGGCTGCGGTCAGGCGGACCGTTGCATCGCCAGGTTTCGCGGCGGTGAACGAAGTCTCCGCGGCGTCGGTGGGGTCAAACGTGCCGGCGTCCGCGGGTGAAACCTGCCACTTGTAGGTCGGGATCGCGCCCGGGTTGGTCTCGTTGGCCTTGATGGTGACCGATTCGCCGACCTCGAGGTCGGCCGGGCAGTCCGGGGCGACGGAGATTCGTGTGCACCCGGACAAGAGCGCTAGAGCGGAAAAGAGGATCAAGATCGATCGCGAACCTCGCATGCGTGCTTACCTTTGGCGCCGCCTCGTAGTTCCTGGCTCCGGGGTCGTCAGGCGTTACGACTGCGTTGACGACCCCGGCGAGGACAATTCTAGCGGGGACTGCGAGTCCGGCAAAGCCGGTCACGGGTCTTCCGCGGGCGACGGCGGCAAGCGAGGCGCGCATGGCGATATCGGACCGGTGTGCTACCCTTGGGCAGGCAGAAACGCGGCAATCGAGGGAACCCATGCCGGACTCTGTGACAAGGCGGCGCTATATCGGGGCACTTATCGTCGCGGCGAGCTGCCTCGTCGCGGAGCTTGTCGTGCTTGCGGAGCAGCAAGCGTCGGATCCGACGTTCCGAGTGCCCATCATCGATGCCGCGACCTACCACGAGGCTGCCCTCCGGTTCGCTGATGGGAATCGGTTGATTGACGACGCGTTCTGGCAACCGCCGATGTTCCCGCTGGTGCTGGGGTGTTTGTACCGCACGTTCGGTGGAAGCGTGGTGTTGGCCAAGCTGTTCCTGGCGGTCGTGGGTGCGGGAAGCGGGGTGCTGGTGTGGTGGATCGGATGTCGGGTTTTTTCGGCTCGGGTCGGGTTGATCGCGGGGCTTATATTGGCGGGGCATGGTCCGTTCCTGCTGTTCAACAGTCAGCTCCTGCCGACGGGGTTAGCGGTTTTTTTCGATCTTGCCGCGATCGCTTTGTGGTTGAGGTGTCTGGAGCGGCCGTGTTGGTACCGGTGGCTTGCGTTCGGTCTGGTGGCAGGAGCGGCGACGATCACGGTTCCCAACGCGGGGGTGCTTGTGGTTGTCGCGGCCGTGATGCAACTCGTCGCGCGTGGCGGGTGTGGGGATCGGGCGAAGCGGGTGGCGGCGTGTTGTCTGATGTTGCTTGGGACCGTGATATCGGTCGGGATGGTCACGGCTCGCAACTATGTCGTGTCGGGGCAGTTCGTCGTTCTCTCGACGAACGGTGGGATCAACTTCTACATCGGGAACAACGCGGACAGCGACCGGACGGTGGCGATCCGGCCGGGTGACGAATGGAAGCGGTTGGTTCGTCGGAGCTTTGGTGACAAGTTGCCGACACGGGCCGAGCAGAGCACGTATTTTCTGCGGAAAGGCCTGGGATACGCGGCTGAACATCCGGTCAAGTTTCTTGCCGGGCTGGTGAGGAAGGCGAGCCGCCTGGTCAACGCCCGCGAGCTGCCGCGGAACATCGATCCCTATGTCTGCGCGGATCATTCGTTGCTTGTACGCTTGCTGATGTGGCGTGCCGGACCGTTCGCGTTTCCGTTCGGTTCGCTTATGCCCCTGGCGATTGTCGGGGCGGTGGTCGGCCTGAGGGAGGGCCGCATCGACGATGCCGCGCGCCGCGGTCGTGCCGGGCTACTCGGGTTTGCCGTGTTGTACGGGGCATCGATCGTCGTCTTCTTCGTGAGCGGGCGGTACCGGATCCCGATGGCGGTCATGCTGATTCCGTTCGCGGCATTTGCACTGGAGCGCGTCTTTGTATGGCTCTTTCGTAGGCGAAGTTCGTCGAGCGAGAGGCGGGTTTCGAGCCAGCGTGGGAAGTTGCCCGTCGAGGCTGTAACGTTTGTGCTGGTCGGCGTGCTGGTCAATTCACCGATTCACGCACCGACGGATGCTGTGAACTTTCGCGGCGAGTTACTGTCTGCGGTGGGGGATGCTCACGCGAAGCGCGACGAGCTTGATCGTGCGGAGGCGTATTTGCGCCAGGCTGTCGAACTCGA
>JASFUW010000447.1:0-4561 GCA_050050135.1 Phycisphaerae bacterium
ACGGCTCTGGCAAGCTGAGCCCGGAACTTCTCGCCGTCCGAAAGCGTATGGAACGGTCGGACCCAAAGCGGCGCTTCCCCGAGCCCGCAGGCCGTCAGGATCGACAATGCCTCCGAAAGCGAAGCCCACGGTGCCACCTGATCGACAATCGCGGTGCCGCTCGAGAAGGTCAGCCGTTGAACTTTGCGGGCACCCGCGTGATGGCGGTCGATTCGATCGAGCGCGGTGGTCTTCCCGCTCCCTGACAGGCCGAGAACGAGCACGATCTCGCCCGGACGAAGTCGAAGGCGGGCTTGCTCGAGGATGGTGACCTCGCCGGGATCGACCGGGACGCCGAACTGGAACGTCACGGCGGCGGTACGGGCCGACGGACGACCGAGCACGCGCTTTCGCACGCACTGGAGGTTTACCACCGTCGACCGCGTCCCGCCGCCGCTACGCCCAGAGGCGCTCCGAGTGAGCACCGCTTCTTCCCCCATGCTTCCCCCTCGCTGCAAGCACCGATTTCCCCAAGGCCCGGTTTCCGAACGCCCGCACGATCTGCTTTCAGGAGCCAACAGATACCAAACACAAACCGAACAAAACTATAGCGAGCGATTATTGCTTGTCAATATTTTTTGACGATTTTTTTGGCGAACCTGGGATCACATGAGGGCCCCGGAGCACGTCTCACGTGGTTCTGTTCGCTTGTCGTCCGAAATCGAGCGCCACCTGCTCGTCCCAACGGCGTCGGCTCACTCGGGTTTGACCGGTACCGGCAGGGATCGGTGCCGATGAGAACCGCGATCCCGGCGTGCCGGGAGAGCCGATCTGTCGGCGCGCCGGCGGGGGCACTGCGCACGGGTGAGCCATTGGCACGTTGGACCGCTCGTTGACACTCACGGTACTAATTGCGTCTTGTTTGGCCCCGAAACGTGCTGTTTCTCTACGTTAATGAACACGCTTATCACGAAGCGCCCTTGCGCGCGAAGTCGCCCGTTTGAACTTGAAGGGTTGGACCGGGCTGTGCCGCTGCCCTTACAAGTCCCGGCAGACGATTTGAACGACCACGCCCTGGATGGAGAACCCGCGTGAATCGTCGATCAGGAGGGGCGGAACGCGCGGGTTGTCCCCGCGCAGGATCAGGACACGTTTCCCGTCACGTGACTCGACGCTGAGTCGTTTGAGCGTAGGCTGACCGTCGACTAGGCAAGCACAGATTCGCCCTTGAACGTGTACCGGGTCCACATCGGGTCTGTAGTGAACCAGCACGACGTCGCCCGGTTTGAGCGTCGGTTCCATGCTGTCGTACGACAGGCGCAGGCAGAAATGATCCGGTGACCATTGGTGGCGGAGGACGGGGAACATCTCGAGTTGTTCCTGCGAATCCGCCGGCGGACCAGCCGGAATCGAGCCGAGCAGGGGCAGCTCCCGTGTTTCGAGCGGTTGGGGGGTGTCGTGATCACCGCCTCCACCGATGAGGACGCCTTGCGGCATGTCCAGTGCGATCGCAAGGGCGTCGATGGTCCGCTGCCGAGGTTTTGCCAGGTCCCGCTCGATCTCCGAGATGTACCCCTGGTTTACGCCCGTCGCCGCTGCGAGGGCGGCCTGCGTCAGGCCGAGGTCTTTCCGCCGTCGCCGGATGCGCGCTCCGATCGACTCTTTGGCTCTTGCCTCGATCCTGGGGTCTTCTGAGGACATAGGCAATATTCTATGAGATCGGCGAGCGCCTACCAATTGCCAGGCAATAAGAAGGGGACATGGCTGGTCCGAGGAAAGCGAGTTCTGCCTGGATCAGAGCCCTTTGGCCACGATAGATCGGGCAACGCGGCATCCCAGGAGGCTGTTGAAAAGGGTACAGGCACCTTGCCGGCGGCCGCTCGCGACTCCGTGGATGGGTCGTTGCTCGGAGCCAGTCCCCTTTTTCACCGGACTGCTAGACCTCGTAGTCCGGTAACAAGCGGGTGCTCGGCTCCGAGTCGGGTTTGCCGCCGTGCTCGCCCCCCTTCGATTTCACACGGAGTTCCGGCGGTTTGAAGGTGACCACGGAGTCGGGCGGGACGGACGATGTCACGAAGACCGATCCGCCGATGACCGAGCGGCGGCCGATGACCGTCTCGCCTCCCAGGATAATCGCGTTGGCGTAGATGGTCACGCCGTCTTCGACGGTCGGGTGTCGCTTCGCTTCCCGGATGATGTTCCCGCGCTCGTCTTTGGGGAACGACAAGGCGCCGAGTGTCACGCCCTGGTAGATCTTGACGTTGTTGCCGATGTCGGTGGTCTCGCCGATCACGACGCCGGTGCCGTGATCGATGAAGAAGTTTCGGCCGATCCGCGCTCCGGGATGAATGTCGATGCCCGTTTTGGCGTGGGCCCACTCGGACATGATGCGGGGCATCAGCGGCACCTCGAGCTGATACAAAGAGTGTGCCAGGCGATGGACACTGATCGCCAGCAAGCCCGGGTACGCGAGAACCACCTCGTCGACATTGAGCGCGGCCGGGTCGCCGTCATGCGCGGCCTGAACGTCGCCCGCCAGCATCTCGCGGATGCTGGGTATGGTCTCCAGGAACCCCATCGTATACTCACGGGCCTTGCCGTCGTAGCCGCCTCGGTGGTCGCTGTCCGCGCCTTTCGTCTCTTCCACGTAGCACAGGCACATACGGATCTGGCGGAACGCCGCCTCGGCGATGCGGGGGACCAGGTCGCCCACGTGAAACGGCACGTTGTGTTCGGTCAGGTGCTGCCTGCCGATGAACCCGGGATACAGAAGTTCGAGCGCGTCTTTCACGAACTGGATGATCTCTCCGCGCGCCGGCAGGTATGTCCGCCCGATGTGTTGGGTGCGTGCGTCGGCGTTGTAACTTTCGACGATGCGCGTAACGAGCGGTCCCAATTTGTCGCCGACATCGAAGTCTTCTGCCATGGTGGTTTTCTCTCCTGAGGACCCGCCGTCGCCCCGGCCCGAAACGTGCGGGACGCGATCCATGCATCATACGGGCTCAACGCGGCTGGGCATAGGTGCGGATGATCCTGTCGGCGCTTTTGATTCCGTCGACCGCGGCGCTGACGATGCCGCCTGCGTAGCCCGCCCCCTCTCCGACGGGAAAGAGGTTTTCGATGCCCACCGCGGCCCGCGTCGTGGGGTCGCGAAGCAGGCGCACGGGCCCGCTGGCACGAGTCTCCGGTGCCGTGATCAGCCCGTCCGGTCCGGCGAAACCGGGGAACTTGTACTCGAGCATCGGCAAGGCGCGATGGAGTGCTGCCGTGACACTTTCGGGGACCAACGACGCGATTTGCACCCACTGACCGCCGAGCGGATAGCTGGTTTCCAGTTGCCCGTCGGACTGCCGACCTTCCAGGAAGTCCTCCGGGCGCTGCGCGGGAACACGATAGCCGCCACCCGTCGCCTCGAACGCCAGGCGCTCCCAGTGCTCCTGGAAGGCAAGGCTTTCCAACGGTCCCATTCCGAGTTCCGCCGGATCGATGGTGAGCACCAGCCCGCTGTTCGCGAACGCGCTCCCCCGAGACGACCTGCTGGCACCGTTCGTCGCAATCCGATTCGCCGATTCGTTGGCCGGGAGAATCATCCCGCCCGGGCACATGCAGAAGCTGAAGACGTCTCCCCGCTCCTTCGCCGCCCCTTTCGCCACCGCGTGGTACTCCGCGGACGCCAGGCGACCGTGCCCGGCAGCGGCGCCGTATTGCCAACGGTCGACCATCTCCTGTGGATGCTCGATGCGCACACCGATCTGGAAGGGTTTCGGCTCGACCCTGACGCCGCGGCTGTGCAGCATCCGCACCGTGTCGCGTGCGGAGTGCCCCACGGCCAAGATCGTCGGGCCCGCAGGAAACCACTCGCCTCCGGGTTTTACGCCGCGCCCGGCGAGCTGGATGGCGTCCAGCGCGCCGTTGACCGTACGAATGTCGTTAAGTTGGCACTCGAACCGGACCTCACCGCCGAGCACCTCGATCTTGCGACGGATGCGCGTGCAGAGCGTGGGCAAACGATCGCTCCCGATGTGCGGGCGGGCGTCGATCAGCACGTCGGGCGTCGCCCCGTGGTGGTAGAACGCTTCGAGGACGTACCGGCAGAGTGGGTCGTTGATCCGAGTGTACAGTTTGCCGTCGCTGTAGGTCCCGGCGCCGCCTTCACCGAACAGCAGGTTTGAGGTCGGATCGAAGTCCCGCTCCCGATAGAACCGTTGCATGATGTCGCGGTGCCGCTTGCGCACCTCGCGGCCGCGCTCGAGTACGAGCGGTCGATAGCCGTACTGTGCCAATCGCAACGCGGCCAGCATCCCTGCGGGGCCGAATCCGATGATCGTCGGTCGTCCGGGCAGCTCCGCGGAACCGAACGGCGGTACGCGAGCCGATTCCGGCTCCGACCACGCCACGTCCTTCGCCCCGAGCCGGCGCACGCGGCTGCGCTGCGTCTTCTGGGGCTCGTCGAGTACGAGCTCGACTTGATACGAAAAGTGGATGTCGTCCTTCCGACGTGCATCAAGTGACCGCCGGACGATCGAGTACGCACGGATCGCGCTGGCCGGCACGTGCAGGCGCTTCGCTATCGAAGGCAAGA
>JASFUW010000448.1:0-4551 GCA_050050135.1 Phycisphaerae bacterium
TGGCGACATCGTCGTGATCCAGGACGCCGACCTCGAATACAACCCCGAGGATTACAACTTCCTTCTGAAACCGATCCTCGACGACCGAGCGGACGTCGTCTACGGCTCCCGATTCCGCGGCGGCGCGGCGCACCGCGTGGACCGATTCTGGCACACCGTCGGGAACAAGGTTGTCACGCTGTTGTCCAACATGTTCACCGATCTCAACCTGACCGACATGGAGACATGCTACAAGGTGTTCAGGAGCGAGGTGCTCGAGGGCCTGACCTTCCGGTCCAACGGCTTCGATTTCGAGCCCGAGTTCACCGCCAAGGTCGCCAAACGCCGAAAGCGGGGCGGGCGATGGCGCGTGTACGAAGTGGGCATCAGCTACGCAGGTCGCGGACGGGACGAAGGCAAGAAAATCAGTTGGCTCGACGGCCTCCCGGCCCTGTTCGCGATCATCCGGTACCGGTTCTTCGACTGACCGCCCCGGATCTGTCTCGACCTGGCGACGCGTTAGAAGTCGTCGGCACGCGCGGTGGCACTCCACGAAATCTTGCCGCTGTCCGATATACCGGATAGAATGAGTTGAGAGTGGAAACCGTAGACCGAACGGGGGATGTGGCCTTCCCATGAACGATTGGTTCGAGGCAGAGCAGCGAGTCGAGCGCGCGCAACAGCTCTCTGAATCCATGCGCTGGGACGAAGCCCTCGCCGAGCTCGACGTCGCCCTAGCCATCAACCCCAACAACGCCACGTGGAACGCCCAGCGAGGCTATATTCTCGAGGAGTTGGAGCGCTTTGACGAAGCGGTCGCCGCCTATCAGGCCGCGCTATCGCTTGAACAAGGCGATCGGGACGTCACGGCCGCCCTCGGCGGTGCTCTGTGTCGTCTCGGGCGGTTCAGCCAGGCGGTCGAGACATTCGAAGAGCTGGCAAGACACCATCCCGATTTCGAGCCCGCCTACTGCCATCGAATCGGCATATACGCCGAACTCGGACGACACGAAGACGCCGAGCAAATGTTCTACCTCGCGCAGGCCCTCAATGATGCCTGCCCGCACTGTTTCTTCCACATGGGCTCCTCCCTGGCAGCGCGAGGCGATATGGAACGTGCCCTGTTCTGCTGGCGGCGTGTCCTGCAGATCGAGCCGGATTACATCGGGGTGAACCGCAGAATCGCACAGACCTATCGGGCGAAGGGTGATCTGGACACGGCAAGACAGTACTACGTCCGCGAGATCCGCGACGACCCGGGAAACACCGACGTCCTCTTCGAACTTGGTGACTTGCTGCTCGATTCCAGGAAGACGGCCGCCGCGGCAGCGAAGTTCGCCCAGATACTCGAGCTGGAACCGGAGCACGTGGATGCTCGGTTCGCGCTTGGCGAGATCTGGCTGCTCCGCGCCCAGCCCGAACGTGCCCTCGCTTGTTTCCAAACCGTCGAGACGTTCACCGATGCGCGAGAGACCGTGGACGGCTTTGACCTCGCCATCGGCGAAGCGCTCCTTCGCCTGGGGCGGTTCGAGGAAGCCCACCCGCATCTGGAGCACGCGTACAACGAGCGCTCGACCGATACTCGCGCCGCGATGCTCCTGGGCGAGTGCCTGATCGCCAGGAAGCGGTTGTCGCCCGCCGCGGACGCGTTCCGCTCCGTGCTCGCCGTTGATGCCTCCGACGCGCTCGCTCGGTTCAAGCTGGGCAGTTGCCTTTTTGCGATGGGCCAATGCGAAGCCGGCCTGGCCCACTTTATCGGGGCGAGCGAAGCCAAGCCCGACTTCAAACCCGCCCTGCACGCCGCCGCCCTCTCCTGCGTTCGCCTCGGAAAATGGCGGGATGCGCGAAAACTGCTGCAACGGGCTCTGCGGCTGGAACCGGACGACCCCGAACTGCTCCGGTTGCGAAGACGACTGCCCTGGTACAGAGCAGGTCGTCTGCTGCGCGCGATAGCCGACGTAATCCGAAGGATTACCGGCCGGTCCTAGCCCGTTTGCCCAAACTGCCAGGCTTGACCTCGAACCTCGTTGCGGACACTCGGCTTGCCTCCGAGCTTCGTGCATGGCACAGCTTCCGCCAGAAGGCCCGTGTATCTCTGCCGCTGCAACCCGGACAGTCGGCGGTAGTTATAATTCAGGGTGGTATTCATTTACGCCCAGGGTTTGTACGATTCACGTGGTGACGCCCGATGTCGCCACAGGTAGCACGCAATGAGACTGACACAGGTGACCCACGATGAGGCATGATCCACAGATACCCGGTCCGCGGAGAATCAACGCCTTAACGCCGACGCTGATCTTCGCCGCGGTTTTCTCATTCGGGGCTCTCTGCGCAGCTCAGGAGCCCAAAACGCCGACGCAGAAGGAAGTGACCAAGGAACTGAGCACTGGCAAGCGACCTGCGGCGGTCACCATCGAAGCCATCATGGAGCAGGCCGTCCGCAACATCGCCGCTCGATACAACCTCAACACCAAGCAGACGGACATCACCCGGAAGATGATGAAGGAGGGCGTCTACCGCTTCCTCGAAGAGCATGAAGCCGATGTTTGGCCGGTCATTCGAGACCTGTTGGCGAGCGGCCTTCAGACGCCGGAAGATGTCGCGGACATGCGGCGCATCGGCAAAGCCGCCAGACCCTTGCTCGAAGCGGCTCAGAAGTCCATTTACGAATACAACGACCAGTGGCGCACGATTCTATCGGAGGAGCAGAAGCGGGTTCACGACTTCGACCTCGCCGAGATGAAAGAGACCTTCGCCGAGGTCGACCACCGGTTCCACGAGTGGGAAACGGGGAAGGCCTCGGAAGAATCCCTCTTACCGGATGTCGATCAGGGCAAGGACATTGAACGCCCCTCGAAGCCGTCGGAAGATTCAAGGACATCGATCATCGAAGTCTTCGATCCGGCGAGCGGGTTCGAGCTCTTCGTCGAACAGTTCATCAAGGACTACAAGCTCGACGAAGGGCAGGTCACCGCCGCCAAGTCCATCCTCGAGGAGTTCAAGATCAAGGCGAACGACTACCGAACTGCGAAGAAGAAGGAGTTTACCGAGATCGCCGCCAGGCAACAGCATGCCCTCGACAACAAGGACCTTGCCGAGGTCAAACGGGCCCACGCCGCCCACAAGAAACTCCTCGCCCCGGTGTATCAGCTCCACGCCCAGATGGAGGATCGCCTCATGGGGCTGCTCACGACCGCCCAGATTCAGCAGCACGCCGAAAAGACCGAAGCCCGCAGATCATCCGAAAAGAATACCCGCACCGCGTCAGCCGTCAAGGTCAAGACGGTGTCACCCAAGAAAGCCGGGAGCGCCAAGAACAAGGACACCGGACCCAAGTCCAAAACCGCCGCCAAGACACCCGAAGACACCGACAAACCCGAGAGCCGAAGTGACAGGTAGTGGCACCGACGGTGCGGCCCCCGCCGCGCCTTTCATGCGGCCCGTTCGTCCGCCGTCCATCTTGCCGCGCGCAGGAGCATGTAGCAGTCAGCCGTCGCGGCGACCCCATCCCATCCCTTCTTGACATCGGAAAAAAAGTGGTTCAGAGGTCCACTTGACCGTCACGCACACCCGCCACCCGCTCGTCCGCCGAACGTGCCCTGTGGCCGCGGCGCGCCCGGAAACGCGACATTCCCGCCGGTCTGAGCCTACGGCCTCGGTTTGCCCCTGCCATCACCGAATCCTAACATTTTACGGGGGATTCACGGGCGGTTGGCGGGATGCTCTCGAGCACCCGCGGGTCGAGCGAAACACGACCTGGATACCGACGCGCCGTGGGACCGACGGGGTGAAACATGGACCAGATAGGCAGAGACCATCCGTTGCGGCGGCTCTTTTCCGGGCTCGTCGAGCATGCGTTCTGCGCTCAGGTCGGCATGTGTAACCCCCGCCTCAACGAGTACCTCGTCGACCTGCTGCTCGATTTTACGCACGTTGACCGGTTGAACGCGGTCCGCAACGCCTCCGGGAAGCGCCTCGAACAGGTCGCAGCCATGCTCGCGGTCCTATCGGACGAACTCCCCGACAGCGAAGCCGGCCGGGACCGGATGCTCTACCGCAACATCGGCGACTTCACCCTCTTCTGGGCCGGCGTCTACCCCGAGCAACTGACGCGCATGCAACGGTCGCCTTCGGACGTTCTCATCGACTACGTCAACCAGGGCAAACGGTCCTATGCCATCGTGTCGGAACTCGCCGGCGAGGGCGACACGCCACCGTCGTCGCTTTTCCGCCACCTCAGCGAGGACTTCGAATCCTGCCTTTTCGGGCTCGGTCTCGTCCGCCGCGGCTGGGAGAAGGAGGGCGAAGACGACGAGACCTCACCGGGGCAGTTACTTTACTAGGCCACCGAGTCGCCCGCGTTTTTTCCACCGGCTGATTGGCGGTCTCACCGCCGTCTCGGTGGTCGCCGATATTGACTTACCGACCGGACCGGCTAGATTACGCGGTTCGCCGCAAGCGCAGGCGACGTATCCCCGATAGCTCAATTGGCAGAGCGAGTGGCTGTTAACCACTAGGTTCTTGGTTCGAGTCCAAGTCGGGGAGGATCGACGGGAGCGCTCGAACGGAGCG
>JASFUW010000449.1:0-4530 GCA_050050135.1 Phycisphaerae bacterium
GCTCGGGGCGGACACCGTTCAGGGCATCACCAACAATCCACCGTACGCCTATTCTTTCAATAGCGCGTTCGGTGCCGCGCCGACTGTGGCCGTCGTCAGCCAGAATGCCATGGACGGCGGCAACGGCGGTTGGGCGTATACCTATGGTGCGACCCAGACGACGTCGTCCACGTTGTACCTTGCCATCGACGAGGATACGCTCCAGGACAGCGAACGGAACCACGTGAACGAGCAGGTGGCGTACATCGTGTTCGAGTCGGCGTTCGTTTATCCGTAATGTGGAGACGGTAAGCACGACGAGGGTCTGACCTCTTCGTGTCGTGACAACTAAATCTGTGGGAGGCGGCGCGCGGGTGGTGCGGTTTTCGCACCGCCCGCTCCGCTGTCTGTCGCTCGAGGACCTTTTGGGCCGGCGGGTCGATTCGTTCGATCTGCCGGCCTCGTTTCTTGCCCGCGCTTGTGGTCGTAAGCGCGCCGATGCACACTTATGCGCAGACCAGGTGTTCGAGGGAGCGGGCCCGACTGGGTCGCGTACGATCGGGAGCCGAGGATCATGCATACGACCGGTACGATGTCGGTGACGTTTCAGCCGATCGGAATCATCCACAGCGCGCATAGAGCAGCGGAAGAAACGCCCATTCAGCCGGTGTATGCCCGAGGCGCCGAGGGCCGGGCCGAACTCCTCCCCGAGTTCGCCGCCGGTCTGCGCGACTTGGACGGGTTCTCGCACGTCTACTTGATCTACTGGTTGCACGAGGCGGGTGCGCCGCGCCTCCTGGTCAAGCCCTTCCTCGACGACGTGGAGCGGGGCGTCTTTGCCACGCGCGCACCTTGCAGGCCCAACCCGATCGGACTCAGCATCGTGAAGCTGCTGCGTTGTGAGAAAAACGTCGTACACGTCCGCGACATCGATGTACTCGACCAAACACCCCTCCTCGACATCAAGCCCTACGTCCCCCGCTTCGACCACCGCGATCCCGTAAAGTGTGGTTGGATCGACCGCGTGGACGACCAGACGGCACATGCCCGGGGTCATCGAGCCGCCCCGCCGAAGATTTAGGTGGTTTTTTGCTTGTGCTTGCAGGGGGGGGGGGTATGATGCACACCCAGACGGGCAGTTTCATCTGGAAGCGGATGCGGAATCGGTTCGGCCTCGAGCGCGCGACTGCTGCTGCGTAACGATTCTCTGATTCAGGTTGCACGTCGCGCCGCGGTTCGACCAAGTACCTAGCCGACGAAGTATGCACATTGCGTCGCTCAACTACGGGCGTTGACGAGTGGTCTGTTTTCTTTTGGGAGAGTCTAGACATGGTGGAACGAACAGTGCGCAAACATCGCTTGCCAGCATTGGTCCTCATGGGTGTGATGGGCTTGCCGGTCGCAACGGCCTTCGGGGCCGATCGGTTGGGCAAGAAACCGGTCATCCGCGCCGCCGCGGAAAAAGCGATCGGCGGCGTGACCAGAGAGGAGCGTATTCTCCAGCAGGATCGTCTGCAGCGGGAACTCGTGTCGCAGATGCCCAAGGGCGCGATGAACGCACCCGTCCGCATCGAGCTGACACGGGCGGATCGCGCGGTGCTCGCTGCGCCGCCCGTCCAGGGCGAGCCGCTTCGCATCGGCGTGGTCAAGAGCATCACGCCGGCGATCGCGGTCAATCGCACCAAGGCGCTGCCGGCCGGTACGACGCAGCGCTCGCGTGACGGAAGTTTGGTCTGGGCTGTCACGCTGACGTCACCCGAAGCCCAGGCCGTTCGCGTACACCTCGAGAACTTCTCGCTTCCCGCCGGAGCCGAGATGTACGTCTACAGCCCGGACGGCGGCGCATGGGGGCCGTTTACCGGCAAGGGGCGCAACGGCGACGGCGACTTCTGGACCCGATCGATCGCCACGGACACCGTGGTCTTGCAGCTTCGCTACACGGAACGCGACCTGCGCCGCATGTCCTTTACGATCACGGAACTGGCGCATGTCGCCGGTCGGCCGACACAGCAGGTGAACAAGAGCCACGACACCTGGCCTTGCGACGACAACGTGGCCTGCCTGATCGACGCGAATTGTGTGAGCGGCACACCGGCCGAAGACGCAAAGGACGCGATCGGAAAGATGGAGTGGATCCAGGGACCTTACATCTACACCTGCACGGGCGGTCTGCTTGCAGACACGGACGGGAGTAGTCAGATACCGTACTTCCTCACCGCTAACCACTGCTTCACCAACGATATCTCCAACCTGGAGACGTGGTTCCACTACACGACGGATTCGTGTAACGGGGCATGCCCGGACAATCTGGTTTTCGGTGGTACTCCGCCGCCGTCGGACACGGTGGGTATCACCGTGGTGGCTACGGGAAGTGCGGCCGACTTTACCTTGGGAATTCTGGATGATGCCCCCCCGGGCGATACGACCTTCCTGGGCTGGAACAACACGGAGATCGCGTTCACCAACGGCGTGGACCTTTACCGGATCAGTAATGCCAACTTCGGCCCGCAGGTCTACTCTGACGCTACGGTCAACGCAACGACGGGGACATGCACGGGTTGGGACCGCGGGCCGCGGATCTACAGCGATCTCGGTTCGGGTTCGACGATGGGCGGCAGCAGCGGTTCGCCGGTCGTGAACAGCGCCGGTGAGGTCGTGGGTCAGCTTTCCGGATGCTGCGGGTACAACTGCGGCGACGAGTGCGACTTCGTCAATAACTGGACGGTCGACGGCGCGTTCGCCTATTACTGGAACGACGTCGCCGAGTTCCTCGATCCGGACACCGGATGCACGACAGATCCCGAATGCGATGACGGGCTCTATTGCACGGGCGTGGAGACCTGCGTCGGCGGTCAGTGCCAGTCCAGCGGTGATCCCTGCACCGGCGGCGACGTATGCAACGAAGCGACCGACACCTGCGACACGCCGGTGTGCAACAACAACGGCACTTGCGAGTCCGGCGAAGACTGCAACAACTGCCCGAACGACTGCATCAGCGGAAGCGGCGGGGCATCTTGTGGCAACGGGCTCTGCGAGGCCGGCGACGGCGAGGACTGCCAGAACTGCTCCGCGGATTGCAACGGCAAGACAAACGGGCCGCCCTCGGGACGCTTCTGCTGCGGCGCCACGGAGGGTTGTGGCGATAGCCGCTGCAACTCGGGCGGGTATTCTTGCACGACGACCCCGCAAGGCACGTCCTACTGCTGCGGCGACGGGACCTGCGAGGGCGCCGAGGACACCAACAACTGCGCCATCGATTGCGGGGGCGGCGGCTGCTCGGTTCCCGCGGACTGTGACGACGGAAACGAGTGCACGGTTGACGACTGCGTTGGTGGATCGTGCAGCAATACAGCGGTGGCCGATGACACGGCGTGCAGCGGCGGCGTCTGCTGCGGCGGTTCGTGTACGGCCCCAGTGTGCTACGTCGATGGCGACTGCGGCGACGGCGACTCTTGCACCATCGACACCTGCAATTCCGGCGGAACCTGTTCGGCCTCTTGCAGCTACGCTGACCCGCCCTGCCAGGACGGGGACGGTTGCTGTCCGCCGGGATGCGATGACACCAACGACAACGACTGTGACAGTTGCGTTCCGGTCGGCGGTTCGTGCACGTCCGATGCGGATTGCTGCACGAACAAATGCCGTGGTCCGTCGGGGCGGAAGACCTGTAAGTAGCGAGACGTAGGGACACCTGCGTTTGGACGAGGGCGGGCCGGTCGTGACGGGGCCGGCTCGCCCCTCCGTTAAGACCGCCTGGGCCTCGTTGCTCCCGGTGCGTTGGTAAACCAACCATAGCGGGAGAACAATTCGGTCCGGCACGGGGTTCGCTTTGGCGTGGTGTAGGGTTCGGGCGGGTCGGCCGTGTCGGGCATTGCCTCCGATGCCGCGCGTGTGACGGTGCGCTGTTTTGGTGTCGTGTTCCTCGCTTCGGTTCTTCCGCCGGTCGCGGTGTGGTGCGTTCCGTTGCGGATTCGTTCGTTTCGCTGAGCAAACGAAGCCAACTTGATCGGCGTTTTTGATAGCGCCAGTGCCGGTTTTTGGGTTTGTTTCGCGAAAAAAACTTTGCATTTCTTTTTTTCCGCTCCGCCAGACGCTCGGCTTCGGACGGCGCGCAGCGTGGGCGCCGTTCGGTCACCGCGATGACCGGACTTCCCCGCGACAATAACGTCGGGGGCGATCGGTGCGGAACCCAGGTCGGGCGCGCGCGAGGCAGGTCGTTCCGGTCGTACTGCCCGCTTGTCGAGCTGCGGAGATTTCTGATGCCCCTTCGGGGGATGGGGCGTCACGGTGGGGGTGCGTGGGCCGGGGGCGTTGCCGCGGGATGTCCCGGCGCGCCGGGAGAAGCTCCGCCAGCGGCTCGGGGGGAGGAGGGTGAGCGGGCGACGGGACGGTTCACGCGGTCGAGCGTGGGGAGAGCGACGACGGTGTCATCCTAGTGTCCTGTCTCTAACAGTTCTTTACAACGTTTTATCTTCCGCATGATCTTGCGGGCGGTCGCTGTCCACACGAAAGGCACTGGGTTCCTGTTGTGTTCATGCAGATAGCAGCGAA
>JASFUW010000450.1:0-4512 GCA_050050135.1 Phycisphaerae bacterium
TCGAGCTTCACGCAGGCGGCGTTTCCGTAGACATCGAGGATGGTGATATCGGTCCGTCGCTTGTCGGTGGGCGTCTTGACGCCGTAGCCCTTGCGCGTCGCCTGAACCAGACTCATGGCACTCATGTGGTCGACCATGCCCTTGCCTGAACGTGGATTCACCGTCAGGACGCGCTTGGCGAGGTCGGGGTGCAGCGCTTCCTCCATGCGCTCGGCGTTGCCCTCGTACCAACCCTGCCCGTAATCGAGGGCCGTCTTCTTGATGGCTTCCGCTTCAGAGGTAGACGTCTCCGATCCCGCAAAAATGATGACGATGGCGGAGGCCGCTGCACCGATCATGATCCTGGTCATTGGCGTTTCTCCTTTGGATTGAATGCCTCAGAGGGTCACGTGCGTTCCACGACGCGCCCATCATAGGAAACCACGGCGAGCGCACCACCTCGTACAACTTTGGACAGGACCGACGCTGGGCGGCGTGGCGCCCGGGGCGGGTTGATGCGCAGCGTCGATCGGTCGATGCGCGGAGGTCAGAGCGAGTCGCCTTGCGGGCGCGTTAACATTTGGTTCACCTCGGCGTAGGAGAGCGCGTCGGCGAGCATCTCGCTATACGTGCCCGATGTCGTCCATTCCCGGGCGATCCTGCGGACGAGTGCAAGCGCCGCCCGCATGGCCCGCGGACCGAACGACACGCGGGCAACGCCAAGTTCTTCGAGCCTTCCGAGCGACGGAGTGCCGGCACCCGCGATGACGTTCAGAGGGGCATCGATTTCCTTGACCAACGCGGCGATCGTCGGCTCATCCAGGTCACCCAGGTCGGGGACGAAGATGCAGTCCGCCCCGGTAGCCTTGTAGGCGTTCGCCCGTTCTACCGTCCGACCAAAGCGATCACCGTCGCTGCTGTCGAACAACAGATAGCTGTCGGTGCGGGCGTTGATGACGAGAGGAACCGCTTCCGAGTCCGCGACGGCGCGCACCGCGGCGATTCGTTCACACTGGAGCACCAGATCGATCAGCGACTCGGACGCCTCTCCCTCGCTGTCCTCCAGGTTGATCCCCACGGCGCCGGCGTGCAGGATCGTCCGTGCCGACTGGGCGACACCGTCGGGCGCTTTTGCGTAGCCCGCTTCCAGATCCACGCTGACGGGAATGGCGACCCGGCTCGTGATCCGGCGAACGACCTCCGCCGATTCCGCCAGACTCATTTGCTCGCCGTCGGGATAGCCCAGGGTCGCGGCCACGCCGGCGCTGGTTGTAGCAACAGCGCTGAAGCCCTCCACCTCGTACAGGCGGGCGCTGACCACGTCCCACACGTTCGGCAGAACGAGAATCGGCGGGCCTGCGTGCAGTGCGCGGAACCGCTCTGCGCGACGTTGTTGCTCGGGCTTGGTCATCGGTGCGGCCTCCTCAGCCGAAGCGATCGGCGCAACACGCTCAACGCGTCCGTACCGCGATCGTAGCCGAATGCGTGCCACCGAGAAAGCGCCGGCGCTATCCTCCGCCGCACGGTGATCGCTTCCCGCCGGCCGCCCCGGTCCCGGCGGTCGATTTTTTCGCTCCGCATGGCGGGCGTGCTGGTTCCGAGCCCTTCGCTTCGGCTCCCGAGAACGCGGTCTTCAGCGCTGAACTCGTCTGCAAGGCGAGTGCCTTGGCCAGGACGCTTTTCGGCGGGAGGAATCGGTCCGGCGGAAGCTCGACATTGTGCTCGATGGTTGTGGTGACGAGAACGCGCTCGCGCGTGCTCCCACACTGTTCGAACTGCTGCTCGATCCTGTGCGGCAGCAGGACGCCGTCTACCGCCCTGTAGTCGCTGAGCGTCATCTCGACCGGCATCGAGGGCATGTTGGTGAACAGGCGGGTGATCTTTGCGCGGACCATCAGGTTGGACGCTTTGTCGTAGTAACGCGTCTCCGGCTCTCCATGGTTGGGCGCCAGGACGACTTTGTAGCATGCCTTGCCGCCTACGGTCTCTTCGCCGACGCACTTCACTTCCTTGTAGTACTTGCGCCAGTTGACGATCAGATCGAACGCGGCTCGGTCCAGGGCTGCGGCGAGTGCTTCGCCCTCTTCGACCATAGGTTCCGTCTGTAGATTCCACACCCAAGCGATGTTGCCGTACACACCCTGCTTGATGGAACCCAATGCGTCGGACTCGATCTCAAGGAACTCATGGTTGGGCTCGGCGCGGTACACAACCATCGTATCCTCGAATCCCATTTCGGGATGGATGACGCGCACCTTCGACACGCGGTTGTATAGTCGCTCGTGGGCCGCGCGCCCGCCTGTTACCTCGACGTATTTGTCGAGGATGGTGGCGCCGTCCGGCAGGGGGTCGGCTCCGGCGTGCACCGCGGTTATAGCCAACATCGCCAGTGTGCCCAGGACCAAGAGGCCGGGACTTCGTGCACGCATCCGGAAGCGGTTCGTGGTTCGCGTCTCCGCTGTTGCGGTCTTTCGCCTTAGCATGATCGGTCTCCATGTTCAGGAACCATGTGCAACCTTCTTCGCGGTCGGTTCTCCCAAATCAAACGCCATAACGTTCGTTCGATCGCGAACGAACAAGGTGGTGTCGATGAGTGTCGGTACGGTCCAGGTGAGCGAATCGAGAATCTGCGCGGTGGCGTTGATCTCGATCTTTCCTTCATCCACGTTCCCAAGGATCAACGTCCCGTCGTCGTCGAGCAGAATGAGCTTCCCGTCGGCGTAGATTCCGTTGGTGGCGCCGTACCCACGGAGGCGGCGTTGAACCTTTCCGGTCCTGACGTCGACGGCGGTGAGGAACTTCGAGCTGTCGCCTATGGACGTGTATACATAGTCACCGACGCGGATCGCGTTCCAATGGTAGAGCTTGACCTTTCGATTGAGCCAGACCTCCTCGACGCTGGTCTTACCGGCCTTCTGAGAAAGCCTGACGACCCGTGTTCCGCCGACGCCCTTGGTGGCGGCCCAGAGCAGATTGTCTTTGCCCCAGACCGCCTGGGTGCAGTTCGTGCGGCAGAAGTTGATGACTTTGTGGCTCCACAGGTGGGTGCCGTTGGTGGGGTCCAGCCCGATCACCTCCTTCGTCGAGAAGAAGACAAGCTGATCCTGCCCGTCCACGTTGATCAGGACGGGCGCGGCGTAGCTGATGTCGTAGGGTCTGCTCTTCCATACGGGCGTACCATCGTCCGGATCGAACGCGATGACGCCGTGGTCTTTTCCACCGACAAGCACGATGATCGATCCGTCGTGGGCGATCGGGCTGTTTGCGTATCCGTAATACTGGATCTTCCCGTCGAATTGCTTGACCAAGTCGTGAGACCAGAGCGGCTTGCCGGTTTTCGCATCCAGACAATGCAATATGCCGGTGAATCCGACGGTCAGGAGTTTGTCACCGAACAGCAGTGGGGTGGCTTGGGGTCCTTCGCCGAAGTCTGCGGTCTGTTTGTCGTACGTAGGTGCGCTGTAAACGTGTTCCCACGCCGTCGTACCCGTTTCTCCGCGCAAGGCCACGACGGTCTCGTTGTCACCCTTGCGGTACATGGTGAACAGCGTGGTGCCATCCGAGACGATCGCGGCGTAGCCTTCGCCCAACGGGCGCGACCAGAGGCGCTTGGGGCCACCGACCGGCCAGTGATCCGCGAGACCGGTTGCTTGGACCCTGAAGTCACGGTTGATGCCGCCCCATTGGGGCCAACCCGACGTGGGCGTTGCACCTCGTGCTGCGAGTGCGGACAAGATGGCGGTCAACCCCACGCCGACAAGGACGCGACGTTGCCGAACGCGATGATCATGATACATCCTTCGTGAATCTCCTTTTGTTCACCCGTTCCGTTTCTGTGATCTAGGCGTCACGTCCGTTTGTTGAAGCGGCTCGAATCTCGTGAAGGTTTCTGACGCAATGTGGCTCTTCGTGATCGTCCCTATCGCCGAGCATCAACTGCCAATAGGCGAGGTCGTGCCATCTTCCGAACTTCCACCCCGCGCGGGCGATGAGTCCGACCCGTCGGAAACCGTACGCCTCGTGCAGTCGTTCACTGGCCGGGTTCGGGATGGCGATGACGGCGATCACGGTCCTGAATCCCTGCGTTTCCAACGTGGGGATCAGGTGTCCGTACAACGCGCTTCCCACGCGCTTGCCCAAATGGTCCGGGTGGACGTACACCGAGACCTCGACCGCGAACGTACATCCGCATCGACCGTGAAAGGGTGACGTCATGGCGAAACCGATGACGGTGTCGTCGGTCTCCGCGACAAGCCAGGGAAAGGTCTCGGCTTTGCCGCGCCACAGATCCTCCCAGCGTTCGAGCGAATCGGGTTCGGTTTTGAAGTTCGCGGCCGTGTGGCACGTCGCCCAGTTGGATATTTCCAGGATCGCCGGGAAATCCTTCAGGAAGGGGCGGCGCACCCTCAGCGGTGCCGAGATTGTGTCGCTTCGCTTCATGACGTGTGTTTCCATGACCTTCGTTCTC
Source organism: Phycisphaerae bacterium (assembly GCA_050050135.1). Lineage (GTDB taxonomy): Bacteria > Planctomycetota > Phycisphaerae > UBA1845 > UBA1845. Next base: position 4,448 of record JASFUW010000450.1, read on the forward strand.
GTGTCGCTTCGCCTGCGAATCGCCGTCCAGGGTGCCCGCAGCCGGGTCCGCCCGACGTTGGGCAC
>JASFUW010000451.1:0-4500 GCA_050050135.1 Phycisphaerae bacterium
CGACGGAGCGACCCGGCCCAACGGCGTCGGGTCCGCTTCTCGAATGCGGTTCAGGGCGCCGATCAAGGTGGTGTCCGACAACTCGTAGGGCAACCGCCCGGTCATCAATTCGTATAGAATCACGCCAAGCGAGTGGATATCGGTTCTTGTGTCGACGGCATCGGCGCCAGCTTCGATCTGCTCGGGCGACATGTAGCCGACCGTTCCCAGCAGTGCGCCGGGCCGGGTCGCAAGGGATTGCGGGTCAGGTTCAATCGAACGGGCGACGCCGAAGTCCAGCACCTTCGGCTGACCTGAAGCATCCACGAGTATGTTCGCCGGCTTGAGGTCGCGATGGATCACGCCGCGCTGGTGCGCGTGCTGGACTGTATCGCAGAGTTGCGCAACCAGTTCGAGCCGGGCGCTTGTGTCGAGATGGCGTGCCCGGACGTAATCCGGGAGCGCTTGGCCGTCCACGTACTCCATCGCGAAGTACGGTCGATCGCCGACCCCATCGTGGTATGTGCCTGACTCGTATATCTGGGCGATGCCCGGATGCCGCAACTTGCCGAGCAACGCGGCTTCCGAGCCAAGCCTGCGCAGCGTGTCCGCCGAGACCGCGCCCGGACGAATGACTTTCAGCGCAACCATGCGTCTGGGGTTGGGCTGCTCGGCAAGATAGACGGCACCCATCCCGCCGGAACCGATCAGTCGGATCACCCGATAGGCACCAATTGCGCTGGGAACCGTAGCCGGGGCGTGCGTTTTCTCGATGAGTAGGTCCGCTGGCGGTGTGATTGGCGCCTCGAGCAGACCTTGTGTAGATTCGTGATGTCGGAGCAGCCGGAGCACGCGGGTTATGAGCTCTGTCTCGCCTTTGCAATGGGTCTGAAGAAACGAGGCGCGTTCGTCGCCGTGCAGCGACCGCGCCGCCTCGAAGATGGCGGCCATGCGCTGGAACTGTTCGAGGTCGGACATCAGCGGTTCTCGCTCAGGCGGTCTCGCAGCCAGGCACGGGCGAAGTACCAGTCCGCCTCCGCCGTTTTCGGCGAGATCCCCAACTCAGAAGCGGATTCCGCGAAAGAAAGCCCGCCGAAAAACCGCAATTCGACTACTTTTGCCTTTCTCTTGTCCAACGTTGCCAGGTCATTGAGGGCCTCATTCAGGGCGAGGAGATCGACGTCCAGCCCCGGTATCGCAGCAGCCTCCGCCGACATGGTTACCTTGAGCCAGCCGCCGCCGCGCTTCTGTGCGCCGCGTGCGCGGGCGTAGTCGACCAGAATCTGGCGCATCGCGCCCGATGCGACGGCACGGAAATGGGTCTCGCTCCTCCAATCGCCCCCGGCCAGCTTGATATACGCCTCATTCACGAGGGCCGTAGGCTGAAGCGTGTGGTTTCCCTCATGGCGAAGGTAGGACGCCGCGATTCCGCGCAGCGCGTCGTATGCTGCCTCGGGCGCCGAGTTGCCTTCAAAGCCCTGTTCCGATCCGGCTCCGAACATTTCTATGACTCCGCCCCAAATTCGATAGGAGGTCTAGGCACGATTTTCGTGGTTAGAGTAGGCGAGTGCAAGTGTTTGGGTCGTTGCGTCGCTTAGCGGAACGAGGATCCCATCTGGGAGACGATTCGCCAGGTCCGCGTGCTCGGCGTCGACGCGGTTTCCTACGCGGCGAACGACATTTGTCGCGGAACCAGCTCCGCAGCACCAACCGGCAGGCGGTCGGAACATCGGTTGCGATATTCACGGAACGATACGAGGGAGCAGCTTCATGATATGTAAGAGAGCCACAATCGGACGCATTGGCAAAGCGGTCGCATCGGTCGGCCTGCTGACGTTCACAACGGCACTCAGCGCTACGGCCGCGACACCGCTCGGAATGACGATCATGTACCAGGGCCGACTCGACACCGGCGGCGCGCCGGCCAGCGGCGATTATGACATGCAGTTCTCGCTCTGGAACGCAGCCAGCGGGGGCAGCACTGTCGGCAGCACGCTGTTTTGTGGCGCTGAGACCATCACCGTCGTCGACGGCCTGTTTACGGCTGAACTGGATTTCGGTGCCGGCGCCTTCGACGGCGACGCCGTTTGGTTGGAAATGCGCGTCCGACCTGCGACCGGCAACTGCAACGGCTGCGGCGGTCAATGTCCCTACACGACGCTTTCGCCACGCCAGCCCGTGACCGCAGCGCCCTATGCGCTTTATGCACTGAACGCCCCGGAGGGATCCGGCCACTGGTCGCCCTATGGCGACCACATCTTTAGCAATAACCCCGGCAACGTTGGCATCGGCACGAGCGACCCTCAGACGCTGTTGGAGGTTCGCCGGGTGGGGCTCGGCGAAGGGCAGTTGCGGGTGTTTGGGAGCAGCGACAACGGCGGCGAGCTGCAACTCAAGAGCTTGTTCTCGGGAAGCGGTGCCGGGAATTGGGGCAGGCTTTTGTTTCTCGACAACGAAAACAACACCGACGCGTGGGTAACGTACGGCAAGGGCATTGCCGGTAACCCCGCGCTGCAGGTTGGTACAACCGCCGGCTATATGCAAATTGACGGCGTCACAGGGAACCTCGGCATCGGCACGACGACGCCTTCCGCCAGACTGCACGTCACCAGCGACAGCGGGCGTCCGGCATACATTACCAGCACGCATCCCACGACCGGCCTGTCGGCCCTGAGAGTCGACATGGTCAGCAGCAGTACCGGTGGCGCTTCGATCGCCGGCGTGAACAGTGGTGGAGGGCGCGCCGGGTTTTTCCAGATCTCAAACCCCAGTAACAGTGCCGATGCGATGGAGGGCACGACCGAGGGCTCGGGTGATGGCGTGTACGGCCGGTCGGCGTCGGGGGCCGGTGTCAGAGGCGTCTCGAACAACGCCGTAAACTACGGCGGTGTGTTCGGCTCCCTGGATACCCCGGGCAAGGGCTTGCTCGTCTTCGGCCAGACGCATTTGACCAGTTCGGTCGCCATCGGAACGACGTCGATCCCCAGCGGCGTACTCCTAAACGTCGACGGAATCACGCGCACCGGTGTGCTGGAGATTATGGGCGCGGACGTCGCCGAGAAGTTTCCGGTCAGCGAACTCGACGCCGTCAGACCGGGCACCGTAATGGAGATCGACCCGGACAGCGCCGGCAAACTGCGTATCGCGCGCGGCGCATACAATCGGCGCGTGGCCGGCGTCGTGAGCGGCGCAGGTGATGTTCCCGTTGGAGCCGTTTTGGGCCATCTGCCCGGTCATGAAGAAGCACCTCCGATCGCACTGAGCGGCCGCGTCTGGGTGTCATGCGACACGAATGAGAGCGCGATCAACGTTGGCGACCTGCTGACAACCTCCGGCACGCCGGGCTACGCGATGGCCGTACGGGAATTTGATCAATCGCAGGGTGCGATCATCGGCAAGGCCATGACCGCACTCCCGCAAGGCGAGACCGGCTTGGTGTTGGTGCTGGTGAGCCTGCAGTAACGCGGTTGGAGGCAATACTATGCCGAGAGTCACCACCATTGCCCTTTTTGCGTTGCTCGCAACCTGCGCAATAGCCGGTTTACCGCAAAGCGGCTGGTACGTACCCGAACTGAGCATTTTCGATGACGTCATGCAGGACGTCATGGAAGCTGAGGGCGTCACGGGGGGCGTGCTCGCAATCAGCGTCGACGGACGAATTGTCTATCAGCGCGGCTTCGGGTGGTTGGACGATCCCGCGGACGGCCGGTTCATGCCCGAAAACACGCCGATGCGTATTGCAAGCGTCGAAAAGCCCCTGACATCGGCAGCCGTTCGCCGGCTGGTGGAAACGGGCTTTGACGAGTTGGAGTGGTCGGATCGTGTATTCGACATAAATGGTAACGGTGGCATCCTCGAATACAGCCCTTGGAACGGCCTGGGAGATTCGCGTCTGCAATCCATCAACGTCGGGCACTGCTTCAATCACATCGGCGGCTGGGACCGCGACACGGCGACGATCTGCAGCGACAACGAAGGAGACCCCATGTTCGACGATGTTTGCATCGCCGACACCATGGAGATTCCCAGCCCGCCAAGCCAGCATCAGCTCATCCGCTACATGCTGAGCGAGCCGCTCCAGTTCACGCCCGGAACGCTGGCGTGTCGAGACGGGGATGGCAATCCCAGAAATTGCTACTCCAACTTCGGGTACATGTTGTTGGGGCGTGTCGTTCACGCGGTCAGCGGATACAGGTCGCTTGACTACATTCGCCGCCATATCATCACGACGGACATGTGGGTCCCGCGTTCGGAGGTCATTTACGGCCGGACCTTCCAGATTGACCAGGATCCTCGCGAACCCACGTATCACGACAGCCGCTTACGCACGAACGTGTTCGATCCGGATGGCGACGACGTGCCTTATGCGTATGGCGCGTGGTCCCAGGAGAACCTACTGGGGCACGGCAACCTGGTGTGCAGTGCCGTGCCGCTGTTGCGGTTCATGGACTTCTATCAGGTCGGCGTCGGCGGTATCGCGGGAGTGCCTTTGTACGGCTCAGCCCCCATGAACGGCTCCCA
>JASFUW010000452.1:0-4482 GCA_050050135.1 Phycisphaerae bacterium
TGTTCTGGTCAGTCCGTCGCGCGAAGACCATTGGCCATGCGCCGGCGCCCCGTTTTGACACACCCTAGACGGGTCTGCGGTGGCAGAGTGTCAGCCGGAGGGGGAGCACGCGGACGGATCGGGCATGGTGAACGTCTTATAACCCATTGCCAATAAAAAGCTTATGGAATCCTGGCCGGGTTCATGTCGACTCCGGACGCACAGGTTCCTACAGTGTTTATGGGGCGTGCGGGCGTCTGCACGCCGTCGGCCGCGGGTACGGAGCAGGAGGTGTCTCCCATAATTCATGCGATAGCGCGTGTCTTATAATGTAAGGATGGTAGGTGGCGTCCGTCCGGGACTTACTTGGGCTTGTGGACCGGGCGCATTTCGTGGAAGGAGAGTACGATGGTGCGGACATTTCAGAAACTTGTTCTTGGGGCTGTCGGGTGTCTGTCACTCATGCTGGTGAGCGGTTGCGATGAGGCGCTGGCCGAGTTTCTCCTCGGTGAAACCACGGCGTCCGGCGCCGTCGCGAAGTATGTGGTTCCCGCGATCGCGAAGGACCTCGATGATTCCGAGGACATCGGCGGGGGAGAGCCACCTCAGACGGATGGTCATCACATGAGGACATCGGATCCGAAGGATCCCGGGTAGGTCCGCGTGACCGCGCGTGCATGACGCACGCCGCGCCGGCGGCAAGGAAGGTGCAGTGGTCACGAAGGGCTGTGGTTATGGTGGACCTAACGGGTTAGCAAAGGGGAAAGGTATTCCCACTATTCCTCCAATTCGGAATCCGATTCACTTCCGTGGAGGGACTGTCCCGGAATGGACGCCAGGGAGGAGATTGCCGAATGTTCACCGAGGCGAGAAACTGCGCAGGTGGAGCGCAGCGGAACATCAGCAAGCTCGCACGGCAAGCAATAACGGATCAGGGTGGGCCGGAAGAACGGCTGTCGGGTGCCGAGGGGGCGTCGAGCGTCGGCACTCAAACGTTCGACGACTGGATCGACACACAGATCTACGAGTTTCTGGCTTCCGCTGGTCGGCTGAGTGAAGAGCTGAACGTCAAGGAAAGCTACGTACCGCGCGTGCGCGGTAAGGTATCGTACATTCTTCGTAAGTCGGGCATGCCCACCGACGAGTCCATCGCGGGGCTGGTCTGGAAAGTGGGGAGAAAGACGCTGGGGGAGCGGTCCGGGCACTACCTTGTCCCGTCCGTTCCGATTGACCGCGCGAAGGCGGTCGAGGAACTGGCGGCGCAACGCCCGCGGCAGGCGTGCGAGGGGGACGACGAAGCGGGCGAGTTTTACGGCGATTTCAAGTCCGAGGTTTTAAGCAAGAACGCTGCGGCGTACCCGATCCTCGCGCTGTTCGAAGAGGACGTGGACAACGTCGAGCGCCTGCGTGGAAAGAACGGCAGGTTTGACGCCGCGCGGATAGCCCGTAGACTCGGATACACATCGCATGACGCCCGGGAGCTGGCGTCGTACTTGAACTCCGCCGTCGAGCGGTACCGGAAGAAACTGGCAAAGATGAACCAACTTCTTTCGCGTCCATTACGCACCCTGCACGATCGGTTGAAGAAGCTTGCCACGGAGTCGGCGCCGGCGCTACCGCCGACGGAGCTTCGGGCGGAGCTGTTCGATTTGAGCCGGTCACTCGTGGCATGTTTTGATCGTGAGGTCGTGGTGGCGCGGGGGATTCGGGGGCTGAGGCGGTCCGACTTTGACGATACGGAGAACCTGCTTCTGGATGAGCACAAGAGTCGTGACGCGGGTCATGATCGCACGGTGCTGGGGCGGCTAATGCAGGCCGCCGTGCACATACGTGAAGCGTTGGAAGACGGGGATGTCAATCGGATGTTCGCGCACGTTCCGTTGTTCGTCCTCGACGCGGCGCGGATGCAGCTTGCGGACGGTCCGGCGCGTCCGCAGATTCTGTTGGCGTACACCTATACGCTTCGGCTGACGGCCCAATACGACGAGTACGTCCTGGCGAACCGGGCCATCGCGGGCATCTGTGACGGGATCGTCGCTCGGACGGGGGGCGATGTGCTTGATTCGGCTCCCGAGTTCGAGCGGGGCGATAGTCTGCGTCGTGTCAAAACGAAGGCGCTTTTGAACGAACTGGTCGGCCTCTTTTACTTCAAGTTCACGACGGCCGCGGAAAAGCGGTTCCTGGTCAAGGACCACGACGGGCTCGTTTCACTGCCAAGGCGGATGCAGGCGCTCATGGAGTTCGATCCACAGGCCGAAGCCGTGGCTGAAGAGCTTGTCGTCATCCAGGCCCATCTGGCGCGTGCGGCTTACAACGGGTATCGAATTGCGAAGGACGAGACCGCTCGGGAGCGTTGGAAGGAAGAGCGAACGCGGCATCGCAAGGACCTGAGGGCCGTGATCCGTACGCACTTTTTCGATACGGACCGCGGATGCGTGGACGCGCGGCGTTTGGTCGAGGGGGTGCTCGACGTCGGTGAGCGAGCGGCGATCGACCGTGCGCTGGACATCATCGAGGATCTGTTCCGGGAACAGCGGGCCAAGGACGTGGTGGCCGCATTGCGCGCCGAACGCCAAGCCGCGGTACCCGCTCCGGAGGAAGCGTAGCGTTACGGACTGATCCGACCTTACGGGCATCGGGCGGCAACCGGGCCGAAGTTGGGCTATCGCGGTTTGCGCGATCTCAAGGCGTTGCGCGATCCTCGCCGTTGGCCGCACCATTGTCTTCATCCCTGAATCCGAACAAGGTCAGCCATTCGTCGATCTCTTCGGGCGTGGCGACTTGCGGTTTGTCGGACGTGGCGGTCGATTCGGGACTCGTTGCGGGTCGGGGGGATGGGGGGAACAACTCCGCGATAAACTCGACAGTGTCTGTGGCTTGACATCGTCGGTGTCTGGCGACGTGGCGAATGGCGCCGTCGCTGGAAACGACGCGAATGGGCTCGGTGCGTCCGGCTCGTTCGATCATCGAAACGATAATGTCATCAGCGCTTTCGGGGGCGCTGAACTTGACGGTCATACGCTTGGAGGCCATCTGCCTGGCAAGTCCTTCGCGGGGCGTGGGCCCGTCGAAGACGAGCGTGACGCGGTCGTCTCCCGCGCTCGCCCAGCGGTGCAGAATCTTGACGAGCGTCTCGCGACCGACGGTTGGGATCGGTGCATGTGCATGCATGGCGTACAGCAGGTTGTTTCCGTCGATGATGACGTGTACGGGCGTAGCCACGTCTTCTCCTTTTGTCGCGGCCGGGCGGTGCCCGGGCGCGGCGGCGAGGCGCTCCGGCGGCGGATCGGTGGGGGCGGGCTGCGCCGACACACCGACTCCGTGACCACGTTCGCCCCGCGATAACAGTATGCCACGAGAGCCGACGCCCGGCCACTATCTGCGCCGTTGAGCTCGCGGCGGGTTGTTGCGAAGCGGTGCTCGCGACCCGCGGGGGGACTTTCCCGGCGTCGAAACGTTGAGCGGGTCAGATTCCATCCCTGAAGGCGAATGCGATGTTGCGAACCACCCGATCTATCGGATAGGGTACGCGATCGACGGGGGCCGTAGCTCAGCTGGGAGAGCGTCTGGTTTGCAACCAGAAGGTCGGCGGTTCGAGCCCGCTCGGCTCCATTGTAAGTCACGTAACGACAACGACTTACGGAAACGCCCCAGAACGACGGGGCGTTTTTCTTGTGCGGTGCTACGCGGGCGCTACGCTTGGACACAACTCGGAGACGTGCGATATGAAGCCCGATCCCCTGCTTTGGAATCGCAACATGGTCGCGGAGGCGCTTTCGATCACACCGCAGCAGGTCTCGACACTCCATAGGCTCGGCAGGTTGCGGGGCATTCTCCTCACTGCCCGATGCCTTAGGTGGAGGCCTGCTGATGTAGTCGCATTCGTCGCGGGGCTATCCGATGTACGGGCGAATCGGTGACGGCTTTATGTCCGTCTCGATTCAACGCCACGTGCGGTGCGTCTACCTGGACCACAGGGCGAGACCAAAGCCGATGTTGCCTGAAAATCCGGAAGGATGCCCGAACGCAATTTACGCAGGACCTGACGCTACCTCTCGGTGCGACAGGCGTGCGAGGCCGCGAAGGAAAAGCTTCAAAACTTGATCGCGTCTGCATCATCGATAACAATTAAACATGCAGCCGAGGCTTGGGGGCGAAGTATCACCCCCTTGTTATTGGGGTTGGGCACCCATTCTGACGTAGTGTCATTTCAGCGAATCATGGCCCCCCTAGCTGAGCCTGACGACGTTGACGTCCAAGCGATCATCAAACACGCAGCCGAATATGTGGCCGCTGGGCCTGGATTGACGGCCGCCGCAGGCCAACAGCACCGACCAGCCGAGTGACAAATCCACATCCTAGCGGGTGTCAATCAGACCAGTCTCGACGGTGCAACAGCCCGTCTTCGGCTGACCAACACACTGCCAACGATCAAGACGCAAAGGCCAAGAAATAGCAGGCCCCAGACTGACACGGCTGGGACGTTGCCAGTAGTGTCGGGGA
>JASFUW010000453.1:0-4478 GCA_050050135.1 Phycisphaerae bacterium
GGACTGCCTCGTCGACGGCGACTGCGACGACTCGAACGTCTGTACCGATGACGCGTGCGTGGGCGGTATCTGTCAGAACAACAACAACACCGATCCGTGTGACGACGGGCTGTACTGCACACTGACCGATACCTGCTCGGGCGGATCGTGCGTGGGCTCGGGTGATCCATGCCCGGGTCAGTCGTGTGACGAGGTCGGCGATGTCTGTGCGGACTGCCTCGTCGACGGCGACTGCGACGACAGCAACGTCTGTACCGACGATGCCTGCGTCGGGGGCGTCTGTCAGAACACCAACAACACCGATCCGTGTGACGACGGGCTGTACTGCACACTGACCGATACCTGCTCGGGCGGATCGTGCGTGGGCTCGGGTGATCCATGCCCGGGTCAGTCGTGTGATGAGGTCGGCGATGTCTGTGCGGACTGCCTCGTCGACGGCGACTGCGACGACTCGAACGTCTGTACCGATGACGCGTGCGTGGGCGGTATCTGTCAGAACAACAACAACACCGATCCGTGCGACGACGGCGTACCATGTACGGATGCCGTATGCCAGTCCGGCAATTGCGTATTCTCGGATTACGCCGGAGAGATCACGATCGACCTGGATGTTGAAGCCATCAGCAACGCCGTCATGCGCGATGTCACCTGCACGGTGACGGCTTGTGGCGGGTCGGTGGATGCACGCGTGGTTCCGGCGACTATCGACGCCGCCGGAGTTGCGACACTGGTCCTCCCCAACATCGATGCCGAGTCGGACTGGATCAGTGTCCGTGAGGGCCACACGCTCCGACGCTTGGCTCCCTTGGTCTTCTCCTCGTGTGCCGCCTACGTCGATCTGACAGGCGTGGAGCGCTTGCCTTCGGGCGACTTCCAAACCGGGGTCGTTTCTCAGGACAACCTGGTCGACATCACCGACTTCTCGATCCTGGCGGCCGAGTTCAACCAGCCGGTCAACCCGGACGCGAGCACCGGCGCCGACGCTACCGGCGACGGCGTGCAAGGCACGGCTGACTTCACCGCCATCCAGGTGAACTTCCTGACGGGTGGGGACCCGGTCGATCTCTGTCCGGCTTCCAGCATGGCGCCCATCGTTGGCATCCGTGGGGACGGAACGACGCTTCTCTCGATCCCGCTCGAGCGCGTCCCGGTGGCCAAGTCGCTAGCCCCGGATGCCTGGCGGGCCGACCTGAACGACGACGGACTGATCAACGCCTTCGACATCCGCGAATTCGCGAATCGAAACGGTCTACCCCTGCTGCCGTCGTTCGACCGGCAGCTCCGTGAACTGGAAGCTTCCGAGTTGGAGCCCAAGCCCTATCGCCACTGGCGACGGTAGCCGCGGTGCCCGCACACGGAAGTGACACGGTACCCGCCTGCGCGGATGCGTTCGAGAGCGACCTCGTTCGAGCCATCGCCCGGTTCCTCCGCGACACCCGTATCGCCGTGCGTTCATCGAAGATCGATCGGCCGACCCTCCTGCCGGGCTTGTATATCCAGGGCGGCGAGCTTGCGGCGGACGAAACCGAGCTGGCGTATCCGGGTGATCTGCTCCACGAAGCCGGACCCATCACCTTGACGGACCCACGTCAACGGCCGGCAGTCGTTGGCTGACCCAAACCTTCCAGGTAGTTGTCGGTCCGAAGTCGTGCGTTCGATTTGGTCAGACCAGCGTTCGGAATAGGACCCGTCGCACGCCCCGTGGAACGCGAGTCGAACTCCCTTGCTGCCGTTGTTGCCACATAACAGGCCGCGTCGGAGACTTTGGTCAGGCAAGGGAAGGCACGCTTGACGCCCCCTCTCACCGCGGACATACTCTCGCCGTGCCGGAACGCGGCGCAAGCGCAAGCTGCTTTGCCGGAGTCGTTGCACACGAACGTTCGAGGCAGTTGGTCGACCTTGGCACCGTACTGCCTCGACGCTTGCGGCCACGCCCCTTCGGCGGGTGCATCTTGCGGCAACGCCGCAGACGAGACTGCCAGACAGATTTCCCGAGACACGCTGCGAGGGATCGATATGTCGGAGCCCTTTTTGTCGGAAATACGGATCTTCGGGTTCAACTTCGCACCGCGGGGTTGGGCCAAGTGTGACGGTCAGATCCTGCCCATCGCCCAGAACCAGTCGCTTTATTCACTGCTGGGAACGACCTACGGGGGTGACGGGCGAACGTCATTCGCGCTTCCCGACCTCCGCGGCCGCGTACCGCTGCATACCGGCAACGGCATCAACCTGGGCGCCAAGCTCGGCGAGGAGACGCATCAGCTCACCACCAGCGAGATGCCCGACCACGCGCACGTGTGCGAAGTGTCGACCACCGACGCCAACGCACCGCAGGCAAACAACGGCGTGCTCGGCAAGGCCAACAACCTCTACCGCCAGCCAACCAACCTGACGCCGCTGAGTTCACAAACCCTCGCGAACACGGGCGGCAGCCAGGGTCATCAGAACATGCAGCCCTTCATCGTGTTGAACTTCTGCATCGCTCTAACGGGGCTGTTCCCCTCGCGAAACTAAGAAGGAGCCGTCGATGTCAGAGCCGTTCGTTGGCGAGATTCGCATCTTTGCGGGTAACTTCGCACCCCGCGGTTGGGCGCTTTGCGACGGGCAGTTGCTGGCGGTTTCGCAGAACGAGGCACTCTTCAGCCTCCTGGGAACGATCTATGGCGGGGACGGCCGCACGACGTTCGGCCTCCCCGACATTCGCGGGCGGCTGCCGGTCCACATGGGAACGGGTCCGGGGTTGTCATCGCGGCCCATCGGGCAGAAAGGCGGCGAGGAGAAGCTAACCCTAACCACCAACCAGTTGCCATCCCACACGCACACCTACCAGGCGTCACGGGACGTCGCTGCCGACTCGACGGGAACCGGCAACGCATTGGGTGAGTCTCCGAGTATCACCCTGTATCGCGCGGCCACGCCGACCGTCCCCATGAGTGCCAACGCGGTGACCAAGGTCGGCGGATCGCAGAACCATACGAATCTCATGCCGTTTCAATGTGTACACTTTATCATTGCGCTGCTCGGGATTTACCCATCGCGCAGCTAACAGGCGGAGTCGCTTACAATGTCGGAACCGTTCATCGGAGAGATTCGCATGTGGGGCCTGAACTTCGCGCCGCGCGGGTGGGCGTTTTGTAACGGACAGTTGCTGCCTATCTCACAAAACACGGCGCTGTTCTCGCTGCTCGGAACGACCTACGGCGGTGACGGCCGCACTACGTTCGGACTGCCGAATCTGCAAGGGCGCGCTCCCGTGCACCCCGGCCGCGGTCCCGGGTTGACCACCCGACGACTCGGCGAAACCGGCGGCGTCACTACCGTGCAGTTGTCCGACGCCCAGATGCCGCAGCACACGCACGCCATGCAGGCCAGCGGACTGCCCGGGCAACTGAACGCCCCCGGCTCCGACCGGGGCATCGCCAGATCGAGCGGTGGGTTCGCGTATCAGACCGACGGTTCCGCGAACCTCGAGAGCATGGCCTCACAAGCCGTGCTCGCCACCGGCGGCTCCCAAGCTCACAACAACTTGCAGCCGTTGCTGTGCGTGACGTTCTGTATCGCCCTGATCGGGATCTATCCGACGCGTAACTGACGCGCGAAGGCGTCAAGCCGGGCGCCACGCGAACAACGCATAGACATCCTCCTGTTTAGTACAGGTGAAACCGAGGCGTTGGAAAAGCTGGATCGACCGGCTGTGGTTCTCGAGGTAGATGCCGAGGCGTAGGCGGGCTTCGTCGATTAGGGTAACGATCAAGTGCTTGCCGATGCCTTGGCCTCGGTGCGCAGGCATAATCGTCATGTCGAGGATGCGTATCTCATCCACCCGCCTGTGGACATACAGCCGCCCTACCGGTTCGCCGTCCAATTCGATCAGCTCATAGGCTGCATTCGGAAAGCGATGGCGGTAGTCTGCGTCTTGAGCGCGGAACTGCATGTCGATGAAGCCGTCGATCCGGGCTCGGCCCCAGCCGGCTTGCCTCAGTTCATCGACGCGAGTTGTGGCGTAGACCTCGCGCAGGAATGTGTAGTCATCCGTGCGGACGGACCGAAGCGTCACTCGTTCGCGGTCGAGATGCTCTGAAGTTGACGACAGAGAGGCGTGCCCTCCTTCGATGTGGGGTTACGCTCGCCCGGTGCGCCGGGATCGCGGTTCGGAGCAGGCGTAACCGGCACGACGCGTGCTACGTCTTGAGCCTATTAAAGACCGCCTCGTAGCTAACGCCGGTCTCGTCGGCGCCGACCGGGACCAGGAACAGATCAAACGTGCCCAGCCTGTCGTGCTCCACGCCGTACACCTTCTGCGGCAGCAACGGCTCTGCCGGCCCCCGGAAGATCACTGAGAACTGCTCACACGCTTCCGTCACCTGCCCTCGGTGAGTCTCGACGAGCTGGATCTCGACGCAGGTGGGCGTCTCTTTGTCTGCAACGCGGAACGTCGAATTCATGTTCCGATCGAACGTCTCTTTCTTCAGTTCTTC
>JASFUW010000454.1:0-4478 GCA_050050135.1 Phycisphaerae bacterium
TGCGGGACCGGGAGGACGGTTCGGAATGGAACCGCTCCCTCACAGTCGCGGCTCGGAGTGCGGCTGCTTTCCCGGCGCGTCCATCGGACGGTTCGGAATGGAACCGCTCCCTCACAGTCGCGGCTCGGAATGGGCTAGGCGATGGCATGGACGGCGTAGGTTCCGGCGATGCGGTCGTGGAGGCCTCGTCGTCGGTCGTCGAAGGGGATCATCAGGTAGCCGATCATCAAGGTCAGCACGTTCAGGAGCTTTGCGAAAGCGCGACCGAAGGATTGGCCGAGCGTCGGGTGATGGCCGTCGGCGCTGATCACCTTGATGCCGCAAGCCCGCTTGCCGAGCGTTTGACCGTCCCAGAGCCCGATCAGTAGCGCCTGGTAGAGGATGACGACTCCGGCGGTCGCGTCGTCGAAACCGAGCAGATCGCATACGACGCCGACGATCAAAAGGTCGAGGAGGGCGGCTCCGAATCGGACCCAGAACCCGGCATAGTGCACGCGGCCGGACGCCGCTTCGGGTGAGAGGGGCGCGGCGCTTCCGCTCGGCGTGCCGACCGGAACCCCGGCTGCGGCTGCCTTCAGCGCGTCACCCGCCTTGTCAGCCAGATCTCGAAACGCCCGGCCGATGCCCGTTCCGCCGCCACCGGGAACCGGTTGGGCGTAGGGCGCGGCATGACCGGGCGGAGGCGGTGGGGGAGCGCCCACACCGGCGACTACGGGTTCGGGGACCGCACGCCGGACCGCGACGGTCAGGCTCATGGCGTCGAAACCGGCCAGGCTCTGCTGCACTTCGTCGACGTCGAGGAGTTCCTCGGCCATCTCGTCGACGGTCTGGTAGCGGTCTTTCGGGTCTTTCTCTAGTGCCTTGCATATGACATGTCCGAACGGGTCGGGCAACGACTCGACTTCCGGCTGGCTGGTGAGATGCTTCATCAGCACCTCGCCCATGCTCGAGCCTTCGAACGGCACCCGGCCGATCAGCATTTCGTAGAGCATGACGCCGAGGGCGTAGATGTCGATGCCGCGGTGATAGTGCCCGCTGCCGATCTCCGGTGCCATGTAGTGGACCGTGCCAACGCTCGACGTTTGCACGCTCTGCTGCGAGACGGCGATGAACTTGCTCAACCCATAATCGCCGATCTTCACGTACCCGTCGTCGTAGAAGATGTTGCCGGGTTTCATGTCGCGGTGGACGATGCCCCGCTCGTGGAGGTAGCTGAGACCCTTGGCCAGCTCGCGGATGAAGAAGGCCGCCTTTTGCGGTCCGAGCCCGGTTGGTTCGGCGATCAGGAGGTCGCGCAGCGAGGGACCGTCGACGTACTCCATGACGATGAAGGGCTCGTCCTCGTTGTTTTTGATGATGTCGAAGATCTTGACCAGGTGCGGGCTTTTGAGGTTCATGCAGTGGGAGACGCCGCGCAGCTCGATGCCGGGATTGTCGCGGAGGTACTTCAAAGCAACGTCGCGGCCTCCGTCGCTGACGGCATAGTAAACCTCGCCGAACCCGCCGCGGCCGACGGCCCGTTGGATCGTGAAGCCTTCGAGCGGTCGATCGCCATGTTTGAATGTGAATGCCATCTTGGCTACTTGCTTTCCCGAGGTCCGGTCTTCGCTAAGAACACCATGGGGCCGCCTTCCGCGGACCCGTGCCACCCGCCGCAGACCCATGCCACTCGTCGCCCTTGGCGGACCCATGCCATTCGCGCACGGATTCGAGGCATCGACGCCATACGCAGCCTGATATTCGCCTGCCGAGGACAGATATTGGAATTGTACCTGCGTCGCGGCGCCGAGCGAAAGCGCGAGGACCAGGGAGCAGGGAACGGGGCACAGGAGGCGGCAGAAGACCAGCCCCAAAAAGGGGTCGTTTCGGCGAGGGGCGAAGCCACGGCGAACCGCGTTTTTGATAGCGCCAGTGCGGTTTTCTTGGCTTCGTTTTGCGACTTTTTTCACTTTTTGGCGTTTCTCCCTTTGAGGGCGGAACGCTGCGTTGGATCTCGTTCGCAATCGGGCCGATCGCCGCGCGCTCCGGCACTGATGAGAACGTGTCCGGTGATCGCTGGGAATCTGCGAGCGGGCGATCGGGAGGCGCGATCGGGCTCGGGTGGGGCAAGCCGGGTGGGCAGCGATGCATGGTTCGAGGTGCGATCTGCACGCCGCCTATGTTAAATCGGCAAGCTGCGTGGGCGCGGGCGGGGAGATCGGGCTTAGCCAGGCGCGGAGGAGGAACTCGGCTTCGAGCGGCGTTAGTGCCACCCGTTCGGCATGTTCCGCGTTGGCTGCGAATGCCACCCAGCGTTTGGCACTCGAGCGGTGGACGATCAACACGCTGGTCCGGCGATCGAACAGGCACGTGCGCCAGCTCGACCGCCTGAAGGGCGCTTTCCGCACGATCAGCCCACCAGGAACGACGAGCGAAGGCTGGCTTGCTAACAGACCGGCGAGATGTGCCCATGCCCCTAACGCCAAGAGCACCAGCACAGCGAATACAATCCGTGGCGCGACCGGGCGGAGCTGATTCTCGAAGATGTCCATCAGCGAGAGCGGGACACTCACCATCAGCATCGAGAGCACGATGTCTCGGGCGTTCGTGTTCCCGCGTACCAATAGCATCCGGCGCGGTGGGGAGGGGCCATCGGTCTGGGGCGACGGCACTCGTGCCGTTTCAACGCGCAGCGCGTCCGATGACACGTACCCTTGCAGTGCCGCGAAGGCTGCGTCGGTTTGATCGAGCGGTCGCGGCTCGAACGCGACCGCGATGGGAGGTACGTCGAACCGATCACCGGGCGGGCAGTCTCGGAGAGTCAGGCCGACGTGACCCGCGGCAGCCAGAGAGCGGGCGGCGACCTCCATCCGGGTTTCTGCAGGGGCGAGGTTCGATTTCGAGAGTATCGTCTCGAGCAAGAGACCGACATCGGTGTGACGATGATCAGCAATGGCCGCTTCGAGTCGGGTCTTCAGGTACTCGGTCCCGATCGCTTGCGCAGCCATCAATACCAAGAAAGGGGTGATGATAGCCGCACAGACGAACGGTGCGACGGAATCCTCGCCAAGCGCGACGATGCCGGTGACGCAAAAGAAGATGCCAAGGCCGAGGCCGATCAGCATCAGGAGCATACCAAGCGCCAACGGCTCGCGAGGGATCACGTGGATTTCGATGAGATTGCCTGCGAGATCGGTGGGACTGGTGTTCGAGTGTTCGTCCATCGTGACGATCCAACGCTGCACGCTTCAACCGGCGGCACCAGGCAAGGCGTGTCATTGTCGGAAGTCTCCAGCGTCCGCGACAGAACGTCAACCGACGGGCATCTGGGCTCATGTCAGATCGCTCAATTGTTCGACGGGCGGCGGGGGGATGGGGCTTAGCCAGGCGCGGAGGAGGAAGTCGGCCTCAGTTTGGGTGACAAATATCTGTCCAGCGCAGTCCGCGTCTCCGACGGTGATCGTCCAGCGGTTGAACTCGCCTCGATGGGCGATCAGCAGGCTTTCTTGCCGTTCAAAAAGATGGAGCTGCCACCCGCCGTTGCCTCGCTTGAATCTACGTAGAAGAAGACCACCGGGGACCACGAACCACTGCGTGGTGGAGAACGCGTCCGCCGATGCAGTACGCCCGAACAGGAAGGAGACCAGGATAACGGTCCAGACGATCAGGGCCCACGTCACTTCCCGACGGGCGAATGAGTCCATGGCTGCAAAAGTAAGCGGAAGGACAAGCAGTGCGGGCACCCACCAACCGCCGGCCAATGTAACGGAACGCCTTATCTGAGAGGCGCCCCGCCTTTCAGGCTCCGGGTCTCGCAGCGCGTCCGGGTCCAGCAGGTCCGCGTCGGGATTCTCCTCCAGCGACCGTTCGAGCTCGGCAACGGACGGGTCCGACTCGTTCAGTGGGCGGGCCTCAAAGGGCACCTCGATTGGCTCGATCGGCCTCGCATGTGTCGGCGGACAGTTTCGGATAGTGTCGCCGAATCTCCCTGTGCATGTGAGCACGGGTAGGAGCTCTCGGATTCGGCTCTGCTCCGTAACGACGGCCGGGATGGTGAACGCGGCCTCGAAGATCTGTGCCAACGTTGTGTCCGCGTGCTCGATGACAAGTTCGCCGAACTGCGTCCGAAGTTGCGCCGAAGTGATTCGGTGTGCGCCCCAGGCCAATCCACCCAATACGACCGCAACTATGATTGGGATGACGGGTTCGCCGAGCCCGGCGATACTGGTCATGACAACGCTGGACGTCAGCGCGAGGACGAACAGGACTGCGGCCATCAGGCATCCGGCCGACCAGGCTCGCGGTGCTCGGACGTTGACCTCTATTAGCGAAGGATCCACTTGGCCCGCGGGCGTTGTAGGAGCCTCATTCATACTTCTTGCCGTGACCGCGCGGTTTGGGCGGTCTGCGGCCCTCGGCCACGTCCTGGTCGAAAGTTCTTTTCTTCCGCAGCGTGTGGTGGTAGTGCTGGGCGAAGCGGTGGGCTTCGTCGCGCATCT
>JASFUW010000455.1:0-4461 GCA_050050135.1 Phycisphaerae bacterium
GACTGCGAGTAACGGCAACCTCGGATGGCGACCTCCCGGTCGGCGTCTCGCATCTGAGCACCCAGGTGTCGGCGGTGCACGTCAATCAGCGTCTGCATGACGATCATCCGCAACCAGACGAAGAACGAGGTGGTCGATTCCTCCGCAAAGTGGTGTACACGCTTGGCGGCGGCAAGATACGCCTCCTGCAGGATGTCCTCCGTGCCGGCGCGGCCCAGTAGCCGTTGGTCAAGCCGAAAATGCACCATCCTCCACAGCCGTTCTCGGTGCTGGGAGAACAATTCCGCCAAGGCTTCATCATCGCCGCTCCTTAGGCGGCTGAGCACCCCACGGGAGTCGTTGCCGGTGTCGGTCATCCCAAGCTCCACCCGTGACTAACGCACGCAAGCGGCCGCCGTCTACAGCCGCACGTGGCTTTTCGCCATTTTGACCTCGGCGGACCACCCCGGCAAATAGCCGAACACGGGTCCTTTCAGCCGTCGGCAAAGAACATAACTGGGCCCACCTGTAGAAAACCCACCTGCTCGCACGTTTCCGGGGGTAGGCGTAGTGGATTGGCCACGCCGGGATGATGAACCTATCTGATAAGGAGTAGACAGATGAAACGTGGAGTATTGCTCGCAGGCGTTTCGACCCTAGTGGTGAGTGTCGGTCTGGTGGTAGCTGACGGAGATGAGCGGGTGCGTCCGCGACCGCACCATCCAATCATCGCAGCGCTGGACGTGGATCAGGATGGGGTGGTTTCGGCCGAGGAGATCGCCAACGCCAGCGCCGCGTTGTTGGCTCTCGACACGGATGCCGACGGCAACCTTTCAGGGGAAGAGCTCCAGCCGCCGTGTCTGGAAGGAACACCCAGTCGGCAGCGGGGCGGGGATGTCATGCGACATGATGCCGACGGGGATGGGGTCGTGACACTCGAGGAGTTCCTCGTCCCTGCCACTGACGCGTTCGCACGCATCGACGCGAGCGGGGACGGGCTAATCGATGAAGCCGAGGCGGAAGCCGCCGGACCACCGCCAGGCCAACGTCGCCAGGGATTCGGTCGGCGAGGCGGGCCACGCGGCGGAAGATAGGCTCCGAACTGGCGGAACCGGGTGTCTATCCTCCAGCGATGATCAAGGGGTACCCGGCGCCGCCGCACAGCGAACAAAACGCGTGCGCTCGGTCGTCACCCTGCCACGCCTAAAAAAGTGAACCCATGGCTGTAGAAAGAAAAGCGGTGTCCGCGTTTGTATATTTGGGCAGGCATGTGCCCGGTCTCGGACACGGGCCCTTGCCCGACGCAGTTGCAGGAGGAGATGACTCATGGACCTCATAGCGGGACCTCTTCGACGGTGTGGTGGCGCAGGTTGGGCAAGCGGGTTCCTCGTGTTGGCTGCCCTGAGTCTTTCAACGGGATCGGCGTTTGGCCAGGCCACCAACGAGATCACGGACGTTGACCCGAATTCGGCCGCTCAGGGGACGATCGATCTCCTGGTGACCTTCACGCTGGACACCGATGACCCGCCAGCCCCACCGGCCGGCGAGCTGCCCGACAGCGTGATGATCGGCACCATGAGCGGGATATCGATCACCCATACCAGCCAGTACATAGTAACCGCTGTCTTCGACGTACCGGGAGGCGAGCCCACAGGCGCCAAGGACGCGACGATCAGCTTCACGACACCGCAGGGATCGCTTGTGTTCTCGATGGCTGACGGCTTCACCGTGACGCCGGGGGCGGATATGCCGCCGACCATTATCGAGCACCCTCAGTCGCAGACCGCTCCTCCCGGCAGTTCTGTAACCTTTACGGTCGTGGCATCCGGGACCGAACCCTTGAGCTACCAATGGCAGAAGGACGCCGTCGACATTCCCAGCGCCACCGACACGCCCTACACGATCAACCCGGTGGCAGAGAGCGACGCGGGCGATTACCGATGCGTGGTCACCAACGACTTCGGCTCGGCCACTTCCAACGACGCGGTGCTAACCGTCGCGGAGTTGCCCACCGGGGCTTATGTGGTCGTCGATACCGGCCAGATCACGTGCTATGACAACTCGGTCGAGATCACCTGCCCGGCGGCGGGCCAGGCCTTCTACGGCCAGGATGCCCAGTACGCCGGGAACGTTCCGTCCTACGCGCTGAGCGGAGACGGACTGACCGTGTACGACAACAACACTGGGCTGACCTGGATGCAAAGTCCGGACACGAATTTCGACGGCTCGCTCACGCACGACGACAAACTGACGTATCAGAACGCCGTGCTGTTTCCGGCCACCCTCAACACCTACGACGACGGCAACGGCTACGGCGGCTACACCGATTGGCGCCTGCCCACGGTCAAGGAACTCTACTCGCTGATCAACCACAGCGGCGTTGACCTCAATCCCGAAGCGACCGAAGGCACGACGCCGTTCATCGACACGGACGTCTTCGGATTCGCTTACGGCTTTATCGGCGAGTTCGCCGGATACGGCCCTGACGGAACCCCCATGGAGGAGCGGATCATCGACTCGCAATGGGCCACTTCCACGCTGTACGTCGCCAACACCGACCAGATGTTCGGCGTGAACTTCGCCGACGGACGGATCAAGGGCTATCCCGTCTCGGCAGCCACCGGCAAGCCGTATCACGTGCTGTGCGTCCGCGGGAACACCAGCTACGGCGTCAATGATTTCGTTGACAACGGCGACGGCACCATCACCGACACCGCCACAGGACTGATGTGGCTGCAGGACGACAGCGGAGAGGGCTTGAACTGGGAAGAGGCCCTGGCCTGGGTCCAGACCAAGAACGCCGAAAACTACCTCGGCCACGACGACTGGCGGTTGCCGGACGCCAAGGAGCTTCAGAGCATCGTGGACTACAGCCGGTCGCCCGACACGACCGCTTCCGCGGTGATCGACCCGCTGTTCACCTGCACCGAGATCACCAACCCGAACGGCCAGGCCGACTACGGCTTCTACTGGACCTCGACCACCCACGTAGGCGAATCCCCCGAGGGAACCCTCGACGGCAATGACGCGAACTACGTCGCGTTCGGTCGGGCGATGGGGTACATGAACAGCACGTGGGTCGATGTCCACGGCGCCGGCTGCCAGCGGAGCGACCCTAAGGAGGGCGATCCCGCCGACTACCCCTTTGGCCGCGGTCCCCAGGGCGATGAGGTACGAATCTACAACTACGTCCGCGCCGTACGCGACGCGGAGTTCGCGGAGTGCACGGGAGATGAGGACTGCGACGACGGCGTCGCATGTACGGATGATACGTGTGAAGATAGTGTTTGCATCTACACACCCAACGATGCCAACTGTCCTGACGACTCGTTATTCTGTAACGGCACGGAGAGCTGTGACGCAGTAAGCGACTGCGTCTCCAGCGGTGATCCCTGCGGCGGTCAGGGCTGCGACGAAGAGACCGACACCTGCGGGAATTCAATCCCTACAGTATCCGGCTGGGGCATGTTTGCGATGGGATTACTGATCCTGACGGCGGGAACTTTAATGTATGCACGTCGCGGACTGAGCGGACGGACAGATTCAGCAGCGAACGCCTGAAAGGCAAGTAAGTAGCTTGCGAAAGGCTCGCGATGGCAGCGACTGCTCTGCGAAGGCGATATCGCGAGGCGCCCACGCAGAACGAACACGGGTGGCACGCAGCGTTCCGACGCTAGCAACGGATCGGGCGATGGCCAGGAATGCGAATACTAGTGCCGTGCTGTGCGCCGAAGGTAGGGACTCGCCATCTGGCGCAATCGGATCGATCAGCCCCCAACGAGACGGCATGAGCCACACGTCGTTATGCGCAATGCTCCTCGTCGTGGCGCATTTCGTTCTTGTTATGGCCTTCTTCGAGCCAGCGATCTCGACGCCGGATGCAAACGGCTACTTTGCGCAGGCACGGCTGATTGCCACCAAGCAGCAAACCTGGTTTGAAACCGAGTCGCCTCTTCAGTACGTACCACCGCACTGGCTGACAGCGGATGGCAAGAGGTACTACAGCAAGTACCCTCCGGGCTTGCCGCTGATCGCCGCCACCGCTTGGCGGCTCGGCGGCCCTACCGCCGCCCTCATGGTCAATCCCATCATGGCCTCGCTTTCCGTGCTAGGGCTCTTCATGCTGTGCAAGAACTGGATCGGTGGTGGTTGGGCCCTGCTGGTGGGAGCTCTGGCGGCGCTCAATCCTGTGGCCAACGAGCAGGCGTTGTGGGCCTTCGGGCATACGGCTGTCGGCTTCTTCATGGTCTGGGGCCTGTTCTGCCTGGCGAAATGGGTGAGAACATACTCACCACCGTACGCCTTCGCAGCTGGGCTCTGTTTCGGCATCATCCCAACGATCCGTTATGCCGAAGCCCTGCTGGGTCTGGCCGCACTTGTCTTCGTTGCGTTGCACGTGAAAGCAAATCCCCGGTGTGCACGCTCCGTCCTTGCTGGGTTGATTGGTGCGTTCATCCCCATCACCGCCCTTTGCGTTCGGAA
>JASFUW010000456.1:0-4443 GCA_050050135.1 Phycisphaerae bacterium
CCTTTAGCCCGATCGCCTGCGCCGCCGCCCGCGTCGCCTTAGCCAGCATCGCCGACTCCTGCCAGATGTTCTCCAGCCCGATCTCCTTGATCTTCTTGAGCGACAGCACAGCCCCCCGCACCAGCGTCACCGCAGGCGTATACGGCGCATCGAACGTATCCAGCGATTTCCGATACGCTTTGACGTCGTTATACAGCGTCGGCATCTTCCCTTCGTCGATCCGCTTCCACGCCCGGTCGTTGACCGCCGCAAACCCCAGCCCCGGCGGCAGCATCAGCGCCTTCTGCGAGCCCGTCACGTAGACGTCAACGCCCCACTCGTCCATCTTCACGGGCAGCGTCCCGACAGCCGTGATTCCGTCAACGATCAAAATCGCATCCCGCTGGCGGATCAGCTCGGCGATTCCCTCGACGTCCGACAGCGCCGTGGTCGACGTCTCACTATGCACCACGATGACCGTATCGATCTTCGGATCAGCGTCCATGGCCTTCTTGATGTCCGCCACCTTGGCCCCATGTCCCCATTCGAGGTCCAGCGGCGTGTGCTCGATATGGAAGGCCTCGCACACCTGCGCCCACCGTTCCGAGAATTTCCCGTTCCGCACAACGAGTGCTTTGTGCCCCGGCGGACAGCACCCCACGATCGCCCCTTCCGCCGCCGACGTCCCGCTCCCCGTAAACGTCAGGCACATGGCCTTCGTCTGAAACACGTATTGCAGCAGCTCGTACAGCTCCTTGTGCAGCTCCCGATACCACGCCGTCCGGTGATGCTCGATAGGCCTCGCCATCTCCAGCATCACATCCTCCGGAACCATCGTCGGACCTGGTGTAAAGATTCTTATCTTCTTCATCGCTCATCGCCCTTATTCAATGACCGCGCTTTGCCTCCTCCGACTGCCCACAAACGCGAATTATATACCTAATTCGACGCGATACCAGACGCGTTGCCCTGCCGCCTCCTCGCGACGCGCGCATGCTGACGTGCATACCCCGCGCGTCTGACCAGCGTCAGCAGCCCCCGCTACCAAAGGTCTGCCTGGCGGCCCGGCGGGCCGCAGCGAATCTAGCCCCGTGTTTCAACACGGGGCCCTCAGCGCCTGTTCAAAACAAGTCCCGTTGGGACGGCTGATCTAGACTATGCCCTCGCCGGTCGCCTCCACGCCGCAACGACCAAGGCTCCGCTGAATAGTAGGAGCCCGACACCCGGCTCCGGGATTGCCTGAATGTCGATCCCGCGAATCTCACCCTGAACCGGTGAGCGAGGGATCGGGCAGCAAGTGCCCTCCGTACCTATCCCGTTACCATCGAAGTCGGAACACTCGATGGCCGTCGGAACACATTCGAACACACATTCTGGGGACACCACACATCATTCTGGGGACACCATACTTAATTCGCCGCTGACGGCCGGACCGGCATATGTCCCATCGTTCGCCCTCAGATGACTGCCAAGGACCGAGCGAGAATCCGCGCGAATGGTGGGGACGGTTTGAACTCTAGGTCGGTGTGACCACGCCCGCGATTCTCGAGCCGCCCAACGCCCGCCCGGATCATGCTACAATCTCCGAATGAAGATCGCCCTTGTAACTCGCTCCAACCTTCCGGACTGGGAGGTTGACGATCGGCCGTTGCACGCCGCCTTTGCGGATCTCGGTGTCGAGCTGTGTCACCCCGCCTGGGACGACCGCGACTTCGACTGGACCGCGTGCGACGCCGCCCTGATGCGCACCACCTGGGACTACCAGGACCGTCGCGACGAGTTCCTCGCCTGGGCCAGGCGCGTCGCCGCCGCGATCCCGCTGTACAATCCGCTCCCCGTGATCCGGTGGAACACCGATAAAACCTACCTTCGGGACCTTCAAAGCCGCGGTGTCACCACCATCCCCACCGTCTGGCTAAACGCGGGAACGACCGTCGACGTCGGGTCAGCGCTTGCAGCCCGCGGCTGGAAGCGGGCGTTTCTCAAGCCGGCCATCGGAGCAACCGCGCGCGAAACGCTACGGTTCCAAACCGACCGCGCGGGGATCGAGCAGGCCGAGCGGCATATAGCCCGCCTGCTCCCCACGGAAGACCTTCTCCTCCAACCCTACCTGCCGAGCGTCGAACGTGTCGGGGAGCTGTCACTGATTTTCATCGATCGGCAGTTCTCGCACGCGGTCCGCAAAGTTCCGGTCCCCGGCGACTACCGGGTCCAGGACGACTTCGGGGCGAGCGACGAACCCGCCAGGGTCAACGCCAACCTGGTCGAGATGGCCCTCGATATCGTCAACACCGTCCAGCACGACCTTCTATACGCCCGCGTCGATTTCCTGCGCGACGAACACGACCGTCTTTGCGTCTCGGAACTCGAACTCGTAGAGCCCTCGCTCTTCTTCCGCCACTGCCCCGAGGCTGCCCCTCGCCTTGCCGCCGCCCTGCTTGCCCGGCTGAGCTGTCGTTAGCAAGCCGTCGGAAAGGCCGTCCGCGGCCGAATCGATATCGCCTCACGCGGTGACGGCGTTCGACCGCCGTCGCGGATCGCTCAGCCGCCGGCACACATGATTCCGCCGTGCCTGTTGTACGCGGCGCGTAACGAAGCCACGGTGACCCGCGTTTTCGGGGTCGAAAACGGCGATTCTTGGCTTCGTTTTGCGAAAAAAAGTTTGTTTTTCATTTTCCTCCGTTCCTTTGGCGAGCCTGCACGGTGCAGACTCGTCCCGGTGAAGAACGTCAGGGGCGCGCGCTACAGGGCGGAGGTTGAGCGATCAAGCGGTTGGGGAGCCGGGCTCGGGGAACGGGGGACAGGCTGATTGGGGACGGAGGATCGGGGACGCTCCATTGCAAATCGCCGATTGGGGATTGACAGGATGGAGGGCGAATCCCGACGCGTCGGGCTCTTCCTTCGTTTCGCGCGAACGTTTGCACCTCACGACCGAGATCGCCTATACTCGACCTCAGCTTTCGGGCCGCCGGAAACCCGATCCAGTGACGATGGGAGACGCGATCGATGCACAGGCACACGTATTACACCCTGACCCTTGTCATCTTCGGTCTCACGTGCCTGACCGGTTGTCCGAACGGGACGCCGCAGGGCGACCAGCACCCCGACGACGCCGACAACACGGGCATGGACGGCCAGGACCCCACCGGCGGCGACCCCGACGACGGTGCGCTTACGGTCGGCGAAGACGCCCTGCCCGAGTTCATGGTGCCCGACGTCAACGCCGCCTCCGCCCGTTTTTCACAGGACGTGTCCCCCCGCGATTACCTGGGTGAGGTATCCGCCTGGTACTTCGGCCACTCCACGTGAGGCTACTGCCGAAGTCAGTTCGACTTCCTCGACCAGATGCAGGCCGAAATCGACCAGTCGCAGGGCACCCCCGACGCTCCGCCGGTCCCGATCAAGATTCTCGGCGTCAATCAGATGGGCCTCGAGTCCGGCAACGGCGGTATGACCGCTGGCCACGTCCTCCCCTGGCTTCAGCCCGCCGCGGGCGAAGACATCTGGACCCTGTGGCAGGTCACTTACCGCGACGTCTACATCGTGGGCCCCGGCAACGAGCACGTCGCCACTTTCAACCTGACGACGCAGAACCTGGCTCTGCCTGAAAACTACGACGCGCTGAAGGACCTTCTTTTCGACGCAGCCAACGATTGAGCATTTGCCCGACCCTTGCCGACCGACCTGCACGCGCGGTAGGATTGCACGACGATTGAGCGTCGTTTCCGGGCGGTTCGCCCCGTGCAAACCCATGTCACAGAGAGTAAAGGTCGCAAGGCATGAAGTCCTTTCGCAAAGAGCTGTGGTTCGAAGTGCCGACGCGCCGGGCGCTTATCAACATCACACGCCAAGTCCAATCCGCCCTTGACGAGAGCGGCGTCCGTGAGGGCTTTTGTCTCGTCAACGCCATGCACATCACCGCCAGCGTGTTCGTCAACGACGACGAGCCCGGTCTGCACGCCGACTACGAAGAATGGCTCGAAGGCCTCGCTCCCCACGAGCCCACCCAGCGCTACCGCCACAACCTCACCGGTGAAGACAACGCCGACGCCCACCTGAAGCGGCAGGTCATGGGCCGCGAGGTTGTCGTCGCGATAACCGAAGGTCGGCTGGACTTCGGCCCGTGGGAGCAGATCTTCTACGGCGAGTTCGACGGCCGCCGCCGCAAGCGCGTGCTCGTCAAGATCATCGGAGAGTGAGCCGATTGCGGATTGGCGATCGGGGATTGGGGACTGCAGCTACGCGGATCTAGCCGGGACCCATATCGTGTCGGCGTGGGCATCCACTCACAAAGCCTACGGCCGGCGCCGATGGAAGCCGACCAGCCGCGCTCGTTCGGTGACCTGTGACGCCGCCCAATCTCGCCTAGTGCACGGTCACGCCTTAATTTGCGGGTTCCAGAAGACCGCTTCCTCACGGGCGCGGCTCGGAAAGAGGCCGCTCGCTACCCGCAAAAATACAGTT
>JASFUW010000457.1:0-4442 GCA_050050135.1 Phycisphaerae bacterium
GCGTTCCCTTCCACATCAGCACATCACTAATCGGCCACGTACCGTATGATGGTACATTTGAAGAGGGCGTTCAGGCCATCCTTAACGCTGCCAATGAATGGAACACGGCCGGGGCAAGCGAGTTTCAGTACTTCTATGCCGGACTCACGGAAGTTGCTGCCGTTGCAAACGATGGGGTTAACGCAATCATCTACTCGGACACCCAATGCCCCTATGGCGACGGATGTAGGGCGGTGGAATTCAGTCATCCCACCACCGGTACGGCTCACGGGTTTGACATAATGCTGTACCGGTACGGAGGGGACACCGGCTGGGGAATCTACTGGTCCGTCAAAGACATCCCCCACGGCTGGGACTCCGACCTCACGACGGTGACGCTGCATGAATTGGGGCATGCTCTCGGACTAGGCCACAGCTTTCCGGGAGTTGTTATGGGAACGGATCTTGGCACCGGCAGTGCACGGAAACACCTCTACCAAGACGACATCGACGGCATCCAGGCCTTATACGGCCCGTACACAAACGAAGGCTTCTGGGCCAGCGACACCGCTCCGCCACTGGGCAGCACGGTCACGCTGACCCTCGACTATCCGCTAGCAGCCAATCAGGACTACGAAATCCTGCTGAGCCTTTCGGGGATGGACGGCACGCCGCTGCGGACCCTCGACCCCGACTTGCTGTCCGGTTCACCGCGACTTTTTCCGGAATCGAGCGACTCGCGAATCTTGCCAATTGACAGCGACTTTTTCCCAGTGGCCGACCATCCGGACATCTTTCAGGGCTTTCTCGGCACGCTGGACGCTCAGGGCCAGGCCACCGCGACGATTTCTCTACCTTCCGACGCCGACCTGCTTGGCAGCAACCTCTATCTCAGCGTCGTGACCTACGACGACGTAGCCCATTGGACGCTGTGTGACTCGCCGAGTTGTATCGAAGACGTGGGCGTCGGCGTTCACCTCCAGGTGTTTGACCCGGCGGCGATACCGACGGTCTCGACCTGGGGTATGGTCGCGATGACTTTGCTCGTGTTGACGGCGGGGACGCTCGTGCACGCTCGCCGGCGGCCAGCTTGGGCCTAATCCCCCCCCTCCGCTGATAGCCAGCCTCCTTCAAATGGCACTGTCCGGACTCACAAACGCCCAAAACGGGCTTGTACAACGCCCTGAAACGTGCTATTCCTCTACGTGATAAACGCGATTGAACTAAACCGCTACGCGGTAGGGCTGAGGCGTGCGGCCCCATGATACCGACTACCCCGTAGCGTTTGGTCCATTTCAGGTCTTGCCTTTCCGCGACTTCTTCGCCGCTTCATCCTTGACCAGCCGGTAGTGTCGTTCCAAGCGGGCCACGTACTCACGATCTTCCAGAATCGCCTCCACCAGTTTCAGCAGTGCCTGCGCGTGCCGGCTTTGGCGATTCAGCGGGTCGAGGAACGGTCCTCGCATGCGGTCTTCCGGGTCGAAGCCGAAGCTGACCGTGGCGAGGATGTCATTTTGCTTTCGCGAGGCGACGTTGAGCATGACTCGCCGACAATCGCAGGCCGGATCGTCGCAGTAGGATTCCAGCAGGCCGTACTCGTCATCGGGCAAGTCATCGCGGCCAAATACTGTTGCCGCACGGCACTCGGCCCGAGCCAGATCGGGGAAGTACTTGTGGAACGGTACAACGTACCCTTCGCTGGTCTCGGAGTCTTTCATCATCCGTGAAGCGTGCCGTGAGGCGAGCCGCCCGTCAAGCGGCAGTTTGGGGGATGTGAATTCCCTCAAATCGGGACGTCGTGCGACGCGCCCTCCGAGACGGCGATACGCCGCTTATCGTAAATCTGCGTGGTGGTAACGTGCCGGTGCCCGAGCAGATCCTGAACCTTCCGCATGTCAACGCCGGCGCCGAGCAACAAGGTTGCCGTCGTCGCCCGGAGAGAGTGAGGCGTGTAGATACACCGCGGCTCCGCCATGTCGGCGGCCGAGGCTCCTCGCTTCATCGCGCCTGGTAGCCGTCGCAGGTAGTCCATGATCACATGATACATGCCCATCGGGTTGAAGTGCCGATCGGCCAGCTTGTCGGTGTTTGAGGCCGAACGGGGCCGAAAGAGTGGCCCGGCGGTCAGGTGCGCCCGGTCGATGTACTCGGAGATCGCTTCGGCGGCGGCGAAGTGAACGCCAATCGTTCGGTGCCGGCCGCCTTTTTCGCTGAGACGAATCGTGGCTTCCTCGCCGTCACGGTGGAAGTCAGTGACCATGAGCCGGCAGCCGGCGCCGAGCCGGGCCCCCGTGTACAGATAGAACTTCAAGATCGCCCGGTCACGGGCTTCGACCAGCGTGTCGCCAGCCGGCATGGCCATCAGTTGCCGTGCACGCGTCGCCGACAGCGCCCTGGTTTCGTGGACGGGGTCGTTGGATTCCCGGCTGATAAACTGCGCGTGGGCCGGATTCGGCACGGTGATGGGCAGTCGAAGCTCGGCCGCCGTTGCCGCGAGGAACTTGTAGAAGCTTGATAGCGACGAGATGCGCCGGTTCAGCGTCTTCGGTGCTGCGCCGCGTGCGATCAGGCTTTCACGGAACGCCTGAACGTCCTGCACCGAGACGGTGTACATCCGCCAGGATTCTTCGGGCCAGTCAAGCCGCATGAAGTTGATAAAGGCGATCACGTCCTGGCGGTACGCACGTTGCGTGTGCGGGCTTCGTCGTCGAGCGACCCAGACCTCGAAGAGGTCGGCGACGGACGCATAGAACTTCTCGACGCGACGTTGGACCTCCAGCGTCGCATGACCGACGAGCATCGGCGGCAATTCCGAGACCGCGGGATCTCTTCGTACCATCGGTGTGTCGGCGATTGCTGGCACAACCTTGCTCATAGGTCTCCGGGCACACTCATTTCGGCGTTGAAGCAAGCATCGTAATCCTCCGGTAGCCTGCGGTTTTGACCCTCCGGCCCTGCGGCCCGGTCAATGATAGAACCCGTTATCATAAATCGTGGGGTCGGGGCAACGGGGATTTGCCGCCGCCCAATTCCCGCATGTCATTGGTCGGTCTCTTCGACTTGGAATTCAGGGGGTCGGTGTTCTCATGCGCTTCGGTGCCGGGCCGCGTCGGGCGGCCGGGCTTAGATTCCCTTGTCGAAGGAGCTTCGCATGACGCCGCTACGTACCCGAATGGTCGAGGACATGAAGATGAGGAACCTGTCGCCGCACACGCAGCGTGTGTACGTGAGCGTGGTGGCCCGGTTCGCCGCGTTCTTCCAAAAATCTCCTGAAGAACTCGAACCTGAAGACATCCGCACCTATCTGCTGCATATTGTCAACGAGCGCCGAGCCTCCTGGAGCTTCTACAACCAGACACTCTGCGCCCTTCGTTTCGTCTACCACACAACGCTCGGTCGGCCACATCTGCTCGACGGCATTCCGTGCCCCAAAAAGACCAAGCGGCTTCCCGTGATCCTGAGTCCTGAGGAGGTTCGGCGGTTTTTCAGCGTGATCAGGAACCCCAAGCACAGGGCCCTGTTCATGACCGCATACGCAGCCGGCCTGCGGGTGTCGGAACTGGTCAATCTCCGCGTCGAAGACATCGACAGCGCGAGGATGCTGATTCGCGTTCGCCAGGGCAAGGGCTTCAAGGACCGTTACGTCAAGCTGGCGGACAGGCTGCTCATCGAACTCCGGGAGTACTGGAGACTTCGCCGTCCGACCACTTGGCTGTTCCCTGGCGAACACCCGGACCGCCCGATTCATGCTTCAACAGTCAATCGTCTTTGCAGCGACATCGCCAACCGCGCCGCACTGGGCAAGCACGTGTCAGTGCACACCCTCCGGCACAGCTTCGCTACGCACTTGCTCGACCACGGAACGGATCTGAGGACCATCCAGGTTCTGCTCGGCCATCGGGCGCTGAGCACAACCGCGATTTACACACACGTATCCCAGGCCAAGCTGCAATCGACGCCGAGCCCGCTCGATTTGCTTGAGACGAAGAAGGTGGACGCCGCAGCGTCATGACCAGATCCGCCAGCGGCGGACTTGAACTGGCCGATGTCATTCGCACGCACCTGGCGGATTATCTCGCGCGCTACGATGCGATCACCGGCGTCGAACAAAAGCGAGTCCTTGGCGCCTTGACGGCGTGCCGCACGGCGGCGCTTGGCGGCCATAAGAATCGGTGCGATCACTGCGGCCACGAAGAGATTGCCTACAACTCATGCCGGAACCGGCACTGCCCGAAGTGCCAAGCAGCTGCGCGTCACGATTGGCTCGAAGCGCGTAGCACTGAACTGCTACCGGTGCCGTATTACCACGTCGTCTTCACGCTACCGGACTTGTTCGGTCCGCTTGCCCTTCAGAACAAGCGTATCGTGTACGACATTCTGTTCCGTGCCGCGTCCAGGACCTTGCTTCAGATTGCGGCCGACCCGAAGCACCTTGGAGCACAGATGGGTTTTCTGGCGGTGTT
>JASFUW010000458.1:0-4438 GCA_050050135.1 Phycisphaerae bacterium
GCAGCTCCGGCGTGGGTGCGGGCTCTGCACCGAGTGTCAAGAGCAGCAAGCTTAAAGCGGCAACCGTCATGCTTGGCATTCCTTGTGGAACAGAGCCCCAACCGGTTGTGGATCAGATCGTGACCCCTCGGGTTTGTCAAGTCGCGGGAAGGCGCAGCGAGGTCGCACCCGACACGGGATGCGGCGTGTGTGAGCGAACGGGCCGCACGCGCGTCGAACCGTGCTACGGGCAACCCTCCGGCATGTCGTACGGATACGCCTCTCCTCGGAACGCGTCGACGCAGTAGCCGATGTCGGTGAAGTCGACGACGCGATCCAGATAGCGCGGCACCAGGTCGGCGCGGGCCTTGATGATCGCATTGGGCGAATTCTTGAACTTCTCGACAATGGCTGAGATGTCGAGGAAGTCGACCACGCCGTTGGGCGGTGTACACGGCGTCACCGCGCAGTCACCGACGACATCGCCCCACGCACTCGTGGAAAGGTACAGCGGCAAGGAGAAGACCGATTCGAACGCGGGCCCGCAACCGGAATCGACAGCCTGAATCGCGTAGGTCGCGTTCGGCCTCAGAGCCTCGCCATACACGTACACGTTCCCGTACGGCTCCCAGTTGTCGTAGTACGGGTTACAGACCATTGGCGACGCGTTGAAGAACGGCGGACCCGGACTGCCCGAGCCCTCCGAGGTCGGTAGCGGCTCACCGACCCACCACGGCTCACACTCGCGATCGTCGAACGCAGGCGGAAGATCGACCGGCAGCACCCGGATCGCCTGGCTCCCTCCGACGTAGGGACCTTGCGCGAACGCCAGGTAACGGTTCTTGTCCGCCCCGTCGGGTTCAGCCAAGACCGGCGTGCCCGGTGGGCAGTCAACCTCCAGACACGATACTTCGATCTGCCCTGCGCCCTGCGCACCGCCCACCCCGCCGATACGGATGGTGAACACCTGATCCCATGTGGCCACTCGGTGCAATAGCGGCGGACCACCGGGCACGCCGCAGGTGTCGTCGGCGCAACGCATCGGGCAGACAGCGAAGTCCGCGCCGTCGGGATAGACCTCGATGATCGCATCGTAGTCCGTGTCATCGCACAGCGTGATCAGGAGTTCTCCGTCGCAGTCAGCCGTATAGGTGTACCAGATGTCGGAGCCGAAGGGTCGTTCGCCGGTTTCGCAGTCGGTGGGCGAAGGCCCGTCGTCCGTTGCACAGATTGTGTTGAAGGCGTGGATGCCGTTGGTGATACTGATGGCATCGACCTCGTCATCGTTGGTTGGACTCGATGCGGGACAAGAGACTGCGGCGCAACTCTTACCCACCACGAAACCGCCACCGAGCGCGTCGCACTCGGTGCCTGACGTCTCGATGCAGCCCCAACCGAGTCCGCAGTCGCAGCACGCACCGATGTCGCACTCGTCCGGGACGCCGTTCAGATTGACATCCATGCTCGCGCCCGAAGCGATGTCCTCGGTGTCGCCGACGCCGTTGGCGTTGCAGTCGTAGTCGCCGATACGCAGGTAGTACACGTCCTGCTCGCCGTTGAAGGTGGCCGCGTAGGCTACGTTTGCACCGACGCGGTCGGACACCATGTCGTAATAGTCACCGAGTTTGTTCTGGTCCGGCCAACCGAGATGCGGGTCGAACGGGGGAGATAGCGGGACGTTGGCGGACCAGGTGACGCCCGCGTCGGTCGAGAAGGAGTAGTAAAGTTGAGAGCCGTACCCGCCGGGGTCGTTGCGTGTGTCGTTGAAGATGACGTCGATGCGGCCGGTGGGTGCGACGGACATCGTGCCGAACCACTGCCACGCGTTTGACCCGATTGGATCGTCGTTGACGCGGACCGGACTGCTGAAGGTCAGACCGCCGTCCACGCTGCGTACGAAGTGGACCTCCATCGGGTCGTCGTCCGGTGGATCGACCGAGCACAGTACGTATACGTTCCCGTGCGTCGGCCCGCCCGAATGATCGGTCGCCACCCATATCTGACCCATCAACCCGCCGGGGTTCGGGCCTTCGCCCATGTAGAAATGGTGTACACCGCCCAGATCGACGGCCGATGCGAAATCGAAGGCGACCGGCAGCAGCGGGTCTCGTGCGCTCGTCGACTTGGCGATGACGAACTCCTCGTTGGTCGTGTATCGCCGGCCGGCGACGTACACGGCTCCGTCCGGTCCGACGGTGGTTACGCCCCAGATCGGTTGATCGGGAATCGGGACGGGCAGCTCGAACGTTTGTGCCCCGTCGATGGATCGGCTGAACCAGTCGTCACCGCAGCAGCCGGCGTAGTCCCAGGCGTGATACACGTGGCCATGACCGATGCCGCCTGTGCGGTCGATGGCCATCCACTGTTTGTCGCCGCCGTAGGCGTCGACGCCGGCGTCCCAGGTCGCGCCGCCGTCGGTCGACTTGAACACCTTGCACCGATACCCGAGGTCGTCGCTGGTGAGGCTGTCGTAATAGAAGTTGCCGTCGGCGTCGAAGTCGAGCACCGGGTCGGATCGGAACACGCCCGGTTCGATCACGCCGGGGAAGGTCCACGACCGTCCGCCGTCGCGGGTATAGCCCCAGCCTGCTTGCCGGAAGTTGCTGGCTGTGGTGTCAAACTGCCGCCACCCGATCGCCATCCGACTCGGGTTCGTCGGATCGACCGCGATGGACGGCTCGTTAGCCGCGTCCCCGACGATGTTGTACCCGTTCTCGTCGACGTTGACCTGCACGCTTGCGGACCCGCCGTAGGTCCACACCCGCGTCGGGCTCGTCACCCGCTGTTCCCGAGGCACCGGGATATATACGTCGTCAAGCAACTCCCGGTGTTGTGGTGCCCGCAGCGGCCCGTCACCTCGGACGTTGACAGCAGAAACAAGGACCCCGAGAAGCGCCAAGACAAGTGAAGCGCGAGCCGTCATAACCATCCCTCCCGGTTCGGATGAGGCGTAATTCCGTACCTGCACTATTCTACACGATCAGGCATCGCCGTTGAAAGTGAATCCTCACCGGAACGTGAGGGCATCTTCCCCCCTTGATAAGGGGGAACCGAGGGGGGCTCCATTCGCCGGAATGAGCAACCGCACGCTCGCCTTATCGCTCTCGGAACGGCCGTTGCGCGGTGCCCCTCTTCCCCTACGTCGCTTCACAAGTCGACGCTGCTATTTCGCTATGGGAACGCGTGAGCCTTTCGCGACGAGCCAGACGCCGGAGAGTACGCAAAGCCCGCCGAAGAGGACATTGATGCTTACCGGTTCGTGGAGCGTGATCGTTGCGGCGATCAAGGTGACGAACGGTTCGAGGTACAGCAGCGACCCGGTTCGCGTGGGGCCGTGCTCGGTAACGGCTTGGAACCAGAGGTAGTAGGCGAGGCCGCTGCACAGAAACCCGAGGCAAAGGACCGAAACGAACGGCTTCAGCGACAGGGCGTCGTGAAGGAAACCGGTCCGACAGGTCGAAGCGAGGGTGAGCACGGCTGCGACGCTCATGGCCAGGGCCGTCACGTGCAGAGCACCGCTGCGCCGGATCGCGTCGACACCCGCAAGCGTATACACCGTCCACGTCAGGCAAGACAGCACCTGCCAAAGGTCGCCGAAACGAGCACGCTCGAAATCGTGCAGGGTGGCCGACGTGACCAGCAGCACGCCGCCGGCTCCGACCAGCACACCCGTCCACCCTTCTCGATTGATCCGCTGCTTACCGAGCAGGTGGGCCCCGATTGCGATCGTCACCGGGATGAACCCGATGATCCAGCCGGCGTTGATGGCTGTCGTGTATTGCAGCCCGTAGGCCTGCATGAGCAGGTGCAGACTGAGCACCACGCCGAGGAACACGCAGATACCGACGTCTTCGCGGCGGGGCAGCATTCTGCCGGAGCGGACCCGAGCCACGGCAAGCAGGACGACGCCGGCTGCCAACATCCGAAACGCCACCAACCCGAACGGAGTGAACGCGTCCAACGCGACGCGGGTCATGACGAAGGACGCCCCCCAGAGTGTGATCGCACACAGCCCCTTGCCGGAGAAGTGGTCCAGCAGAAACCGCGTGATGGTAGACCGTTGACGGCTCATGGAGGAATCGTAGCGGGTTACGCGAGAACCGTCAGGGTGTTCGGGGGTCCAACCGGTGACCGGCCGTTCGTACCCCGGCAATCGTCCGCCACACCCGGCTCCCGTCACACCGGGCTTCGGGCGCAGTTCTCGATTCCGGTGCGCTCGGGCTCGCGATCCTGCGATGCCGGGATTTTGACGTTTCGTCGTTTCGTCGTAAGATCGCGTCGTTATGCGTAGAGCGTGTGTGCAGGTGCTGTTGGCTGCGGCGTGCCTGGTCCCGGCTGTGGGTTGTTCGGGGCCGCGGAGGAGTGACTACACCTCGTCGCAGACGATCGCCATGGCGGACCGATCCGATGACGCGGATCGGCTTTGGACGGCCATCCAGGACACGCTCCGCGACAACCC
>JASFUW010000459.1:0-4435 GCA_050050135.1 Phycisphaerae bacterium
CAGCCGACTTCCTGGCGGCAGCGTAACGCGGAGGTAACACGTGTCCGGCGCGGGACACTCGGCGTCATCTCGGCGATTCCCGGATTCGCACGATGCATGAACGCGGCCAGCAGCATATGCGCCTAGTCTTCGTAGCGCCCGCCGAGGTGTTTGGACAGGAACTTCTCCGCCTTCGCGTAGAAATCGAGCCGGTTCTCGGGCCGGGCGAACTCGTGCCCCTCATCGGCGTATTCGACGTACTCGACCGATCTTCCAAGCTTCTTCAAGGTGTCGACAATCTGTCGCACCTCTTCCGTCTTCACGTACGGATCGTTGGCCCCGTGGGCGATCAGCAGTGGTTTCGTGATGTTGTCTACATGGTATAAGGGCGAATGGGAGCGAAGCAACCCGGCGTTACGCTCCGGATGACCGACGCGGTCCCAGATGATCGGTTCGTACGGCTTCCACACCGGCGGCAGCGATTGAACCCACGTCGCGACGTCACAGAAACCCGAGATATCCACACCGCAAGCGTACATTTCGGGCGACGTACTCAGACCGACCAACGCCTGATATCCGCCGAACGAGCTGCCGAAGATCGCGACGCGTTTCGGGTCGGCGATCCGGCGCTTGATGGCCCAATACACACCATCCACCAGGTCCTGGTATATCTTCCCCCCCCATTCCTTGTTTCCCGCGTTGATGAACGCCTTCCCGTATCCCCTCGACCCTCGAAAGTTCACCTGCAAGACCGCGTATCCGCGATTCGCAAGCCACTGGACCGTCCCGTTGTAGCCCCAGCGATCACGGTCCCACGGTCCTCCGTGCACCAGCAGAACCATCGGCAGATCTCTGGCCCGCACGTTCGGCGGCGTTGTCAGGTATCCGTGGATGGTCAGCGCATCACGCGTCCGAAAGCTGATCGGCGCTGTCTTCGCGAGCGTCAGTCGCCCCAGCGCCGGGCGGTTGACAAAGAGGAACTCCGCCCTCTTGCTTTTCCGGTCGAACGTGTAGAAGTGGATCGGACCGTCGTCGACGGTGAAGGCTATTAGCCACGTCTGGTCGTCCCGGTCGCGGTTCATGATATAGAAGTCGCCCCGCCTAATCCGCTCGATCGCATGGAAGTCCGCCCTGACCGTAGGATCCAGCACCTTCCAGTGAAGACGTTCCTTATAGTAGCTGACCGCCTGCACCTCGTGCGTCTGTGGGTGGATGAACACGCTGTACACGTCCGAATAGCGATCCGAGGCCAGGGTCTTCTCCCTTCCCGTCGACACGTCCATCACTCTAAGCTCACTCGTGTTGGCGCCCGTGCTGCTCAGGATGTAGATTCCGCGGCCGTCCGGCGTGAAGCTGATGGCCTCACTGTTCAGCGTGTCCTCTGGGGCCCACTCGTTCAACCGTCGCCAACTCGACTCGTCGTCATCGCGCACCCAAAGCGCGAACCCGCCGTTGTCCGTGAGCTTCGCGCCGAGGCGCACCTTGAATTCGTGATCGGCGAGCCATCCGACGAATCCTTCCGTGTTCTCGACCAGCAGACTCAGTTCGCCGCTCTTCAGATTCAGGCGGTGCACGTCGCGGAACTGCTCGTCCCGTTTGTTGATACCCACCAGGATTTCGTCCGGATACTTCGGGGAAACAGCCACCGTAGCCGCAGTCACGCCTTCGAACGGTGTCAGGTCCCGAACGGTCTCTGTCGCGAGATCGACACTGAACAGGTGCCAGTGTCGATCGCCGTCCGTGTCTTGCGAGAAGAGGATCTGCTCACCGTTCGGCGCCCAGAGGTACGACCGGATGCCCCGGTGTCGGTCATGTGTCACCACACGGTCGTCATCCTGCCCCACCGTCCGCACCCAGACGTTCAAGACACCGTCATCCGGAGCGAGATACGCCAGACGCCGCCCATCGGGTGAGATGCGTGGGCTGGCTTTGTCAGGATTGTCGAAAAGGACGGCACGAGGGATGACGGGCGGGAGGCCAGCACAAACCTGGGCAAGTTGGAAACCGGTTGCCAGAATAGAGACCCCGCAAACGATCTTCGATTTCATTCCCAACAGTCTCCCTGTCGTCTTGCTTCTTGGTTCGCATTCGCCGAACCCAGGTGACCGGCTCGCACGCTCGCTGGCGCGACCCCGACTACGTACCCTTACGCAGCTCGCCGAGTGCAAGGCCTTGCCCCCACGGCGAAGCAAAGAACACCCTGCGCCAAGGCGCAGCCACGGTCGCTTCCCTTGTGATGATCGGTGGCTGGGCACGGACTCCCGCATCCTAAACCTTAGCACTATCTTAACAGCCCTGAAACGACATCTTGTGTGGAATCCTGTACAGTCGTCGCCCGTCGCGGGTAGGTGGCCGGCGGGACTCGGTCGCCGCTCACCATCGGGAGGGGGCGACCGGAACCGGCTGCGCGCGAAAGGCTCCATTCGCTCACCGACCATCGCCGCTGGCGGTTCTACAGTGCCTGTGACATTGACCGAGCCGGGTTCCTACACTAACTTGCGAAGGTTGTGGAGGTTCCGAGCCACGTGTCCGGTTCCATTTGCCGACCGTGTGAGATTCGACCTCCGGGCTCCGTTTGAGGCGCCCGTACCGGCACGCGTGGTTGTTGCCGCTAACCTGCTGTGGGAGGAGTCGATGATGATTCGGATCGGCCGTTTCGCACTTCTGCTCGGGGTGCCTGTGGGGGTCGCGGTGCTGGCCGCGTCCTGCCGCGACGTGGAGCCGCCGCCCGCCCACGCCCGGGATTTGGGCAGCAACGGGGAAATCCTCCTGCCGACCGGTTCCCAATGGCGACACGAATCCGTCGTGACCGGCCAGGCCGAATGGCAGCCCTTTCGCGCGCTTCCCACCGGCGACGAGCCTGAGACGCCCCCCGAACCCCAGGGCGAAGGGGACGAGGCGACCGCAGAGATCGAAACCGAGGTCCGGGACTTGATCGAAGGCTACAACGAAGTCGTCTCCGACGGGACGACCGAGGAGTTGCTCGAGTACTACGTCGAGGAGCAGCACGAGGCGATCCAGCCCTGGCTCGAGGCAACCGCCGCGCTCGGTCGGAAGCGTTCGGAGCTGCGCGACGCGTTTGACGAGAAGTTGCCCGACGCCAAAGACCGCCTCGACGTCGCGTTCGCCGCGCTCGAGGCGTCAGAGGGCCCTGCCCTTACGCTCGAAAAGCTCACCGTCAATAGTGCCACAGATGTGACAGCGACGGTCGGTGGTGGTGGCGGCGGGAGGACCTTCCGGTTTACTCTGGTCGAGTTCGAAGACGGCGAAGACTGGTTCATCGAACTCCCGCAGGTCGAGGCGCTGGCCGCCGACAGGGAAGCGACCGACGCCGCGAGGACCACGTATGAACAATGGCTCCAAGGGCTCCAAACGGGCGGCACGCCGGCAGAGACGATCTTGACGCAGGTCGAGGAAGCGGCCGAAGCGGCGGCCGCGCCTCCCGAGAAGGCGCCTGAGGCAGGTGGTGACGTGGACGCGGCACCGGTGGAAGAGACGACGGATGAGGAACGGCCGGCTCCTGCGGCCCCTTCGGACGGCGGTACAGGCGAAGGCGGCGGGTAGACCGCGAAGAAAGCCGCGGCAGCTTCGCAGCGCCCTGACAGGTTTGGCGGTCACGCGCTGCCGACCGCCCCCTATGAGTCGACGTGCTCGGGCCCGCGCGGCGCGCGTGGGCCGTGCAACGGACCTCGTGATGGACTCCGCAGTCGGGTGATCGATATGCCCGAGAAACCGCTCCCGGCCCACACACTCGCTGAGGCACATCTCTACCTCTTGGCCACACCCTGCGCGACCTGCGGTCGGGGGCCGCTCAGAGGTGTCGGTACCGTGGCCGAGACCACAGCCGAGCCTGATGGACCGCCCGTGCTCCGCATCCGAGCGAAGTGCGACACCTGTGGCGCCGAGTCGGCCCCTTTTTTCCGGGTCGAGCAAGGCGGCAGAGACGGCGACGACACAGCCGACCCGGTGCTCAATGCCACGAAGGAGCCTTCCCGGCTGCTCGACATCGGCCAATGGATCACCCTCTCGAAGATGATCCTTGAAGCGGCGGACCGCGAGACCGACAACGTTCAGGCCCGCCGCCTCAGCATCGAAGCCGGCCTGTGCTTGGAAGAGGCGTTGAAGTTCTACGACGAGCCGGACAACGATCTTCCGCCACCCGAGGCAATGTTCACCGGACCCTCTCGGGAGCGTTTCAAGGTTAACCCGCAGCACTTCTCGAGGCGCCGGCTGGTCGGGTTGCGGGCTAGGCTGCCTACCGGAAAGCGCCCGCCGAACTAGGGAGGTCCGTCCTTGGCCCCAGAGCATGCCGAACCGAAAACCGGAGGGGATTCGGCGAAAGCACCCGCGCGGACCCGTCGGTGGTACGGGTTGGTTCTCGGTCCGGCACTCGCCGCGGTCGTCTACTACCTTTTGCCTGGTGAGCAACTGAACGAGTCCGCCGACACCATCGGAG
>JASFUW010000460.1:0-4422 GCA_050050135.1 Phycisphaerae bacterium
ACACCTTCCGCGGTGATGCACAAGCACCTGAAGGACCCGCTCGTACCGCCGGATCACGTGAACCCGACGTTGACCTCGGGGATCGGCGAGATCATCGAGGTCATGATGGCGAAATCGCCCGATGACAGGTATGCCTCGGCGTCGGAACTGATCACCGATCTCGAGGCGGTCAGCAGAGGCGAACCCCCGTTCCAGGCAAGGCAGAAATACGACCACGATCTGCTCCAAAGTCTCGCAACCGGCAGGACCAAAACCGAGGAGACTGCCGAGAAGCCGCAGAAACCGGATGGTTCGGGGCGCGTCTCAGTTCAATGGGTGATCGGGCTCGCCGTGTTGTTGGCGGTCGCGGTCTTATGCATCATCGTGCTGATTCTGACCCGCTAACGGCACCAGGCTACGTCGGGAAGTGGTGGGAGGGGGTCGGGGTCCGTGGCTCGCGCCCGCCCGTAGCCGGTCACCTCCGCTTCCCAGTCCTCGCTGGTTCCCAGATCGTTGCCGATTCTGTTCATTTCGGTGGGAACCAAGTCGACACAGTGCCTCAACACCTGGTTGGCCTGGATGTAGATGTTGAACGGGTTGCGCATGACGTACTGCCGATCGATATCACCGGTGTCCTCGTCACGTGTGAGGTGGTAGATGTCGACGTCGGGCGACTCGACGTAGTAGCCGTGCGATTCACTAAAGTAGAGATACAGGCGGTTTTTCGTCTCAGCCGGGTCCACCTCTACGGTCACCCGGACGTCCGCCGGCTCAGGCGGTTCCTCGCCAGGCAGGTCACGCTTATGCAGCGGCGTCTGTAACGTGGTCAGTTCCGCGATCTCCGCGGCTGTCATGTTGGATTGCAGTTCCTCACGATCCGCCGGCTCGGATGATCTAGGCCGCACGACGAGGAACACACCCATGCCCACCGCCGCCACTACGAGAATAATCAGACGTGCCTTCATTGTGTGCCGTGCCTCCACAGAACGGGGACCAGAGAACGTGGTGAAGCCGCTGTTCCCGGTTCCCCGGTCCCGGATCCCTTTTTCCTATGGTTTCGGGTCCGGCGCGGTTGCGGCGTCATTCCCATCGTCGTTTCGCCGCCGAGCGCCAACCGGCGCAGTCTATCCTCTTGGACGGCAACCACAACCCCGACCGGCCAGGGATCGTTCGTTGAACAGGAAAGACGGGGACGGGGAACGTGGTGGAACTGCTGTTGACGGTCCCGCGGTCCCCGGCCCCGTTTTCTCCCTGCGCTTCGGGGAGGTCGTGTCGGGGAGTCCCCGGGCGCCGTATACTATTCGCGGGCTGGGAACGTGCGCGAGGATCGCCGGCGCGTGGTGCAAGATCGGGAGCGGTGCCTCATGGTCGAGGAAGATACCATCCTGCTCAGGCATGAAGAGGGGGCACGGTACGTCGTGTTGAACCGCCCGGAAGTCCTGAACGCATTTAACGAACCGATGCTGGTTGCGTTGCTGGATGCGGTACGCGCCGCCGCTGCGGAGGAGAGCGTTCGCTGTCTTGTGCTCACGGGCGCGGGACGAGCGTTTTCCAGCGGTCAGGACCTAGCGGTCGTGCGTGATCGTTACGCGGGCGGAGGAACAATGCGGTTCGATCGGTTGATTCGTCAGCACTACAACCCGGTCATAACGGCGATCCGGACGATGGAGAAACCCGTGATCGCGTCGGTGAACGGAATCGCGGCGGGGGCAGGTTGCAGCCTCGCGCTCGCGTGCGACCTGCGGATTGCGGCGGAATCGGCCGCCTTCATGCAGGCGTTTGTCAACGTCGGGTTGGTTCCGGACGCCGGCAGCTCGTTCATGCTGCCGAGGCTGATCGGGATCGCTCGCGCGATGGAGTTGGCGTTCACCGGGCGCCGCGTGTCGGCCGGCCAGGCGTTGGCACTGGGCATGGTTAACGACGTGGTCGCTGACGATATGTTGGGCGAAAAGACCGGGGAATGGGCGCAAAAGTTGGCTCGTATGCCCACTCGGGCGATCGGCCTCGCGAAGAAAGCCCTCAACGCAGCCTGGAACTCGGAGCTTCCCGAGCAGCTCGACCGAGAAGCGGAATGCCAAGGCCTTGCGGAGCAAACCCGCGACCATCGCGAGGGCGTTGCCGCGTTCGTCGAGAAACGCCTGCCGCGGTTCGAGGGCAGGTGAGAACGACGGGTGGCGTACCGGCTGTGATTTTCGCCGCAATCACAGGGCGACCGCGAGCACGCGTGTAAGGATGCAGGTTCAGGGTTGAATCGAACCGGTTTCGCCCGCTACACTCCGGCCGATGAATCGGGGAACACGCCGACGGGACCGCGACGTACGGGGCCTGCCGGCTTCGACCCTGGACCATCGCCGGTCCACGTGAGGCACCGAGCGCGCGGTGTCTACGAGTTCGGAGCAACCCATGACCCGACTGGAAACGCCTATTGGTCAGGAGTCTGACGTGTCCTCATCGAGTGCAGTACACGCGAAAGCGATCGAGCTTGCGAAGGATGTCATCCGAATGACAACGGCCGCAGGTTCCGGACACCCCTCCACGGCGCTGGCGATTGCACATATTGTCGTCGAACTGATGTACCGCCAGATGCGTTACGACCCCGCCGATCCGTGGAATCCGGCGAGTGACCGGTTGGTACTGTCGATCGGACATGCGGTTCCGATCGTCTATGCCGCGTATGCCGATCTTGGCGGGGCGGTGGGAACAGCCCCGACCCGCCAGGCAAAACTGTCCGCCGCCGACCTCGGCGACCTTCGCGAACTGCGAAGTGTCCTGGACGGGCATCCGAACCCGGCCGAAGGATTCCCGTTCTTTGACGCAGCCACGGGGTCGCTCGGCCAGGGACTGTCCGTCGCGGCTGGGTTGGCGCTGGGTGCGAAGCTGGATGATATCGACAAACGCGTCTACGTGATCATCGGCGACGGCGAATCGAGGGAAGGGCAGGTATGGGAGGCCGCGGACTTCATCGCCGACCACGAGCTCGCCAACGTTTGCGCGGTCTTCAGTTGTAACGGTCACGGGCAGGCCGCTCCAGTTTCGGCTCAGCAGAGTCCCGAGACAATCGCCGCAAAGCTCGAGGCGTTCGGTTGGGCAACCATCGAAGTGGACGGTCACGACCCCGACCAGTTGGCTGCCGGATTCGACGAGTCCCGTCTGAGCACCAAACCGAGCGCGATTGTCGCCCGGACGGTGAAGGGTTGGGGCGTCAAGCTGATGGAGCGGGAGAACTTCCATGGGAAACCCGTTCCGCCGGCGGAACTCGACCGGGCAGCGGGTGAGTTGGAGGCCACAGCGGCCTTGCTGGGCGCGTCCCCTG
Source organism: Phycisphaerae bacterium (assembly GCA_050050135.1). GTDB lineage: Bacteria > Planctomycetota > Phycisphaerae > UBA1845 > UBA1845. Next base: position 3,293 of record JASFUW010000460.1, read on the forward strand.
GCGGCGAGCTTGTCCCGAAAAGCCCGCCGCGCGTGAGCGCAGGCCCGCAACCGCGGTCGCTGAAGCTTCCGCCGTTTGAGCGAGGTCTCGAGCGCGCGGGGTTCGGCGGGGCGATGGCGAAGGGCAAGCTGGCGACGCGCAAGGCGTACGGTGCAGCGCTCGTGGCACTCGGTGACCTCGACAGTCGGATTGTCGCGCTGGACGGCGACGTCAAGAACTCCACGTTCTCCGAGGTGTTCGCGAACCTCCACCCCGACCGATTCTTCGAATGCAAGATCGCCGAGCAGAACATGATCAGCGCGGCTGCCGGACTGGCCGCCGCCGGGAAGGTCCCGTTTGCCAGCAGCTTTGCGAAGTTCATCGCCCGCGCCGTCGATCAGATCGACATGGCCGGGATCACACGGGCCAACATCAAGATCGTCGGGTCGCACGCGGGCGTTTCGCTGGCTGCCGACGGACCGTCGCAGATGTCCCTGGCCGACGTCGCGTACTTCAGAAGCATGACCGGGGTCGACGTCGGTGACGGACGACGGGCATGCCACGTCTTTCATCCGTCGGACGCGATCTGCGCGTACCGCTGCGTGGAGCACATGGCCAACATCGACGGCATGTGCTACCTGCGGACGCATCGCCCGGACGCCGCCTTCCTGTACCCGATCGATGAAGTGTTCGACCTGTACGGGTGTAAACAGCTTCAACAAGGCGAACGACTTACGCTCGTGAGCAGTGGATACATCCTGCACACCGTGCTCGATGCGGCGCAGAAGCTGGCAGATGCCGGGATCGGGTGTAACGTATTGGACGCGTACATGTTGCCGCTCGACACGGCCCCGATCCTCGATGTCGCCAGAGGGTCCGGAGGTGTCATCCTGACCGTGGAAGACAACTACGCGGGTGGTCTGCGCGCCGAGTTGGCGGAGGCGGCGGGGCAGGTCGACGGGGTCCGGGTCCACGGACTGACGGTCAACCGCATCCCGAAATCCGGCCGCAGTGCCGACGATGTCTTCGGCTACGTCGGTGTCGGGCTCGAGCAGATCGTTGCGCGGGCCACAGCACTTGCGCAGCGTTAGGGGCACGTGGCGCAGGGCGAGGGTGGGCGAGTCACGATCGCGCGTTGCGATCCACGGTTT
>JASFUW010000461.1:0-4416 GCA_050050135.1 Phycisphaerae bacterium
ATGAAGCTCCTCGGGGTCTCCGGCATCGTCGCGAGCGGAGCCACGGGCAGCCTCCGCGAGGACATCGAACCCGGCCACCTCGTCTTGTGCGACCAAGTCATCGACAAGACCTATCGCCGCGATAGCACGTTCTTTGATGCGGGGCTCGCCGTGCACACCGAGTTCGCTGCACCGTTCTGCCCGCGGCTCAGATCGTTGCTGGTCGAGGCTTCCGACAACGTCGACACGACCGTCCACCACGCCGGCACCTACGTCTGCATGGAGGGACCGCAATTCTCGACCCGCGCCGAGTCGCACATGCACCGGCAATGGGGCGGCGACCTGATCGGCATGACCTGTATGCCCGAGGCCCGGCTGGCTCGCGAGGCCGAGATCTGTTACGCGCTGGTCGCGATTCCGACCGACTACGACTGCTGGCGTCCGTCCGAGCCCGGTCAATCCGAGGAGGGCGTTCTCCGCGAGGTCATCGCGAACCTGCACCGGGCGAGCCAGACGGCCGTAGCGCTCATTCGTGCAACGTTGAAACGGCTCGACGGTTCCCTTCCCGCCTGCCCGTGCCGCGAAGCCCTGAAACTGGCCATCTGGTCCGATCGAAAGCGGCTCGACCCGAAGATTCGTGCGAAGCTCGACCCATTGATCGGCCGCTATCTGGCCGATGCCTAGAATGGTACGCCGTCGGGCCCGTGGTCACGACGCAGCCGCACGAGAACAAGACATGCCCGATCGAACCGACATCCTGGCCGCCTTGCTCGTCCTCGGGCTGATCGGTATGGCGCGTTCGGATCAACCCCGCCCCGACCGACCCGGACCGGTCGAGGCAGCGGCCGACCTCCAGGCCGACGTTGCCTATCCCGATGTCTACATCAACGACAGTTTCGAGGCTTCGGACGCGATTTCGCGCGCGGCGGCTTACGCACAGCGCCGACAATGGCGGCGGGCCGCCGAAGTGCTGCAAGCCGTTGCCGACCAGGCACCCGACCAACTCATTCGCGTCGAGCCGGGGTATTACGTCGGCGTGCGTGCGTACATCAACCGGATCATCTGTTCCTGGCCCGCGGATGCCTTGTCCGTATACCGTGAGCTGTACGAACCGCAGATACGCGCAGGAATCGAGCGCGCGCAGAAGGCACGATCGGCATCTGCGCTGCTCCCGTGGTTCGATCGTTACTTCTGCACCGCCGCGGCGGCCGGACTCGCCGACAGAATCGCTCAATTGGCGATCGAAGCCGGTGACATGGCGTTGGCAGAGCGCCTCTATACCCGTGTTCTGGCATATCACCCGGATGCAGCCGAATACCAATCGAATTACAGCGCGATGCTCCACGTGATCAGCGCCGTGCAGGGACGCACCGGGACCGAGCCTACCGATCCCATCCGCGAAACCGCCCTCCGGTGGATGGGCCGCGACCGGAAGCTCGGCGAGGTGTTGGCCGAGATCGAAGGCAGGTTCCCCGCGTTCCAGTCCCCGACCGTCGAAAACGACTGGCCCATCTTCGGGGGCGCGCCGGACCGGAACCGACGACGAGACAGCGACGTCGATGACCTCGGTTTGCTCTGGCGTTTCGTCGGTTTTCGCGGCCCGGACGACTCCGCAGAACCGGACGTAGCGGACCCGTTGGCTCGCGTCTATCGGCATCGGGCGAACAGCCTGACGATCCAACCGGTCGTCGCCGGCGGCACGGTGATCGTGCAGCGGGTTCGTGAGATCGTCGCGCTGCATCGGAACACCGGCGTGGCATCGTGGTGGTTCAGGGCCGACCTGCCCGGCTCTTCCGGCCTCGCCTACGTGGACGAACCGGCGCCGGTGTGGGATTCGGTGACCGTGCACGACGGGCGTGTTTACGCATCCCTTCCGGGCGAGACGGTCCCTTACTACAGCTACGAATCGGCCGGCAGTCCGCCCGAGTTGGCCTGCCTCGATGCCGAGACCGGACACGCCTATTGGCGCGTGGATCAACGGGCCATCGAGGAGGAGTTCGCGGAGACCACCTTCGATACCAGCCCCATCGTCCAGCAGGATCGGTTATACGTCGTGGGACGGCGCCGACGATCGTTCGGTTTCGAGGATTGCTACCTATACCGGTTTAGTGCCAAGGACGGGGCACTCCAACAACGGACCCACCTGGGCAGCGCGTCAACCGGAACCTTCGGATCGCAGTCCCCCACACTGACCGCAGCTGCCCTCGACGGCGACACCATATACGTCTGCACGAACCTCGGTTCGATCGCCGCAGTCGACGGACACACCGGCGCCGTCCGATGGCTCCGCCTCTATCAACGCCGTGAAGCCGACGCCGCGCAAGGCGCAAACCGGTACCCCGGAAACGCGAAACCGTGGCGCTTGAACCCGCTGCTTTTCTCCGACGGACGCATCGTCGCCCTGCCCACCGACGCCGATGACGTGCTCGTTCTGTCCGCGTCCGACGGCGACCTCCTCCAGAGCATACCCGTCGAGACGTTCGGTCATTGCCAGACCTTGCTAGGGGTAGACGGCGACGTGCTCTGCGGCGTCGGGCGCGAAGCCGCCTGCTACGACCTCGCAGCCGGCAAGCTACGCTGGTCCTCGCCGCTTCCGGAAGGGACCGAGCTGTACGGACGCGGCGTTTGGACACACGACCGCCTGCTCGTTCCGACGCGCGAGTGGATCAGCACCTATGACGTGAACGACGGGCGCCGAAACGATGCAGCCTGGGAAAGCGGCGGAGAGGGGGGGAACCTCGTCGCCCTTCGCGACCAGATACTCGTTGCGGGCCCCGATCGGGTCTCGGCCTACGTCCGCAAGGCCGAGATATGGCAGGCGTTGCGGGCACGCGTCGACGCCGCCCCCTCCGACCCCTTACCCGCCCTCGAGCTGGCGGAGGTGGCACTGAGCAACTCCGAACTGACCGAGGCCATTCGGGCCCTCCGCGAAACCGTGCGGCGAACCGAGTTGAGTGCCGAGGCCTTGAGCCCCGCATTAAGCCGACGCATCTCGGATTACTTGCTGGTCTTCTCCGACCGGGTCTCGAGCGAGGGCGACGAGGGAGCCGAACTGGCGGAGGAACTGCTGCGCTTCGCGCCGCGCTTCGCACCGGACCCCGCGGCGCATCTCGCCTACCGGTTTCGATTCGCCCAACTTCTTGACTCGGTCGGTAAGCCCGAACGCGCGGTGGTGTTGTACCAACAGATTCTCCGCGATCGCACGTTGCGGACTCTCCCTTTGTCTGAGGGAAAAATCGCCGCGGGAACCGCCGCCGCCCGGGCACAGGCTGAAATCGCGGCGCTCATCGAGCGGCACGGACGCGGCATCTACGCACCCTACGACACGGAAGCCGAGCAATGGTTCATCGCGGGTCGCGCCGGAGCCGAGGTGGAGACCCTGAGGCGCGTGGTCGAGACCTTCCCGAACAGCTTGATAGCTCCGAAGGCGCTGGTCGCCGAAGGGGAGATACTCTCCCGGCACCAGCAACCTGAACGTGCGGCCGTTGCGTTCACCCACGCCTACCACCGATATCCGTCAGAAGCGGACCGCCCGGCGCTGCTCCGCAGGATCGCAGACGCCTATGAACGCGCGGGAGAGTTCGAACGCGCCTACCGTTGGCTGACGAAAGCAGCCGTCGAACACCCCGGCGTTCGCTTCGACCACGAGGGAAGGCAGGTCGGTTTCCTCGACTACCGCACGCGCCTTGCCCACGTCCGCGACCGCGTCGAGCCGTCCCGACCAACAATCACGCTCCCCTTACGGGATCGAATCACGTTCGACCTGGACGAAAAGGCCGCGCTCTTGACACCTCGGTTCGGCGACCACCCCGGCTTCAACTGGTCCGTGTGTTTCGTCCGTTCACCGGAGGGGGTGCGGGCCTTCGATCCCGGCACCGGACGGAAAACCTGGACTGAGACGGCACCTGTGAACGGGAGTGCGAACCTGCTCTTCGCGACGTCGGATCGGGCGATCTTCGCCACACCCGATGAGCTGTTCGCGTTGGACTTGCCGACCGGAAAACGCCGTTGGACGCACGCCGCGCGCCCCCTAGAGCCCGTTGACCCGATGGGTGACTGGGAAGACCTCGACACCTTCCAGACCCACGCCATCCACGGAACGCGTCTTCTGAGCGTAAAGAGCAACGGAGACGCCGCGTGCGCAAACCTCGACACCGGTGACATCATCTGGTCACAAACGCTCAGACCCGCCCCGAGCGGAACCGTAGGCCTGGGGGATCGCTGGGTCACCTACCACGTCGTCCAGGACGATCGCGTCGTGGTCTGCTTTCTCGATGCCCCCACGGGTGACTGGGCCGGTGCGATCATGACCGATGAGCGGCGCGCGGTCGAGGCGCTTTTCGAGACCCTCGACGGCCGGCTCATCCTCGTCACCTCACAGTCCGTTTCGTGTCTCGATCCGTTGACGCACGGTCTAAGATGGCGCGTCGGTGTTCG
>JASFUW010000462.1:0-4416 GCA_050050135.1 Phycisphaerae bacterium
CCGAGCATGGCCCGCACGGCCACGCGCGGGTCGCGGGCACCCGCGACAGACCGGTCGCGCAGCCTGCAACCGCGAGTCGGCGACGACGCCGTGAATCGGGGTGGGCAGCGAACGTATCTTCCTGCGGGACGGGGAGAGGGCGTTGAAATACTACGACTCGATATATTCTCTTATTCGGACATGAACTCAGTGGGCAAGGTCCTGGGCCGGTTTCCGCTGATCAGAGGATAGCCGGGAACAGGGAACCACGCGTCCATCGGGGGGCTTTGCGTAGCTCTCGGACGGCGCAGGCCAGCGTGGTCTCAGTGATCTCGTGATGGGCGGATGGAGTCGCGGAGAGCAGGATTCGGAAGGCAACTGCCCGGGCAGCGAGAGCAACTGTTCCACGTGAAACAGCCGGCCGGAACGATAGCCCGCCACCCATTGGCTGAAGGCTACGAGAAACGCAGGACGCGCGGGTGTGCGGCACTTCAGGCTGAGACGGCTGTGGGCGTTCAAAGCAGAGTGGCGCGCCGTGTGCTCGCCGGATCAGGCTCGGGGGTCTAACGGGGGCTAAGTTCTCGGGCGAAGGCCGGAATGAGTGGTGGTCTCGCCGGCCCGGCGCCGGGCCTACGCGTGTCCGCACAGCCTTCCAGCGTTCTTAGTTCACCGATTCGTGCTTCGGGCACGTGGCGTCGCCGCATCGCGGCCCGGGTGCCGACGCGGCCGCGAGTTCGGGGAGGGCGCCGAGGTCGACGGAAGGGAACCCGCCGGCGCCGGGGACTCGTGCTGGCGCCCCATGGCCCAGCGAGGCCGCACTCCCCGAGGACACCCGGACAATCAGGTGCTGTGGCCGGTTCCACGTGAAACGAGAACGGCAGATCGCGTACCTTTGGGCGTTCTTCTTTGCCGACGTCGCCAACCGCCGACGCGCCAGGGATCGCACGCCACTCCGGGGGCAGATGTTCGTGCTTGCCCCTCACTGCCGGGCGCAGGAGCCTCGCCATGGACCGCACGAACACGGCGCTACGCCCTCCGTGCAACGCCGAGTGGCCCCGACCACTCTATGGAATCCTTGCAGGGCTCAGAATCGCGCGGTAAGGTCCGAGAATGACGGACATCAGCGATAGCCCGCAGAAGGTGACCGGGCAAAGGAGATTCTGATGGCCAAACGTAACAGACGGCTTGGACGAGGACTCGAATCACTCGTTACGGATCTCGTGCGAGCCGAAAGACCGGAAGACGCAGACGGAGCTGACCGTCAGGCTGGCGCGCAGACCTCGACCGGCTCAGAAGTCGTGCGTCGGCCGGAAGCCATGACGCTCCCCACAAGTCAGCTCTTGCCGAACCCCTGCCAGCCTCGCGTGGATATGGATAATGACGCGCTCGTAATACTATCACGATCGGTTGCGCGATGCGGCGTTCTACAGCCAATCCCTGTGCGGCCGTCCGCGGCTATGCAGGGGAAATACGAGATTGTGGCCGGGGAGCGGCGTTGGCGCGCAGCGCGGCTCGCCGGGTTGGATGAGGTGCCGGTGATCGTGCGGGATGCGACGGATGAGGAAATGTTGGAACTTGCGCTGGTCGAGAACATCCAGCGCGAGGATCTGAACACAATCGACCGAGCGAAGGCCTACCGCGAACTGCGTGATCGCTTTGGGCTAGGGCCGGACGAAGTCGGGGAGCGCGTCGGCGAAGACCGATCGACGGTGACCAATTACCTCCGTCTGCTCGACCTCGCCGAGCCGATTCAAGCCCTCGTTGCGGGCGCACAATTGAGCATGGGGCACGCCCGATGCCTCTTGGGAGTGGCCGATCCCGAACGACGCGAGCGCTTGGCGCGGTCTGCGGTTGACAACGAGCTGTCGGTAAGAGCGTTGGAGGAGATCGTCCGACGGGAAAAAACCGGCCGAGGCGTTCGTCCGGCGGACGGCGCAGCGACGCCAAGGGAGTTGTCGCCGCACATAGCGGACCTGCAGCATCGCTTCGAGGACGCACTGAAGACCAAGGTCACGATTCGCGAAGCGAGAGCGAAAGGTCGGGGCCGCATCGTGATTGAGTACTTCTCATTGGACGACTTCGACCGCATCGCGCAAAAGCTCGGGGTGGGTCTCGAGTAGCAGGCAGCGATCGGCCGGAGCGACCACGCCGAGGCGGGCACCCGGCAGGCAGATCCGCGTCCAAGTTTCGATTTCGTTTGGGCGGGACGCGGACGAACGGAAAGTTAAGCTACAACCGTCGCTGAGAACGTCCGATATTCGGGGAAAGCGCGCTCGCTGAGCGCGGTTCGGGTGAGGCGAAACGAAAGTGATTCGGGTGGCGCGGCATGTTGCGCCCGACCCGAGACAACAACCAGGAGTATGTGATGAAGAGTCTTAATCGAATGGTGTTTGCGGGAGCGTGCGCGTGCGCGATGTGGGTTTCCGCGCCCGTGCGGGCGGGCAATGAAGATCTCGCGATGTTGCTCGAAGTGATGCCCTCGGATTTCCCGATGGCCGTTGTCGTGCAGAACATGTCGGACCTGGACGGAAAAATCAGTGGTATCGAGAAGCGATTCGACCCCGCGAGTCAAGATCCCACACTGGTGGCACAAATCAAGAGCGAGGTCGGCATCGGTGAGTGGGCCGACTTCAACAAACCGATGGGGGTCGGGGTCCCCGCGTTCGGCGGCGCAGAGTGGCAGGGTGTGCTGTGGTTGTGGGTCGACAACTTCGCGGGGAGGGTTGCCGGACACACAGGGGCAAAGGAGACGGACGGAACATGGACGTTGCCGTTCGAAGGTATGGAGACGTTGCTCGCACGGCCGCAGGGCAAGTATGTAGCCGTGACGAATACGCCGGAGGTCATGAACCGTGTGATGAAAGGTGGCGCGCCGCTGAAGGCGCAGGACGCGGGCATGAGCAAGCTACTGGACGGCCGTGACGTATGGGTGCACTTCAAGATGGACCCGGCGCGGAAGCACGTGCTTGCCCATGTGACGCAGTTTGCGCAGATGGCGCCCATGATGGCGATGATGGCCGGCGCCCAGGGAGGTGCCGATACCGCGGCACTGACCGGAATGTTGACCGGCGTGATGGACGCGGTGAAGGCATACGCAGAGCAGATCGACACCTTCGACGCCGTGGTGGGCGTGAACGCGTCGGCGTTGGATATCACGCTGGCCACGCGCTATACCGAGGGCGCTATCAGAAGTTACCTGACAAAACAGAAGCCCGCCTCCGGCCCATTGCTACGGCACCTGGAGGACCAACCATACCTCGTGGCGCTCGCCTATGAGGTTCCGGGCGAGAATTCGCCCTTCTTCGACTACATGATCGGCAGAATGGGTAGTGCCATAATCGCGGCACCACAAGCCGGAACAGACGCCGCCGGCCAGGAGAACGTGAAGCAAGCGCTCGCCGGCATGCGGGACCTTTTCACGAAACTCGAAGGACAAGACGTGGTCGTGGGCGCTTCCGGGGGCGGCATGCGCGTCATCGGCGACTACGTCGGGCGGGATGCGTCAGAATTGTTCGAGGCCGTCAAGAAGTCGTTCCTGCTCCCCAACCCGCTGATGAACCAACTCAAGGCCGGCGCGATGTACGAGCCTGCCGGGTCGAAGACCATCGGAAACGTGAACGTCGAAGAGTTTGCACTCAAGGTGGACACGACGAATCCACAGGCCGCCCAGATGCTTGCTATGTATGGTGGAAATCCCCGGCTCGCACTGGGCATCGTGGGCGACCGGGTACGATACTGCATGGGATCGGAATTCCCACTGCATCAGGTGTTCGCCAGCCAGGTCGTCAAACCGTTCGCGTCGAACGACCATGTGCGTAAGGCGCTGGCCGCGCTTCCGACTAGACGGAACGCGGTGCTGTTGATCGACCCCGCCGGCGCGCTTCCCGTGGTTGCCCCGTTGATGGGCAAGCCGGTCGGCGAGCCCGTCCCGCCGGGCCCTCCGGTCGCGCTCTCCGTTTCCCTCGCCGGGGAACCCGCGCGGGTGGATATTCACGTGCCGTTCGAGGCCATCGAGCGCGCGATGAAGGCGTTTGAGGGAAACCAGACGCCGTAACGAAAAATCGCCTCGCCTAAGGGCGGCTGGCCCCGAGGATCAACGCGTGGAATGACGCGCAGCGCTGCGCGAGGGTTGGCGCGCGCACAACGGCGAGTAGGCGAGCTATGCGGGTGGGAACCCTGCTTCGCGCAGCAATCCATCCAGGGCGTCGGGGTCGTTCAAGTTGCGCAGGGACGCGAGTGTCGGGTCGATGTCATAGAGTTCGCTGGCCGGCACGATCCGCGCCCCACATGACGCCGCGAACTCGTGCGCCCGCAACCTGCGGTCGGCGAGAAACTGCCGCAATAGATCATGTGTCGTCAACGCGTAGACAGCCGTCAGCGGATATAGCCGGTTCTCGTGGGACGGCACGACCCCCGGAGCGTCGCCGAGCCAATCGA
>JASFUW010000463.1:0-4414 GCA_050050135.1 Phycisphaerae bacterium
TGCGAGCGTATCTTCTTCAGTCAGTACTTCCGGCCGGGGCATCGGTCATGATGGTCCTCGCGGTACTCGGTGCAAAGTGGTGCCTTGACGGGTATGCGGGTACGGTTGTGCTTCTCGCCACTTGCACCGCGACTGGGGTTTTGGTCTACTCTCTCATGATTTTCCTGTTTGCTCGATCGCTGGCCAAGCAGGCGTTGGATTTGATCTTCCTCGCCATAGTGCCCGTCGGACAACGCGGATCGAAAGAATGACGATCTCGAAGGAGGTGCCACAATCGACGGCAGTTTTTCGACCGGCCCGACGCGGCAATGGTGCTGCCGGGGATAGGCCGGGGGCGGTCGGGCTGAACACGGTCTCCGGGGCACCCGGCAGAGTGCAATGTCGGTGAAGGCCCCATCGGATGAGTAGATGATCATAGCAGATCGGTTTGTATTCATTCACTTGCCGAAAACCGGGGGAACGTTCGTCACCGACGTGCTTCATCGGCTTTACAAATGTACCCCAGACGCCCGGCTCTGGCGACGTCTGCTCAAGCCGTGGGCTCGGAGTCCGCTGCTCAATATCAAGAAGCATGGAACCTGCAACGAAATCCCAGCCCGCCACCGGACTAAGCCGATCATCGCTTGCGTGCGAAACCCGTACGATCGATATGTTTCTCAGTTCGAGTTCGGCTGGTGGAAGACGGACCGTTTTCCAGACATTGATCGGGAGAGGATTCGGCGCAGGTTCTCCCACTTCCCCGACCTGTCATTCGAGGAGTTTATCGAGGCGGCTGATATGATGTTCGGGCAACTGAAGGACACGGGTCCCGATCGGGAGCAGCGCCTGGGGTATCACACCGAGCAATTTGTCAGGTACTTTTTCCGCGAGCCGCAGCGCGTCTTCGGGCTTATTGACGAGGACTACCTCCAAATGAGGCGGTACAAACAGGACATGTATCCCGTTCGATTCATGCGGACCGATCGTCTCAACCAGGATCTCCACGACTGCCTGGAAAGCCTCGGGTACGACCTTGCACAGTTGGAGTTTATTTATCAGGCGAAGAAGGTCTTCCCGCCACGCGGAGGAAGAAGCGATGACCAGACGTGGGAAGGCTATTATACGCCGGAGCTTAAGCGGGTCGTGAGGCGCCGGGAGAGGTTGCTCTTCGCACTATTCCCCGAGTTCGATGTGTAGGGCTACCGTTGAGGTGGGTACCATCGAACGAGCGGGCATCAGTCTCGGGAGCATCGCCATATCGGCGCCTTGGACAGTACATAGACGATGAACTACCGAATCTACAAGGAATTTGAGCGCATCTGTTCGGAAAGAAAGGCGTCGGGGAAGGTCCTGGAAATCGGCGCCGTCCCGAACGAGCAAAGTCTGCTATGCATGAAGTCGCTCGAACACACAACGGAGAAAGTGGGGATCAACCTACTCGGGCCTCACACATTTCGAGATTTTTCGATCGTAAAGGGAAACGCGAACGAGATGGGCAACCTCTTTGACGACGATTCGTTCGACGTGGTCCTTTCGAACGCGACACTGGAGCACGACAAGCACTTTTGGAGAACTGTGTCGGAGATCCACCGCATTATAAGACCCGGTGGGTTGATCATCCTTGGCGTTCCCGGCTACAGGGAATACTGGATAGACAAGATCAGAGACCGGTGGTGCGGTGCGCCCGGACTGCGGAGGCTATTCAACCATCCACTTTTCAACGCCATCTCAACCGCTACGATGACCTTCCGCGTCCACGACTTCCCGGGTGACTACTATCGCTTCAGTGCTCAGACGTTGCGGGAGGTTTTCCTGGAAGGTTGCCGCGATGCCGAGATTCGGTCGGTTATGGCCCCGCCCAGGCTAATCGCTTCAGGGATCAAGCTCTGACCCGTGCGGGATGAAGTGTCAAATCCGACGGCCGAGCGGGTGGTGTACGGATGCTGAAAAGTCACCTGCTCGACGCGCCAGTGGAACCGGGCCACCGAGGCGAATCTCCGCCAGGGACTCACCGTTGCGGACCGTTCCGATAAGTCGCGGTCACGAAAGTCTCGTCGGCGACTCGTTGTGGCGCGTCAAAGAGCCGAGTAGAATCGGGTCGCTTACGTTCCCAGAGCGCGGAGATGACTTCGGGGCAGTGACGGTATACGCGAGGTGGCGGAGCCATGAGTGAACGACAACGACCCACCGCCCCGTCGTTGACTTTGTGGAACACGCTTTACTGGGCCTATCGCACGGCGCGGTCAAGCTGGTCTCGCTACCAGTCAAAACGACGACCTGTATCGCTACGACGATTGGTGAGTTCGATCAGTCCTGATCTGCACTACCCTATCTTCGTAGTGGGGGCACCGCGCTCCGGTACGACCTTCCTCGGAGAATGCCTGGGCGCCGTGCCGCGGATCTCGTATCACTTCGAACCGGTTGCGACGAAAATCGCGGTACGTGATGTTTACATGGGTCGGTGGTCGGAGGCGAAGGCTCGCCGTCACTTCCGGCGGGTGTACAAATGGCTGATGAGGGTTCACCTCGACGGCGATCTGACATTCGCGGAGAAAACACCGCACAATTCCCTGATACTTCCGTTCCTTCTTAGCTCGTTTCCCACAGCCAGGCTGATCCATATTATCCGCGACGGTCGCGATGTGGCTGCGTCGTTGGTCCAGAAGGGGTGGTACAACCACGCCTATAAAATGACGGGCCACCGTGACGCCGAAGGCGCTCTCTTCGGTTCTTATGCCCGGTACTGGGTCGATCCGGCCCACGCCGAGGCCTTCGAGAATACAACGGACGCCGGGCGAGCCGCGTGGGTATGGAGATTCTTCACCGAGGCCATACTTGAATTCGCGCCATGCATGCCGGGCGATCGTTACCTCGAAGTCCGATATGAAGACCTGGTACGACATCCGGACACCGAGGCGGAGCGGCTGATACAGTTTCTCGCGCTGAGTGATGATGATGCAAACTGCGCGGCACTTGTTGCAGCGGCACATACCGCGCGGGTAAGCTCCATTGGGAACTGGCGTAAGGCGTTCGGAACCGAAGACCTCGCAAGTATCGAGCAGACCGCGGGGGCGTTACTCGCCGAACTTGGATACTGGACCGCCCGACCGAATCGAGACTACGAACCACTGGTCCGTTCCGGTGACACCCCGAGGGCATGACGCGACCGAGGCAACCATGCGCAGAGAACGGTTCATCCAAAGGCTCGCACGATGGCGTATGCGTCTAAGCGCCGATCCCGTTGAACGAGCCGTTGCCCTGGCCGCCGGTGTCGAGGGTCAGCTCAGTCTTCGCGAAGCCCGGCAATTGGTGGCGCTGGCGCGGGACGTACCCGCAGGACAGGTCATTGTCGAAATCGGTTCCTACCGTGGTCGATCGGGCGTTGCCCTGGCACTGGGTACGGAACTTGGCCACCGCTGCCGCGTCTACGCGGTGGACCCGCACGTGGAGTTTCGCGGCGTTCTCGGTGGCGAGTTCGGCCCCAAGGATCAAGCCGCCCTCTACGCCAATATCACGCGCGCCGGTGTCGGTGAGCGCGTAGCCGTGATCAGCTTGCCATCGGTCACGGCCGCTCAGGCGTGGACGGAGACAAACATCGGACTGCTGTGGATCGACGGCGATCATCGTTACGAGTCGGTTCGTGCCGACGCTACGGCCTGGCATCGACACGTCGTCGAGTCCGGCGTGATTGCATTCCATGATTGCGACCTTGCGGACGTCGAGCGGTGTATGCACGAGTTGTGTGCCGACAACCTGCTTGTGGAGGGCGGACGATGCGAACGCATCCATTGGTTCACTCGTCCTCCGACAGAGGACCTGCTCTTATGAACCGTCCCCCGGTGTCGATGATCATCTGTACGCGTGACCGCGCTGTGGCACTACGACGGTGTCTGGAGGTTATCCCCGCCGAGGAGATGTGCCGTGTCGGCGTGGAACTCGTGCTGGTCGACAACGCTTCGACGGATGAGACGCCGGAGGTGCTCCACACGTTCGCCGAAAGCGCCGACTTCCCCGTACACGTGATTCACGAGCCGACCCCGGGCCTCTCAAGCGCACGTACCGCAGGCTTGCACGCGACGAACGGTGAGATCATCGCCTTCACCGACGATGATTGTTACCTGGCCGACGGGTTCTTGACCACCTTGATCGAGGTGTTCGCGCGAAACGAGTTTGACTTCTGCGGTGGGCGAATTCTGCTGTACGATCCGTCGGACGCGATGGCGGCCGTCAACTACCTCGAACGCCGGCACACGTTCAGGCCCGAGAAAGCGATCATTCCGGGAGAAATTCAAGGCGCCAACATGCACTTCCGCCGCAAGGTGGTCGAGAAAATAGGGGACTTTGACCCATTCATCGGGGCGGGCACGCCATTTCGATTCGGTGACATCGACTACTGTGCCCGCGCCCTGGTCGCGGGTTTCGTCGGTGCCCATGT
>JASFUW010000464.1:0-4384 GCA_050050135.1 Phycisphaerae bacterium
ATCCGTCCGCTACGCGGCGGGATAGACAGTCCAACATTTGGTGGCCGGGGTAATAACCTGCGCTGGCGTTGCCGTCGATATTGCAGGAGGATTCATATTGAAACAGGCATGCGTAGCAGGGTCCGATTTCTGGAGGAAGTAGCCATGAGCGACAGCGGGACCGATTCCGGCGTTCTAAGTGCTCGAAGGACGGCGCGGGCGGCAGTGCTGAGCTTCGCGGTGACATGCGCGTTCCCCGGTGCGGTTTGCTCCGCCGTGCGGGGGGATGTCCGCCTCGAACTCGTCGGGCAATGGGGCGGCGTGACGGAGGCGATCGCAGTGCAGGGGGACCGGGCCTACCTGGGCGTCGGACCGCGCCTGGCCGTTCTCGACATCACCGATCCCGCGGCGCCGGTCGAACTGGGGCGGAGCGACCTGCTGCAGCGCCACGTCAGCGAGGTGGTTGTCTCGGGTGACCATGCCTACGTCAGTTCCGGCACGCTGCAGATTCTGGACGTGTCGGACCCGACGGCGCCGACCATCATCGGGGAGTACGGTAAGGGTGACACCCTCGAGCGAATCGAGTCCATTGAGGTTTCGGGGGACTTTGCCTACGTCGGGTACTCGGACCACTTTGTGCACGTTGTCGACGTATCGGATCCGCGCGTGCCGGTCCGGGTCGGCGTGTGCGAGGTTATCACGGCGAAGCAGATCATTGTGTCTGGCGATTATGCCTACATCCGATGCGGATATCCCGGGCTCGCGATCCTCGACATCTCCGATCCGAGCGCACCGACAGTGATCGGTACGTACGGAATTGATGTTGATTACATCGACCAATCGGGCGAATTCGTCTATGCTCTGGTCGACGTCGGGCCAAGGGCACTTGTGTACATCGACGTCTCCAACCCGGCATCGCCGCAGTTCGTGGACGTACATCTCCTGGCGAACTGGCCCGAGCAGATAAAGGTGCGCGACAATTTGGCGTACCTCTTGGCGGACGACGGCATTGACATCTACGACGTTTCGACGCCGCGCCCCGTGCCCACCTACTTGGGCGGGATGTTGCAGCGTGAATACGAACGCGAAGGCGGATTCGATTTCGCCGGAGGCCACGTGATCGTCACGACGCGACGGGGCGGATTCTACACGATCGACGTCTCCGATCCCGCGGCAGCGATCACGGTCGGAGACTTCGTCACCGGAGGGGCGGTCGGCAGTCTCGACGTCTCAGGGAGGTATGCATTCGTCGCTGGAGTTTGCCCGAATCTCCACGTGCTGGATATTGCGGATCCCTCACTCCCCACACTCGTGGCGGACATTCACGTAGCAGCCTGTTGAAATAACCCTGTTTTCGTCGTCACGCGGCGGTGAGCCGAGGGCGCGCGTTCGCGAAGACCGCTGACGCGGGCCCGGGCCAATAACACGCCGATCGCGCGGTGAGCACCGCAACCAGCTTGCTCCAGACCGCAAAACCCAGCGCAGGGGCGGACGCGCCCTCGCCCTGCAGGCTCCGCGGCGTGCCAACTCCAAACAAGGTGCGCATCACCACGCCCAGGTTGTGCCCGGCCGCGTGCATCAGGTAACGCTTGCCCACATCCACCAGCCCCTGCAGCCAACTCCGTCGCGCCGCGCCCGTCTCGCACATATGCGCGAAGCTCCGTTCGCAATATTCACTGCGCAGCTTCTGCAGCCGCTTCCCACGGCGGCCACGCACACGCCGCCGATTCGCATGATACGCCCGCCGGTACTCTGCCGGTTTGTCCGTCCACTTCCGCCGATACGGCTCGTCCTTCTCCGCCGCATACGTTCGCAGCCCCCATTCCTGACACTGTGCCAACGCCGCGTTCGCGTGATACCCATTGTCTACAGGAACATTCTTGATCTCGACTTCACTGCCCGCCCGCATCAGGTTGACCTGCGCCGCAATCAACGTGTCCGCCAGACTGTCACCATCCGCACGGTCACCATGATGAATCGTCGCCGCCAGCAGCAACCCGCTCTCCAGATCCACCGCATGCTCCGCCTTGTAGGCCAGATGCGTGCGCCCATCCTTCATCTTCATGATCCGGGCACTGGGATCGTTCGGCGACACCCACTCCTCGTTCGACATCTTCTTCTTCCGCTTCTTGTCGAACTTCTTCAGGTCGTCGTCGCTCGAATCGTCGATCCCCGCCTCTTGGGCCAGCCGCCGCAGGTAATCCTTGTAATCCTCCCCCGTATCCCGCCGCACGATCGACTTCATCGCCGCATTGGCTTCCAGGAGCGTCGCGTCCACACCCGTGGTCTGGCCCCGCAACAGCTTCTTCTCCCGGGCGATCGCGAGAACGAAGGCGAACACTTGCTCGTGAACCGCCTCCGGCAGACGCTGCCGCACGCGGGTCAACGACGAGTGCTCCGGCGTCGCCTCCGTCAGCATGTAGCCCAGAAAGGCCTTCAAGGCCAGCGAGTCCGCACAACGCCAGGCAATGCCGCGCTGACTGTCCAGACCCTCGAAATAGCCCACGAACAGCATCCGGAAGTATACCCCCGGCGGAATGCTCGGCCGGCCCTGCTTCTCCGCATAATGCGGCCGGCACAGGTCTTCGACGTATTCGTCAAACTCCACCTCGCCCAGCAGCCGGTTGAGTTGCTCGTAGAACGGATGCCCCGGAGCGGCCGGCACGTCCGCCGTCGGAACCCAAAGCTCCGCTTGTCGTTCACGCTTGCGTCGTCCTAACGCCATCGGATGAAGTCCTCCATGCCATCGCTTCATCCGTTCACCCTGATGTCGATAGAATACCACACGCGTCAAGCGACTATTTCAACGGGCTGCTATACAGAATTCCGGATTTCGGTCACCACCGCGGTCCGGATCTTCCCGACCGGCCCCATCGATCTCCCACGTGACAGAGTGACGGTGCCGCTCGTCTGGATGCCGTGGCAGCGGCAACTCATGCACGCATACCTGTTGCCGCCGGAGCTTCCGGAGACGCAACTCCAGGAACTTTCGGACTACGGCATGAGTTTCGTCGAACGCCAGGATTACGATCTGGTCGAGGCCCTGCGCGATATGAATCGCACGATCTACCAGGACTTCCAGTATGTATCCGGGTCAACCACACTGGAAACGACGCCGTTCGACGTCTACGCCAACCGACGCGGGGTCTGTCAGGATTTCGCGAACCTCTTTATCTGTTTGGCGCGGCTGCTCGGCGTTCCGGCCCGTTATCGCGTAGGGTACATTTTCACGGGCGCCTGCTACGAGAACAAAATTCAGTCGGAAGCTTCGCACGCATGGGCCGAAGTCTACCTGCCGACCATCGGCTGGCGGGGTTTCGACCCGACCAACGGCTGCGAAGCCGGACAGGACCACGTCCGCGTAGCAAGCGGCCGCAACTATCGCGACGCAACGCCCACTTCAGGCACGATCTTCAAGGGCGGCGGAGATGAGACCCTTACGGTTCGCGTGAAGGTGATCGACGAGAGCGCGGCCGGGATCCAAGGCTGAGTGTATTCACGCTCGGCTTCAAGGCGTGTGACGCTCGGTACGGCCAGCGGGAATCCGCATAACACAGGAGCAAGGCGATGGCCATCCATGTGGCCTTACATCATAAGACGATCTACCGGTACGATCGATCGGTTTCACTGGGCCCGCAGATCGTACGCCTGCGGCCGGCACCGCACGCGCGTACGCCGATTCTCGCCTATTCGATGAAGGTGACGCCCGCCGAGCACTTCTGCAACTGGCAGCAGGACCCGCAATCGAATTTTCTCGCGCGGTTGGTATTCCTCGAGCGGACACGGGATCTCTCGGTTGAGATCGACCTGATTGCAGACTTGACGGTTATTAACCCATTCGATTTCTTCCTCGAGCCCTTTGCAGAGAGCTTCCCGTTTCGCTATCCGAAGGTGCTGAGCCGTGAGATCGCACCATTCCTGAGAAAGCAACCGGCCGCGGCGTCCTTCAAGGAGTTCATGTCGCGGATCGACACTTCGCCGAGCCAGACGATCGACTTCCTGGTGGGTCTGAACGGCGTGCTGCAACGGGAAATCAAGTACGTCATTCGCCTTGAGCCCGGTGTCCAGACGTGCGACCAGACGCTCAGGTTGCGTTCAGGATCTTGTCGAGATTCAGCCTGGCTGCTCGTGCAGTTGCTCCGTAATTTAGGACTGGCCGCGCGTTTTGTATCCGGGTATCTGATACAGTTGACACCGGACGTGAAGTCGCTGGACGGCCCGGCGGGAACGGAGCGGGACTTTACCGACCTGCACGCCTGGGCGGAGGTCTACCTTCCCGGCGCGGGCTGGATCGGCCTCGACCCCACGTCCGGCCTCCTGGCCGGAGAGGGACACATCCCGCTGGCTTGCAGCCCCGACCCGCACAGCGCCGCCCCCATTTCCGGTGCGGTCGACGAATGTGAGG
>JASFUW010000465.1:0-4375 GCA_050050135.1 Phycisphaerae bacterium
CCTGTGGCCCATCTTCGGCGTCACCAACCAACTGCTTGCCGGACTCGCGTTCCTCGTCGTCTGTTTCTACCTGATCATACACCGCCGACGCGTCTGGTTTCTGATCGGTCCGACCATACTCATGATCGTGGTTCCCGCCTGGGCACTGCTTCTCCAACTGTTCGGCGAAACCGGTTGGGTCCACAGCCACGACCCCACCAAACGCTATCTGCTGTCTCTACTCGGACTGGCCACGCTCATCCTCCAGGCGTGGATGGTCCTGGAAGCCGCCCTCATGTGGCAACGCGCCAAGGGCGTGGTCCCCGACCCCCTCCCCCCGCTCGGAACCGTCCAACGCGGCGTCGCCTGCTGATCCGCCTCCCCGCAACAGTTATCGGAAACCCGCGACGCACCGCCCGACGCCGCGACCTCCGACGCGATATCGTATTTTCCACGTAGCGGACCGAGCGTAGCGGACCGTCTGATAAACGACTGGGGGAGAAGCAGGCATGAACGCTCAACACGAACGCGTCGAGCGCGTCGCGCAGCTCAGGAAGTGTCTTTCGAAGGTCGTCGAACTGGGCTACGGTGAGGATGAGTGCGATCAGGCCATCCTGCTGATGTTCGAGGACGTCGTCCGACACACCGTGCCGGAACGCGAATCGAAGGTTCTCTCTTTCAGACTTCCGCTTCAGCTCCCCAAGGAGAAAAATGACTACGCCCACCTGCTCAGGCTCACCCGAGAGGTGCACCACTTCGCCGAGACGTGGGCGACCCAAAGCGAAAACCGCCCATCGAGGGACACGATCGTGTTCCCGTTCCTGACAACTTTGGGAATCTCCGGCGGGGTGTTCATGCTCGCATTTCACCTGGCGCGCTTGGTGCCGTCGATTCTCGGCACCTAGTGCTGCGTCAACTGTATTCTTGCGGGTAGCGAGCGGCCTCTTTCCGAGCCGCGCCCGTGAGGAAGCGGTCTTCTGGAACCCGCAAACTAAGGCGTGACCGTGCTCTAGGACCACACACAACCAACGGACCGACGCCCGCATGATGTACGACCGCGTGGACCTCGACGGTGGGGCTTCTCCTTGAGCGGTTATCAAGCCGGGGACTATCGGACCCATCGCGCCCGAGGTCATCGGCAACCCGATCCTGCACCGGCTTGGACGAAACTCGAACCCGACTTAGCTCGATAGAGCCATTGTGTCACCCGGTGTCAGACCATCGCGTCTCGGTGACGACAAACAGAGTTTGGCAATCTGAACGGATACACAACTGTGTCGGTTCCCCACCTAACTCAATTGGACATCAAACTCTCGGACGCCGCGACGGAACACCTGCTCGACAAGCTCGAAACCGCCGAGGACGAGAAGGTGGCATCCAAGCGACGCTCCGAACGACGCGACCTGCGCGGCGTGCGCCTTCCCATCACCATGCGACACGATGAAGACCCCGTCGGCGTGTTCCACGTTCGCATGCGCGATATCTCGCAGCACGGCGTCGGGTTTCTGAGCCGCGCCGCCATCTCCCCCGGAACGGCGATCACCGTCCACCTGCCACTCGGACCGAACGGGACGAGCATCGACAAACACGCCGTCGTCCGCCGCTGCTCGCACGTCGACGGGATGATCTACGACATCGGCGCCGAGTTCGGCGAGGCACACTTATAGCCAACCTCTCGCGACCGCGGCGCCCCAAGCGCCCTGCGGCGCCCCGATGTCGGCGCACGCAAACAAACGGCGTCGCACAGCCACCCTCTACCTGCCTGCGCGACGGCGGCCACACAGTTCATACGATCTTTCACCATCTACGGATCGGTTACGATCTCCGCCCGCTACGGGTTTTGATGAGGAACCCCCTTTGTCGCGCTCACCTCGAGGCGATATAATGTAGAAGGCGTCGTGGTCCGCACGCCGCTGTCGGATCGAGCGATGACCGAGAAGACGGCCGCGGCTCCTTCGAAAGGCAAAGTGGAAATGTTGTTTCAACCGCCGCTCCCGGCGAAATACGACTCGCTGACCGACGATGAACTTTGCGACGCGATTCGCGAACGCAAGCGCACGCTCGGCTCGCGGCTGGTCATCCTCGGCCATCATTACCAGCAGGACGATGTCATCCAGTTCGCCGATTTCACCGGCGACAGCCTCAAGCTCGCCCAGCTCGGCGCAAAGCAGGAACACGTCGAGTTCATCGTGTTCTGCGGCGTACACTTCATGGCCGAGTCCGCCGATATTCTCACGGACGACTCCGTTCGCGTGATCCTGCCCGACCTGTCCGCCGGCTGCAGCATGGCTGATATGGCCGACATCGACCAGCTCGAAGAGGCCTGGGAATTCCTGACCGCCGCCTGCGGCGTGACACCCGTTCCCATCACCTACGTAAACTCCTCCGCCGACATCAAGGCATTCTGCGGCGCCCACGGCGGAGCGTGCTGCACCAGCAGCAACGCCCGAGCCATCCTGGAATGGGCTTTCAGGCAGGGCGACAAGGTCATCTTCCTCCCCGATCAACACCTCGGGCGCAACACGGCCTATGCGATGGACATCCCGCTGGATCAGATGGAGGTCTACGACCCGGATTCCCCCAACGGCGGGTTGACCCGATCGCGGGTGCACGACGCCAGAGTGCTTCTCTGGAAAGGGCATTGCAGCGTCCACGCCTTGTTCACCACCGCGAACTGCGAAGAGATTCGCAAAAGCGACCCCGACTGCAAGATCCTCGTCCATCCCGAATGTGCGTGGGAGGTTGTTCAACAGGCCGACCTCGCCGGCAGCACCGAGTTCATCATCAAGACCGTCCGCGAAGCGCCTTCGGGGAGCCGGTGGGCGATCGGCACCGAAGTCCACCTGGTCAACCGCCTGGCACTGCAATTCCCCGACAAAGCCGTCCGCTCGCTCGCGGGAATCCAGTGCCTGTGCACCACGATGTACCGCATCGATCTTAAGCACCTGCTCTGGTCGCTGGACGAGTTGGTCGCCGGCCGAATCGTCAACGAAATCCGCGTACCAGAGAACACCACCAAGGACGCCATCGTCGCCCTCGAGCGAATGCTCGCCAACGTCACCGCCCAGCCCGTCGCCATCAAGTAAAACACCTGCGGAAAGGCGCCCACCCATAAGAACGGAAATGCCTGCACCGCTGGAGCCTTATGCCCCCGAGCACGCCAGCAGCGCCGCCCACGCCCAACGTGCCCTACTGGTACGATCTCCTTCCAACTGATACAATACACTTCGTTTCGCTGGATAGCGGAGCGGAAGGAGGACCTCACTACGCAGGGGTACAAGCCGGTTCAGATAACCAGGAAGGGGCAACCGATGAGAGACGACGAGGTTCGTGTTCGTATCATGATCATCGCCCTGGCGATCGTCGCGGCGCTTGTAACCGACGGGGCCCGGGCAGACGGTCCAGCGGCCGATCCGCAGCGTACTCCGTCTGTGAAGCCGGTCACCTCCGCGCCCCACCCGACCGCGAAAGCCGTTCCCGTCAGAGGCCGGCTGCCGGAAACCCCGAACAATCCCCCGGCTCCGGCGGAGGTTCTCTCCCGCCGCGCCACGGAACCGGCGAGAACCTGGGCACGCGGGCCCTTCGTCAGCGTACAAGTCAACGTCAACGCCATGGGCAACAACATCATCGGAGACGCGGCCAATGAGCCGTCGATCGCCATCGACCCCACCGACCCGAGCAAGATCGCGATCGGCTGGCGACAGTTTGACACCATCGCCTCCGACTTCCGCCAGGCCGGAGTCGCCTACAGCCAGGACGACGGGCAGACCTGGACCTTTCCCGGCGTGCTCGACCCCGGGCAATTCCGCAGCGATCCGGTTCTCGGCGCAGACGCCGACGGCAATTTCTACTACTACAGCCTCAGCACGGTCACGACCGCGGAGGTGTTCAAATCCACCGACGGCGGCGCCACGTGGGCCGCACCCGTCAACGGCTGGGGCGGCGACAAGGAATGGATGACCGTCGACCGCACCTCGAGCATCGGTCAAAACAACATCTACGCCATATGGAACGTCCAGTTCAGTTGCTGCGGCAACACCGACTTCACCCGATCGATCAACCAAGGTCTCTCGTTCCAGTCCCCGATCAAGGTCCCCGAACCGAGCATGAAGTGGGGAACGCTCGACGTCGGACCTGACGGAACCTTGTACCTCGCCGGCGCTACACTGGACCAGAGCGGTCACGTGTTCGCAAGGTCGGTCAACGCGAAGAACACCGCCCAAACGCCGGTCTTTGATCTGGTCACGAGTATCTCGCTCGGCGGCACAACCAGCTTCGGCAACCCCAATCCGGACGGTCTGCTCGGTCAGGTGAACATCGCCACCGACCACTCGGCAGGCCCGTCGAGCGGCAACGTCTATGTTCTCGCTTCCGTCAATCCCCCGAATGCCGATCC
>JASFUW010000466.1:0-4372 GCA_050050135.1 Phycisphaerae bacterium
CTCCGATTTTCCCCGCCGCTGCATCAACCACCGCAGCCACCCGCCCAGAAACACCGGCACCATCGTAGACACCGGCAGATAGAGCCCCACCGCAAACGGCAACGACGGCACGCGCACGACCTCCGCAAACAGCGCGATCCCCACCCCGATCCCCACAAACACCCACGGCAACTTCGCCTGCAATACCCCCTCGATCACCAGCTTCATCAACGTTGCCTGCGGCGCAGGCAGTTCCTCGCTCCCGAAACCGTACGCCCGGTGCAACAGCAACAGCGTCCAACACACGAACGTCGCCGACGTCAACACCCCGATCAGTTCTCCCACCTGCTGCCGGTTGGGCGTAGCCCCCAGCAAAAAACCCGTCTTCAGGTCCTGCGACGTGTCTCCCGAGATTGACGCCGCCGTAGCCACGACGCACCCCACCGTCAGCGCCGCTGCCATACCTGTGGCATCCGTCCACCCCATGAGCAGAAAAACCGTCGACGTGCCCAATAGCGACGCGATCGTCATCCCGCTCGTCGGGTTCGACGTCACCCCGACCAGTCCCACGATCCGCGACGCAACGGTCACGAAAAAAAACGAAAAGATCACCACGCACACCGCCGCCACCGCCCGAATACCCGCCGACTCGAGCGACCCGAAAACCTGCGGCACGACCGCCATCACCGCTGCAATCGCAAGAACGGAAAGCCCCACGAACGAAAGCGGCAGGTCTCGTCCGGTACGCGGAACCGAACCCTCCCCGCCGCCCAACCGCGACGCCAACTGTCGGGTCCCGATCCGGAAGCTCTCGATCATCGTCGGAATGCTCCGAAGCAGCGTAAGCAGCCCCGCCGTCGCCACCGCCCCCGCGCCGATATACCGAACGTAGCGCTCCCAAATATCCATGGTCGACATCTGCCCGATCGCGTGAACCGTCTCCGGATACACCGGCTCCCCCCGCCCCGCGCCCCACATCGCGATCGACGGAATGATGACCAGAAACGATAGCAGCCCCCCACTGACCATGATCGTCGCCACCCGCGGGCCCAGAATGTAACCCACACCCAGAAGCGCACCGGACATCTTCATCCCGAGCTGCGCCTTTGGCAGCAGCGGGATCGGGCACGTCACCGTAGCCGGCAGCGGTTGAAGCCATTTGAAAAAAAACCGCACCAACGCCCCCACCCCCAACCCGAGGAACACATTCTTCGCCTGGGCACCGCCCACCTCGCTCGCCACCAGAACCTCTGCACACGCAGTCCCCTCCGGATACGGCAGGTGTCCGTGCTCCCGCTCGATCAGAAACCGCCGCAGCGGCATCATGAACAACACCCCCAGCAGCCCGCCGCACATCGTCAGCGCCGTCATCTGAAGCAGTTTCGGATCAAGCCCCCACATGAACAGCGCCGGCAGCGTGAAGATCGCCCCACTCGCCACCGAGCTCGATGCCGACCCGATCGTCTGCGAAATGTTCGCTTCCAGCAGCGTCCCCCGAATCCCCACCCCCCGCATCATCCGGAACGCCGCCACGGTCATCACCGCGATCGGAATCGACGTCGAGATCGTCAGCCCCGCCTGCAACCCCAGATACGCATTCGCCGCACCGAACACGATCCCGAAAACAATCCCCGGTACCACCGCCTTGACCGTGAACTCCAGCGGGCTTTCCGACGCACGCACGTACGGCTCATACCGCTCCCCGTCCGGAACCGGTTCGTACGCTTGCCGCCTCAAGCCGGGTTTCTCTGCCATCGGATCTCCGCCCCACGCGTGCCAATACAAGTCCGCGGATACTAGCCCGGTTGCGTACGCCTTGCTAGTTCGCTATCTCTGCTTCTCGTGCCGAAGTCAGCCCCGCACCCCGACGTCCCGACCTCAGGAGTTCTCGTGAACACCGAACGGTCCCACAACCTGCGCTTCCGAGCTGCTCTGGGCGTGTCAATCATCTATCTCTCGCTCGTCGCGGTCGTCGCCGCCGTCCGTTTGCTGATCCACGATCTGGGGTACATTCTTCCAGCACATGGTCTCGCTGCGACCTTCCATGTTCTCGTGTTTCACGGCGTCGCGGCGCTTGCCCTCGGGATCGTACTGGTAGCCACGCGACACGGTGACGTCGTACATTCGGCACCACCGAAGCTCGTCCTCGCAACCATGCCCGTCTTGTTCCTCGTTTCGATCGACCGATTGGCCACGATCCCCTACGCGCCCTTCACGGAATACCACGGCATGTTCATGGCCCACTCCACCCGCGATTGGACCTCACGCCCCGGATGGAGCGGGCCCTACCAGGGCGTCCCCGCGCGCATCAACTGCAAGGGATTCCGCGGCTCCGAAGTCGCGCCCCAGCCCGAGCCCGACGAGCAGCGCATCTTGTTCCTGGGTGATTCCGTCGCCTTCGGCTATCGCGTCAGAGAGGAGGACACACTCGTCAACCGCGTCAAGGAACTGCTCAGCGCCGAGATGACCTCCAAGCGCGTGACCACCCTCAACGCCTCCATCATCGGCTACTCACCCTGGCAGGAGTATGACCTGCTCGTCAACGAGGGGCTGTCCGTTCACCCCCATTTGATTGTGCAGGTCTTCTGCCTCAACGACGTGCTCGACAAGCTTCGCCTGAAGCGGTTCGGCGGCCTGACCCAGGGGTACACACCCATCAAGCCTTCGACGCTCGAGTGGTCCGGCTTATTTCGAATGGCCCGTGCCTTTCACGACCGGCGCCGCATGGCCATAGACAGGGGCGTCTGGTTCCATCGACCCGAATACGCCGTCACGCAACTGTTCACCGAGCCCGCAACCGAAATCGTTCGCCGAGGGTGGAACATCACCCTCGAAAGCATGAGAAAAATCGCCGCCGCCGCGCGTGAGGCGTCCCTCCCACTCCTCGTCGTATGCGTACCAAGTGCCGAACAACTGACACCCGATCCGTCCTACCAACCCATCCCGCAAAGAAAACTGGCCGCCCTCGCTGACCGTGAAGGATTTCTCTTCCTCGACCTGCTCCCCGTCTTCCAAGCTTATCTCGACCGCTCCGGCGCCCGACCATCAACCCTGCTCTTCGACACCCTCCACCTCACCCCCGCCGGGCACGATCTCGCCGCAACCGCCGTCAGCCAGTTCGTCCGCCAAAACGACCTGATCCACTGATCCTTGTCTCACTCCCATTAGCCCCCGAGCCGCGGGCTTCAGCCCGCGCGGTTTCACGGCCACAGTGGATCCACGCGCCCTCCTTCACCATACGCACGCTGAAACCCATGTCCCTGCAAACGCACCCGGATCTACTCCACGCCGTCCGTGCTCCCAACCGCCCCCGAGCCGATCGCCGTGCCGCACTCGGGGCACCGATCCGACGTCAGCCCGAACAGAAGGTACCCGCACTGCGGACAGCGCGGCTCCTCCACCCGAACAGAAATACGCAGCTTGCACCCCACGCAAACCGAGTCACCCAGCATGACCGACTGCTTCTTCCGACACCGCGGGCAAACCAACGTCATTTCGGTCAGCTCGTCCGACAGCGGCTCGTAGTCCACCCGCCGGTTCAACCGCATCAGGATCGCCAACGCGAGCGTTCCGCAAGCAGCCACGATCCCGGTCGCCGCCGTGCAACGCCACAGGAAGTCCTGGCTGATCCCCGTCCGCGCATACACCTCGTCGACGACGATCAAACAGATCAGCCCCGCCGTAACCACAGCCGCGAGATTCGCTCCGACACGCACCCATGCTTGACTTGCTGGAACGCTGCACAGCACGCACACGTTCGCGTGCGCGGTCGCCGCCGCCGTGCTGATCAACAACGCGAAGACCACGGTCCCGAGATCGCTCCCCGTACCCACCCAGACATTGACCAGCCACAACGCACACGCAACGACAGCCCCGAGAATCCCCATCCACCGCCAAGGCCTTGGGCTGCCCACACCCACACCGATCAAACACAGCACAGCCGGCGTGCCGCACGCAGCCAGCGCACCGCCCGTCTCACCCCAATCCTCCGACCAGCTCCAGATCGCGAGCAACAGTGCCGTGAACGTCGCCGCCACGAGCACGAGACCGGCCCGACCCGCCAACGCCGCGATCGGCTTGCAGAGCGCCTGCGTCAGCCCGATCGCAATGATGGCTCCGCCGGCTAGCGTCACCATCGTTACGGCGATCTCCTCCTCGACGCGTACACCCCAAACGACGCGCGGCACCTGCCAGATCGTAAATAGCGCGAGGATGAACTCGACGACCACGACGGTCATCCCCAGCAGCCCCGCCCGACGCGTCTCCTTCCGGTCCACCATCATGGACACCGGAAGCATCACCGCAGCCGCCGCTGCCGTCGTGAACGCCGTCGCGATCACCCGCCACGTCACCTCCCCCCCGCGCGTCAGCACCGAAATCACACCGGTCACCG
>JASFUW010000467.1:0-4350 GCA_050050135.1 Phycisphaerae bacterium
GCCATTCCGTTCTATCGCCGACACGGACTCGAGTTCGTCCACCGCCTCCGAGGCGAGTTCGCCATCGCCCTGTTCGACGCCCGCCGCCAGCGACTCGTGCTCGTGCGCGATCGCTTCGGTATCAAGCCACTGTACTACCGGCTGACAGACGACGCCATCTACTATGGCTCCGAGGTGAAGGCCGTGCTTGCCCATCCGCATGTGCCGCGAGAGTTATGCCCGAAGGCTGCCGTGCACCAGATGATGCAGGTCATGGTGCCGGGCTCGACATCGTTTGTCGGCATCGATGCGCTCAAGCCGGGTCATATGCTTATCGTCGAACGAAAAGGCGACAAGCTGGAGTCGAGACAGGTGCGTTACTGGGACCTCGACTTCCCACAACACGGTGCTCATGACGCCGACCCGAACCCGGATCACTATGTCAATCGCGTGCGCGACCTACTCATCGACGCGGTCGGAACGCGGCTCGAAGCGGACGTGCCGGTCGGGTGCTATCTCTCCGGCGGGATCGACAGTTGCTCCATACTCGGTCTGGCGACACCCTTGCAGCAGTCTCCCGTCAAGGCCTTCACGATCAGCTTTGATCACGACGACTACGATGAAGCTGCGATTGCGAAGGAGATGGCCGCCCGTACCCGCGCCGACCAGGAGCTGCTGAACGTGACCGCGGCCGAACTCTACGGCGACCACTTTCCACGGGTAGCTTGGCACACGGAGCGCACGTTCTACAACACGCTCAGCGTCGCCAAGTGGCAGATGAGCCGCCGCGTCCGGGAGTGTGGATTCAAGGTCGTCGTGACTGGCGAGGGCGCCGATGAGCTGTTCGGTGGCTATCCGTTCTTCAAACGCGATATGTTCTTGCACGGTGATGGTGACGCACAGGAGTACGCCCGGCAGATGGAGCAAGGGAATTCGGTGTTCCGTGGCGCGATCCTCGCCGAGACAAAGCAGTCGCATCCGGCGTGGGAGGGGTTATGCGGCTTCACGCCGTCTTGGATTCAGCCATGGATGCTGACGCTTGAAACTTGCCGGCCGCTGTTCTCACCGGCGATTCGCGACTTGTTGGACACCTATGATCCGATCGAGGCGATTGCGGAGAGAATCGACCCGACCATGGTGCGCGGACGTCATCCCCTTGACATTGCTCAATACACCTGGAGTAAGACCATGCTCGAGGGGCAAATCCTCACCTGGGGCGGCGATCGTGTGGATATGGCCAATTCGATGGAGTCGCGTCCGGCATTTCTCGATCACAACGTCGCCGAGTTTGCCGTGCAGATTCCACCCGCGCTGCGCATTCGCGACGGCGTGGAGAAATGGGTGCTCCGCGAAGCGATGAAGGGTGTATTGCCGGAGGTGCTGTACAAACGAGAGAAGTTCGCCTTCATGGCGCCTCCGAGTCATACAGACGTCGCCAAGCGCAGGGCCGTGGAATCCCTGGTCGGGCGCTGGCTGTCACCAGAGGCGGTAAACGAGACCGGTCTTTTTGACGCGGCGC
Organism: Phycisphaerae bacterium; assembly: GCA_050050135.1. Lineage (GTDB taxonomy): Bacteria > Planctomycetota > Phycisphaerae > UBA1845 > UBA1845. The sequence continues at coordinate 1,499 of JASFUW010000467.1, forward strand.
GTGTCAGCGAGTTTTTGGCACAAGCCCCCAAGGCCCCGGACGCCGTAGCAAGCAAGCGCAATGATATCATCGTGAATCACCTGCTTCAGATTCACATTTTGCATCGGTTGTTTGTCGCGCAGGAGACCCTCGTGAGCAACGGCGCGTGAATTGGTTGGGTCTCGGCACCCGATCGGCGCGTGTGCGCACGGCCAGCTCCGGTTAACTCGTGCGGCCTTCTGCTGGCAGGCGGGATCCGATCTCCGTGACTATCGCCGAGGTCTCGACTACGCGCACGTAGCGGTCCTTCAGAGACCCGATCGTGAACTCCTGGCGCTGTGGTGTCACGGTCGTACACCCATCGGATACTAGCGTCGTGAAGTATCCCAAGTCACACGCATCCCGGACCGTTGTAGAAATGCACTCGTCCGTGTATACGCCCGCGACGTAAATAGCCCGTATATCGAGGTTGCTCAATACGTAGGCCAAGATGGTGGAAGTGAAGGCTCCACTGGTCGTCTTGTTGATCACGATTTCATCGCCTTTCGGCGCGACCGGCTCGAGAAACTCGGCATCTTTCGAGCCCGGCGCGGCGTGCAATCCCAGACGTTTGTGTCCGGAGCTGCGGTCCCGACCGTCCCGCGTGAGTGACTGTATCCGAATGTGAATGACCTCGAGCCCGTGCCTACGGAAGCACGCCTGCAACCGGCGGACGTTCGGAATCACGATACGGTCCAACTGGTCAAAGTAGTACTCCTGCGCTTCGATGGGGACGCCCGACTTCTCCGCGTCCTCGAACACCCCGTACCCCCGCGCAGCGTCCAAATACTGCAGATCGATGCACAGCAGGGCCGCACGCTCCATATGGTCGCGGTGGAACCGTTCAGGCGTCGCCACGATAGACTCGCGATACACCTCGCGCAACGGATCTACGTTGACAAATCGTGGATCAAGACTGGTTTCGGTCATAACTTCTGGTGTCTTCCTGGTATACGGCTGGTATTCGAGGACCGCTCATTCATTCTGTCTGACTAAGGCGTAATGCAGTTCGTAACAGGACGTTCGCGCCCACCTCAATGTCTTCCCAGTGCGTCCACTCGGCCGGGCTATGGCTTCGCCCGCCGACGCTCGGGACGAAGATCATACCCGCCGGCGCGAGTCGAGCCATCACCTGGGCATCGTGCGCAGCCCCACTCGACATCAGGTGCGGGTCGACGCCCAGCGCTCGCGCCGTTTCAGCAACGACCTCTGAGATCCGTTCGTCGCAACGAACCGGCGGAACCTCGCTGAGAATGTCGAATTCGAACATGAGCCCGCGCCTCCGGGCAATGGCCGAGAGCGCTGTTCGGAATGCGTCGGCAAGGGCTGCCAGAGTCTCTTCTTTCTCATCCCGCACGTCCAAACTGAACTCGACCAGGCCCGGGACCGTGTTAGCCGTGCCCGGGTGAAGGGTGGCCTTCCCGATCGTGGCTACGCTACCCTCGCCGCCGTGCTCTTCGAGCACGCGTGACACCTCTCCGGCGAACTCAGCCAGACCCGCGAAGGCATCTCGGCGCATCGCCATCGGCGTTGTCCCCGCGTGGTCAGCTTCGCCCTTGAGCCGGACGGACCACTTGAACAGTCCGGTGATCGCCTGCACAACACCGATTGACTTTCCGAGCCTGTCGAGCACCGGCCCTTGTTCGATGTGTAGCTCGACATAAGCATACACCGAATCCGGGCTCCGCCGCGCCGCAAGAGCTTTTAGCGGCTCCAGTCCGCGTTCTGCCATCGCATCAACCAACCGAGTTCCAGATAGATCGACAGCGGTTTGAACCATGTCGGGGTTCAGTTCGCCGGCCATCGCGGAGGACCCGAACGGGCTGCCGAATCGCCCTTCCTCGTCGCTGAACGCAACGATCTCTATGGGGCGCTGCGTCCTGATCCCGGTTTCTTTGATCCGGCGGAGACACTCCAGACCACACAGCACGCCAAGGGCGCCGTCAAGGCGCCCTGCAGCCGGAACGGTGTCAAGGTGTGACCCGATCATCAGCGTAGGTGCGTTCTGGCGCGACGTTGTTCTCCCAAGAACGTTCCCCGCCCCGTCCATCTCTGCTTGCAGGCCCGCATCCTTAAGCGCTTTGCAGAGGACTTCACGGGCCTCAAAGTCGGCAGCCGTGAAACCCATCCGGTAAAGACCGCCGTCGTCTCTCCTTCCGAGTTCAGCGAACCGTTCGATATCGCCCCTAAGACGTCCCATATCGACACTGAGAGCGTGATTATTTCGCGTGGTCATGGTTCTCCCGAGAAAACCGCGGACACCTCTCGGAAAGAAAGATGTGCCCGAGTTCGAGCCTCGTTACGTACCTACCGGAACGTCTAAAGTCCCCGATGTCAATGTCAACCGCAAGGTCGGAGCAGAGCCTCTCCGCGTCCGTGTTTGAGTATCGCCTCACTCGCATCTGGTCTTTTGCGTCAGTTTGGCATCAGAGACAGCCCGTGGCGCGTGTTCGGCGACCTTGGCGGTCCACCGTGCGATCCCCAACGGACGCCCGCCGAGTTGCCTTCCCGTTCAGCATGCACGAGCACCCGGTGAGCAACCGATAGACCTGGTCGTCCATGGTCTCCGATCCCCGCGGCGGATTTCGAACGGCCACTCAATAACCCCGTTGACGTCGCAAAACCAGCGATTCTGGCTCAAGAACGTAGATTCCGGGCCACGGGAAGATGGAATTCGATTCCCGCCAACCCGGTCGCTAGGCAATGTGAAGAAGCATCCGGCGGACGCGGTTTCCCTGCTCATATCCGAGGAATGTCTGCGGTACGATGTGCGCCATCGACCGTCTTTTTGCTCGCCGCCTGCATCACGGCCGAAACAGAGCCCGTAGAGGTCC
>JASFUW010000468.1:0-4345 GCA_050050135.1 Phycisphaerae bacterium
AGGGTCCGCATGATAAGCAGCGAAAGGACAGCCGCCGGAATCGACGCGCTGATGCACATCCCCACCTTCAAACCCACGAAGGCGTTCGCCGCCGCCAGCAGCGCACCGATGACGACGCCAAGAACAACGGCAAGCCACGAAAACTCTCGCACGCGGCGATCCTTTCAACGTGTCGAACGGAACCGGCCCGAAAATGGCGAATCCCCTCCTATCGGGATTCGCAACGCGTCATTCCTCCTTATGATACGGTCTATATGTCAGTATGGGAACCTTCGGCGCAACCGGGATCGATCGTGACGTGACTGCCAGCCCCACGAACGAAATGTCAGATTCCCTCTTCGACTGGATCGAGGGAACGCCTCACTTCCGCGGCTTGCGCGTCGAGCGTCGTACGATCGACATCGCAGGCCGCACCTTCGGCATCGTCGCGTTGGCCGACGCCGCCGACCTGCTCGATCATGAGGATTATGCGAAACGATTCATCGATGACGACGTCGCGCCCTATGGCCTCGAACTCTGGCCCGCGTCACGGATGCTCGCGGAAGCGATTCTCCGCGGCGAGGACGGCCAGGGTCGATCCGCCCTCGAACTAGGCTGCGGACTGGGCCTCGTCTCGATCGCAGCGAGCGTCAAGAACTGGCGCATCGTCGCCACCGACAACGAGCTGACCTCCCTCCAATTCGCCGAATACAACGCCCGAATGAACGGCGCGAAGATCGCCGCGTTCGAGACACTTGACTGGCACCACCCGCCCACCGACGTCAAGTTCGACCGCATCTTCGCCGCCGACGTGCTCTACCAGCTCACCGACCACGAACCCGTGCTGACGTGCATCAAGGCGCTCCTCGCACCCAACGGCCTCGCCCTCATCGCCGACCCCAACCGCACCGTCGCCGATCGGTTCGAGGAACTAGCCTGCGAACTTGGGTTCACCGTCCGCACCGTGCAAATGCTAGTGCACGCCTCCGCAGCCAAGACCCTCGCCGGACGGGTCTTCCATCTACACCCGCGGAACGGCGAACGCGCTGAAACCGGCCGCCGGTGAAGGTCCAGTTGGGGCGTGGGAGCAACGCGGTAAGTGAGCGCGAAGCCAATGCCGTTCCAAACCCTAACGCTGGAGTTGCCCAGAGCGTGCGCCCTGTGTACTGGCCTGAGCGCCCGCCGCGAAGTGTGTGGATTCTATTCCTTGGAGCCCCCACAGTACTCGATCACAACCTTGAGCTTGGCGAAATTGTCACGAGCGTAGCCTTTCCGACGCCCTTTTGGCGAGCCTTCATCTCCAGGGCGGTGAAGCGGGTGCTCCCCGTGAGTCTCGCGGTTCTGGTCCATCCGGTCCAGAAAGTAGATCAGGCTCTGAATCTCGAAACCACCTCGTTGGCGGCGCGGATTCCCACACGGTATCGGGGCGGGCAAACCTGCTCGCTCGAACGTTTGGTGACAAAAGTGCGCCGGAACATCACCCTGTTGCTCCACCTCAATGCGGATATGTGCTATCTGGGGGTATGCCTCCGCGAGGCTCGTCGGCTTTCCAAGAAACGGACGGATTCAACCTGACTCCGACATGATCTCTGAATCCTCTTTAGAGTGCTGCCAACTAGATGGGCCAACCAGCGATATTACTATCTAACGGCTCCGACTAACGCCGATTCGTCGACGCCGGTCGCCGCAGCTTCACCTTCATGTCGCGGCGCGTGTTCCGCTGGTTTTCCAGGACTTTGATCGCTTTCTTGATGTCAGGAACCTTCAGCACGACGATCGTTTTCCCACCCCGAACACCCGTCGTGCAGTACATATACCCGATATGAACATGGGCGGCCGACAATCGCTCGCACAGATCCGCGACGGCCCCGGGACGATTCGAAAGCGTCACCCCGAGAACATCCGTTTCCCGAACCGGAGCATCGAGCTTCCTGAAGATCGGTCTGGCTTCCTCCGGGTCGTCGGCGATGAGCCTCAGCACCCCGTGCTCCACCGAGTCCATCATCGCCAGGCTCGTGATGTTGATTTTGGCCTTCGCCAGCTCCCGGAAGATCTGCGAGAGCACGCCGGGTTTATTCACCAGGAAGATCGAGAACTGTACGTACTTTTCCATGAAACTCTCCCGCCGATCGGGACATCGCCATTGCTTGTAACCACTCGGGTTCCCGCGTCCCTCGCAAGGTGCCCGTTCCGATTGCACCAGAGCGAGCGCCTTGCCGCCGCTTCCTTTCGACTCCTCGTCAGGTTTTCCGGGATCACCAACCGGACCGCGCGGAAAGGCCAGCAGGACCACCAATCGTGCCCACCCGGGCTCGTTCGCCGAGACGTTCCACCGCCCACCCTCAGCACCGGCACCGACACGACCCCGATCGAGCTGGGGACGCCCAAACCACAATACAGGACGCAGTATAGCGACTGGATTGACGAACGCCACCCGCATTACAGCACGCGGTTCATGATCCCTCGAACGCGGCCGCAAACGCCAACGGGGCACGCCGCAAGCTGTAGCGTCACCACACCGGACCGTTTCGCCGTCGCCACGAGAACGCGATCGCCGGGTGGCATCCCGGCGCCCCGGGAGCGAAGCCACGCCGCGTGCAACTTGACAGTGATGCCCGTGCGCTCGCCATAGTTGCAGGACTTGTAGGACGCCGCACTGGTGCCCTGTTACTTATGGTGTAGTGTTTGGCACCCCGGCTCGCCGCAGGAACGCAAGAACGCGAGCCACCCGACGCCCACCTGCGGAACCCACAGCCCGTCCGAGCACCATGTTGACCCGCACATCACGCATCCGGCGCACGATTTCGCGCGCCATGACCCCTCAGACCGCCACGCACGCCTTGCCCTCACCCGGCCGACCGAGCCTCGCCGAATCGTGGCCGAGCTTCCCCCACAACCCGCATCACGGCGATTATGGCACAACCCCGCGAAGTCGATACACCGGTGGTTGACCGCTGGTTTGACGCTCGAATGTGCAAAGGCGACGCTATCCGACCATGAGCCCACTGACCCTCACACGAAGTGTCCGCAGTCTGAACCGCCTGCGGCAGATCGCCCAGGTCCTCACGCACCACGGATTCGGGCACGTCGTCACCCAGATCAACCTCACCCGCTTCGTCCCCGTCTGGATGCTCCGCAAGCGCGCCCCCAGCGCCGTCGTCGGCGAGGGCGCAACCTCCATCGGCCGCCGGCTGGCTCTGGTTTGTGCAGAGCTCGGGCCCACCTTCGTCAAGCTCGGGCAGATGATGAGCACCCGGCCCGACATCGTCCCCGAAGAGGTCCTCGCCGAGCTGCGCACCCTGCAGGACGAAGTGCCACCCTTTGACACCGAGTCGGCCATGACCACCATTGCCAAAGAGCTGGGCCGACCCGTCCAAGAGTGCTTCGCCTCCATCGACGATCAGCCCTTCGCCAGCGCGTCGATCGGCCAGGCCTATCACGCCCGCAGTAAGGACGACACCGACCTGGTCGTCAAGGTCCGCCGACCCGACATCGAAGACGTCATCGCCCTCGACATCCAACTGCTCAAGTGGCTGGCTCAGTCGTTAGAGAGCCTCATGCCCGAACTCCGTGCCTACCGGCCGACACTCCTGGTCACCGAACTCGAAGAGATGCTCGATCGAGAGCTCGACTACGTCAACGAAGCCGCCACCACCGCCCGCTTCGCCGAGGCCCTCGCCGACGTGCCCGGCGTCCGCATCCCGCGCGTCTATTGGGACCTCTCCGGTCCGCGCGTCTTGACGCTGCAAAGACTCGAAGGCGTCAACGTCGACAAGCTGATCCCCTCGCCCCGCTCGACCGACGTCCCCGACCGACCCGACCTCGACGCGAACGGTTTCAACGGCCGGCTCGTCGCCCGTCACCTGGTCGACTGCTACCTGAAGCAAATCTTCGAGCTCGGCGCCTTCCACGCCGACCCGCACCCCGGGAACCTCCTCGTCGAACCGCCTGCGAAGCTCGGCCTCATCGATTTCGGCCAGGTCGGCACCATCACCGAAGACCTGATGAACCAGCTTCTGGTCATCGTCTACGCCGCCGTCAACCGCGAGATCGACGTCGTCATCGACGGCTTCGCCGACCTCGGCGCCCTCGGCCAGGACACCAACCGCCGTCACCTGCACCGTTCTTTGCAGGTCCTGCTCGACAAATACTATGGCCTGCCCATGAAGCGGATCGACCTGGGCACCTTGACCAACGAGTTCGCCGACGTCGTCCGCCGTCACGACGTCGTCGTCCCGCGCGACCTGCTGATGCTCTTCAAAGCGCTCGGCACCGTCGGCGGCGTCGCCACCCGCCTCGACCCCGATCTCGACCTTGTCACCGCCTTGACACCCCGGATCAAACGTGCCCTCGCTAGCCGCTTTTC
>JASFUW010000469.1:0-4339 GCA_050050135.1 Phycisphaerae bacterium
GGATGGGTGGGACGTCTACCCCATCAACCCCAAGGGCGGCGAGATCGAGGGACTCCAGGCGTACACGTCGATCGCTGACCTTCCCACCAAACCGGACCGGGTCTCGATGTATCTGCCGCCGGCGGTCGGTGTCAAGGTTCTGCCCGAGATCGCGGCTGTCAGCCCTGAAGAGTTCTATCTGAATCCCGGCACGGAAAGCGATGAACTCGTCGCCGCCGCCCGCGAATCGGGTATCGAACCGATCCTGGCGTGCAGCATCGTTGAAATCGGCGTGTCGCCGGCCGATTTCCCTGATTAGACCATTATGTTCACCGCGGTCTCGCGCGCAAGCTCTTGGGTCTGCTCTGGGAACGAAGCCAACCGAATCCGCGCTCTTGATAAGGACGTCGGGGCTCCTCGCCGGGTGTCACGTTCGTGGCTTGCGTCTGGTGCCGCGCTTGCGGCGGCCATTGGCTGGCGTTTCAACGGACGTGACGTGTAACAACGGGATGAGCGACGAGTGCTCCCCGTCGGGGAACGCGACGAAGATTTCAGACTTCATGAGGACGGTCATCTGTGGGTCGACCACATCGTAGTGTCGCCCGCTGCTCAGAACCAAGCGAAATGGCACGAACGGGTCGCGATCCAGCAGCCCACGGATGTTGTCGCGGATCATCACGGTATTGTAGCTCCGCGCGGGCGGCGTCTCCAGGCGGGTGGCGCGATCAACCGGCCCATCATGGCCCACTGTTTGCAAGTGCTCGCCAAGCATTACCGGATCGGTCGTCGGGCCGTTTTCCTGCGGTCTGAGCGCCGGGGACGAAGTCGTACGTTCCGGTCAGTTCCGACAAGTTGAGTCAAGCTGAGGGAACACCCGCACTATGTAGAGGGCGGAGCGTGTCGTTCAGGCGTCGTATCCGTACGCGACATCTCTCGACGGGCAACCACTGGGGCGAAGACCGAGAAACGTGTAGAATCGAGCGGCAGGACGTTTACGTCAGCGCACGGGCGACGCGGGCTGGATCGCGCCCACGAGACAGGAACGAAGAAGGCAAGGTCGTCGCCGTACGGCAAACCAAAACCGGCCCGTCCGAGACCGCGGCTCGGTGGATCGACGCAGAGGAGGTCAGTGATGAATTCTATCGTTCGTGCACTTTGCATCATGGTTTTGTGTGGCGTGGTCGTGAACGTCCGCGCTCAAGAGGCTGAGCCGAAGAGTCAGACGGGAGACGCCAGCCGGCAGCCCGCTGGAGCGAAGAGCCCGGCGACCGAGCCCGAGGAACAACCGAGCGAGTCGGCGGATAAACCCGCGACGCCGATCAAGATCGACAAGAAACTGGTCGACGCGGGACTAAAGGCGCTTAAGAGCATCAAACCGTTGGCGCCCGGCGCAGTCCACGAGTCCTTCTTCCATATCAGCATGGGTCCCAACGATCCAATCGGTTACGTCGCCACCTCCCTGATAGGCTCGAAGGTCGACGACAAACTGGTCTACGACTACAAGACGGACACCGCAAACACCTTTCCCAACCGCACGCGGTTCAAGGCGGTCGTCGTCGCCAAGCTCCAACCGGACTTTCAGCCGATCGACATCGAGCTTAGGCGCAACATCACCCCGGAGACCGGCGACGAGCGTGGCGACGTGCAACGGGCGAAGTTCGGGGCGAAGGTCGTGAAGCTCAGCGCAAAACCGAAAGGCAGCGAAGAGGTCAAAACCGAGGTGCCGCGCCCCGACCCGCCGTTCATCTACGGGATCGAGACCGTCGTGCAGCTGATCGACTTTGACGTACACAAAGAGTTCGTCCTTCGCGAGTTCGATGTCACGAGCGGAAAAGCCGGGGACTTGTTTTTCGAGTCGCAGGTCTGGAAGGACGGAACAACCACGGTCGTCGTGGCCAACACCGCGGGCGTGGTGAGCTATCAATTCTGGTTCGACGACAACAACAAGTTGCTCCGCTGGGGCATGCCCTCGATGCCCGTCATGTTCATCCGCACCACCAAAGAACGCGTGAGACTCATGGGCTGGGAGGGTTAAGCGTAGCTCCCGCGGCCTGGGCGGCCCCTGCCATGCGCGGCCGACGTCACGCGTGCCGGTCGCCCCCGCCCGGGTAAACACTGCATTCGGAAGCGTCTCTACCACGTGCAGACGTTCGCGGTCAAGTCCTGCGCGTGGCCGCCGGAGCCGGCTCGGCTTCGCGTGGCTTACCGTTATCGAGTTTCCACAACCGGCTCCGAAGAGCAACCAGAAACCACACGAAGACCGGGAAGAGCCATGAGATGGTCGGGTTGTCGCAGAAGATCGTCCGCCCGTACCCGATCGCACCCTGCCAGAACGGGCTGGGGTCGAACAGCGCGTATCCCTTGTCGGCTGCAAATCCCCCATCGAGCAACAAGAGCGTGAGCCGAAACACGATGAAGATCTGGATCAGCAGGACTCCCCACAGAAGCGCCCAACCCCTGCGTTTCCATGGCAGCGACGTGGCCAGCACGAGGACCGTGACGATGGCAGTCGGCATGTACCCGATCAGCCGGCTGCTCGTGCGTATCCCACCCGACTTACCCGTCTTGCGGTTGACCATCAGCAGGAGTGTGTCCTTGTACCCTTGCGCCCGCGCCGGCTTGTAGCCTTCGCCCACCGCAGCGCCGACCGCCTTCTCGATCTCTGCAGCCTGGTCCGGAGCGTGCAGGTCGATGAAATGCGCCTCACCGTGCGACCAGAACCAGAAGTTGTGCGAAAAAAGGAGGTTGCCCGCGCCCCGGAACAGAGAACCGTATCCGCTCTCGATTCCAGGCCAACGTGCCATAAGTATGGCACAAAGAACGATCGCGGCAAGGCAAAAACGAACGAGATGTCTAGGTGGAACCATCGGCTTGTGCAGCCTTTCGTCGCGCCATCCGCGACGCCCACCCGGCCCACAGCAGAATGGCCAGGATGATGAAGATCGCCTGCCAGACGTCCAGGTGCATCGTTTCAAACGCTTTGGGAAAATAGAGCCGCACCAGGAACAAACTCACCACCCTAACCAGGTTGAGCAACATCAGCAGGAACGTGCCCACGATCGCCGCCCCCAGCCGCGAGAAAATCGGCACCGGGGAAGCGAGGACAGCCGCGACGAACAGGGCGGAAGGCTCCACCGCGTCACAACCTCGCTCGATGTCGATCGATGGGCCCTTCGGCGATATGATCGTCCGCTCGCGCACGCTCACGTCCTCGCCCAACGTGCGGAGCAGCACGCCCGATACGCGGGCGTTCCAGCGCAGATACGCGGGAAAGAATCCGTCCTTCATCGGGGCGGTCAGGGTCGAAAGGAAGTACAGCCCCAGGCACAATCCGAAGACGAAGAGGAAGCGGAGGTCCGACCAGTTGGCGCGGACCCAGCGGCGAAATCGGCTCTGGCCGGAGGGCGGCTCGCCCGCGCCGCTCGTTGCCCGGTCCGGCGGGCGCGGCGGCGTTCGCTTCCCTTGCGGTTCTTCCCGGTCTTTTCGTCGCTTTCCCATCACGCTCTCTCGTCTGATTACGCCCGCTCGGAGCCGAACCGAGCCCGAATCGGTCACGAGAAGGATAACAGGTTGGACCCGAGGATTCCATGCCCGCCGCGGTGCCCGATGTGCATGCGCACGGGTCGCGGCCCTTCCGGATGGCTTCTCGTAGCAATGGGTGGCGTTCCGGCGCGCCGGGAGCGCAGCCGCCCCGTGGGAACACGCGCGGGACCATGCGGGCCGCCTTCCGGCGGCCCCGTGCCATCCATTAGTTCATGTGTAACGGAGAACTACGCCGACACATGCCGCCTGCGCCCAAACAGGACGCGTCCGCCGATCAGCAGCACGAGCGCGACCACCGCAAGCCCCCAGGTCGACATCGTCGGAATCTCGTCCGGAATGTCGGGCTCGCACAGGTCATCCAGACCGTTCCCGTTTAGATCTCCCTCGCACGCCGTGCCCTGCCCGTGGAACGTCCCGCCGAAGTCGGTACAGGCGAGGCGGCGGACGTCATCGGTGCAGGTGTCGTCGTCGAGGCAGCATGCGCCGCACAACGAAATGTAAACACAGCCGGTGCCGGCACAAAGGTCCACGGTGCACTCGTCGTCGTCGTCGCACAGATGGTTGTCAGCCGTGTGTGAGCAGCTATCCGACGCTTCGATGCAGTCGTCCACCGTGCACTCCACGCCGTCGTTGCAGTCGGGGTCGGGGCCGTCCACGCAGCCTTGACCCACCACACAGACCTCCACGCCGTTGCAGTACTGACCGTCGTTGCACGCTCCGTCGTTCGGCGTGTGGTCGCAACGGTCTTCCGATTCGTTGCACGCATCGGCGGTGCAGTCGAACCCGTCGTTACAGTCCACCGCCGTGCCCGCCTGGC
>JASFUW010000470.1:0-4322 GCA_050050135.1 Phycisphaerae bacterium
GGGGTTGACGTAGGTCAGGTCGGCGCGCGGCGGGGCGGAACCGGTTGACGCCAGGAGTATGACACCGACGAAAAGTGACAGGCTCGCCAGCAGTAGGTAGCGGATCATTCCATCAAGCCCGCACGGACCGTCGATCGGTTTTCCTAAGGCGCGCCTACTGGAACATTCCAGGGTGCCTCGTTGAGCGGACCGGACGCGTTCGTGGCTGCGTTGCCCACCCAGACATAGACTTCGTTGAGCACCGATTGAGCTGCGGCCGAGCCGCGGCTGGAAAGGATGTCACGGATCTTCCCGCCGCCCCCGGCGCCGACGATCGCCTCGAGGATCTCCTCCTCGGCGTCGAGTAGCCGCTCGATGCGGTCGCGCTCGTCGAAGTTCAGATCGGGTGTTGTCTCGTCTGTCGGTGGCGCGATCTTGGGGTCGTTGTATCGACCGGCGTCGAGTCGCATGAATACGGCGACCCGGCGGACCAGCTCCGCCCGCTGATTCTGGTCGAGGGCCGAGACCACGTCGGACCGACGCAAAAACTCGAACGCGTGAATTTCCGCTCCGTCGACTCTCAAGGCTGCGGCGCGGCGCCGCTCGAGGCGTTTGTCGAAGATCGCCAGGTAGGCGTCGAACACGGCGCCGACCTGACCGCGGACGGCGAGCGCTTCGTAAATACGACCGAGGGCGACGGGGGCGGTCTCCGCCACACCCGCATCACGCAACGCCCGGACCGCCTGATCGAGGGTGGTTTGAGTTCCGGAAACGGCGCGGCGTTGGGCGACCAGCCCGGTTGCAGAGAGGTAACGGGCGCGGGGGTCGGCTGATTTGAGCCCGGCAAGAAAGCCCGGGAGCGCTTCGGGAAGGCCCATTTCCACAAGCACGCGTGCGAGTCCGAATGCAAGATCGCGATTGAGGTCGGGCCGGGCGAAAGTCGTTTCCGCGATCTCCGCCGTTTGGTCGCACAGCTTGGTTCGGAAGAGGTCTGTGTTGCTGGCGTTCTCGAAACATCCGATCAGACGTTCCACGAAGGAGGCATGATCGCTGAACTCATCGACGCGGGCCTGGACCCAATCAGCGATGCGCCGCTCATCGCTTTCGCCGATCTCGGTGCGCGAACGTATGGCGTCGATCACGGCGTCGGGGTTGTTCTGCTGAGCGGTGACCAGACCGCTCGTTACGCCGAGCAACACACAGGTCCAGGGCAAGCAGCGCCTGCCGCCTCTACGCATACAAACTCTCCCGCTTCGGTGATCGTTCACTGCCAAGTTTGGCGTGGCTAGCCTGGGGATCAGCAGGCGCTTACCGCACGATCCCTACCGTGCGTGGCACGTGAAGGCGGCGCGGGCGTCGCCAACCTACCGACCGCGCCCACCGACGGTAGAGATTGCGGTAACACCGCGATCGTGTCAAGACGAATCGACGGGCGGGGCGGGTTGGGGGATGCGGTCCATGATCGGTGTCGCCTGTGCTGGTGGCCCTTTTCCGCACCCTTGGAAGGCGGCAGACCGCCTAAGGCGTGCGGGTTGGAAAGGCCCGAAGCAGGGGGGGGCTGGGGCGGCCCCTGGCTTGCTAGGGGGTTCGGCGAGCCATACAGTGGTACTCGGAGCCTGTATCTCGCCGTGAGCCGCAATCCGGAGGGCGGCGATCGGCGGCGGGTCCGGGGGGATTGAAGCGCGCGTAGGATGGCGTCCAGGACTGCGGTGAAGATCGCCGCCACGGGCCGGGATGAGGAGAAACGGAATATGGCAGGACCAACGGAAACCGGATCGAAAGATGCGAAGTCGCTGCGGGAGCGGGTGGTGGCTGTCCTCGACACGCTCAGACCCATGCTCCAGAGCGACGGGGGCGACATCGAACTTATCGACATCGAGCCGGACGGGGTCGTCAAGGTCCGACTGCAAGGGGCGTGCATCGGGTGCCCGTCGGCTTCGATGACCCTCGGAATGGGGATCGAGCGGAACCTCAAGGACCGCGTGCCCGAGGTGAGCCGGGTGGTGTGCGTGCAGTAGCACGCCGCCGGGAGCGCGGTGCATCGGTTTGCCGGGGCGAGAAGCCGGGCGCTGCGGGCGGGTCGTGTCACCCGTCCGTCTTTACGTGCGGGCGGGGGTCGCAGTGCTGACACCACGGCCGAAGAACTTGGGGGGCTCGCCGAGTGTGTAAATGTGCGTCTCCTCGTCGATCGCGCGGCGAAGGTGCAGGGGCAACTGGAACGAACCGAGCACGGTTCGGCCGTCCAACATTCTGAAACCGCCCACCGTCTTGTCGGCCAACTCGCGATCGATCTGCGCTGGGTCGGGAAGCGTGTTGATCGGTTTTGCGGTACCGAGTGTGAAACCCCAGGGTGACACGAACGTGGGCACGTACGTGGTAAAAGATTCGACGTTTACGAAGACCGTTTTCATGGTGCAGACCAGCCGGGCGTGCATGCCCATCTCGACGGGTGAGACGGGGCCGGCCTGGAGGACGAAGACACCATCGGTGTGGAGAGAGCGCCGGGCCCGCTCGAAGTACTCCCTGGTGAACAACTTGAAGGACGGTCCCTGTTCGATCGGGTCGGAGAGGTCGGAGATGATGACGTCCCACGTCTGGTCCGTCTTGTCCAGGTATTGAAGGGCATCCTGAATGACGACCTCGAGGCGGGGATCGTCGAAGGCACCCTGGTGCATCTCGGGCAGGTGGTTTCGGCAGGCGTCGACGACCTGACGGTCGATGTCGATCATGACGGCGTGCTCGACGGTTTTCCAGCGCAGGACCTCCCGGGCGGTGGCTCCTTCTCCGCCGCCGAGGATGAGGACGCGACGGGGCGAACCGTGGACGAGCATCGGAATCTGGACAAGCGGCTCGTGATAGAGGAACTCGTCGCCGGTGCAGGACTGCCACTTTCCATCCAGCACAAGTGCCTTTCCGTAGGCACCGGTTTCGACGATGTGCATGTCCTGGAAGGGGGTCTTGCCGTGGGCGATGATTCTGGTGATTCCGTGGGCGTAGTAATCCCAGGGAGAGATGAACTCATTGATCCAGAGGTCGGCACGCAGTTCAGAGCCGGGCATGGGAACGGCTCCTGGTCTAGGGACCGGCGAGCGGGGTGAGTTGTTCGACGTTTTGGGTGGCGACCGGTGGTCCCAGCTCGCTGACCTCGGGCAGGCCGCGTTGGATTTTCCGCAGTGACGACCTTTGACACTGCAATGCACTTGCGAGGTGCATACAGGCGTTCTCGGCGCTGGCGCGGTCTCCGCAGGTGAAGACGTCGACGGCGGCGTAGCCGACCTCGGGCCAGGTGTGGATGGCGAGGTGGGATTCGGCGATCAATCCGAGCGCGGTGACACCTTGGGGATGGAATCGGTGGGAGACCTCGTGCAGGAGGGTGGCCATCCCTTGGCTGACGGCTTGGCGCAGGGCGTCTTTAACGAACGACTCGTTATTGAGCAGTTCGGACGGACAGTCGTAGAGTTCGGCGATGCAATGAAGTCCTCTGGCTTCCAAGGCCCAATACTCCGTAACCGCGCCGTAGCCCGAGCCTTGGAAATGAAGACTCGAGTACGAAGTATCTGCCCACCCAAGCGGCGGCGCGCTTCATGCGGGGGCGCGTTCCGCGAACACACCGGCCGGTTGGGTCCAAGCGAGGGAGTGTACACGAAACGCGGTCGACTAAAAACCACCCGAGTCGGGCGATAACGACCGGGCGACGCCGACGCGAACTGGTGTCCGGATCGATCAAGTCCGAGCTTTGTCCTTACCGGTTGATTCGGTGTTCGCCGTGCTGCACGAAGCCAACCAAAGTTGCGTTTTTGGTAGCGCCAGTGCGGTTTTTTTGGGTCCGATTTGCAACTTTTTTTGTTTTTTGATTTTCGTTCCCTTCCGATTGCGACTCCCGGCCGCGAGCGCGGGGACCCACGGACGGGTGCGGTCGCGGGCATCCCGCCGGGGGTTATAACTTCCGAGCTGATCGTTGGGTGTCTCGTGGCCACCGTTCGGCGCGAAGCGTGAGGCTGATCGCCGGAGGGACGGTGGAATCTGAGAGGCGACGAGGAATGACGAATGTCGAATAGCGAATAGCGACTGGAGCGTCTTCGAAGACGGGCGTTGCCTCGTTTTCGGGCGCGCTGTGGGGCGCATCGGATGTGCAACTGCTGACTGGGAGCCACCCATGCCTCTTCGAACGGTTCTGTTGCGGGTGATGTTGTGGTCGCTGGGGATTGCGGCGGTGACCGGTGTGATTTCGGTGCTGACGCGCGGGGGGGAGGTGACGTGGCGGGTGATCGCGACGGCGTTCACGACGGCAGCGGCGGCTGCGGTGATGCTTCCGGTGTCCATGATGGTGGACCGGAGGGAGA
>JASFUW010000471.1:0-4321 GCA_050050135.1 Phycisphaerae bacterium
GAAAAGCCGCCCAGTCGTCGCAATCGACATCAACATCACCATCGAAATCAAAAACCTCAAGGCATTGCACGGCGCACTCAAGCAGCGTTGGGTCCGGTTGAATTCCCGGCCCGGCCATGCAGTCTTCAAAGAGCGTCAGGTCATCGGCATCCACATCCGCATCGCCGTCCGCGTCACCGGGAATGACTGGCGAAGGCGGTAACTGTAACAAGATTGATGTAAAGGCCGTGTCGCCCAGATTGCGGTAGGGAACCGCAAGGTCCGGGTACCCATCCTCGTTCCAATCGCCACTGGCCACCGCGAATGGTTGGACACCGGTTGCAAAGTCCAACGCAGGCATCAGTGTTCCGCAACCGCTGCTGAGCATCACTTTTACTTGATTGCCGTCTTGATAGGCCAGGGTGACGTCAGCCAGACCGTCCAAGTTGATGTCGTTGATCAGAACGTCGCGACAAAAGGAACCAACCGAATATGGCTGTGCGGTCTGAAATGTGCCGTCCCCGTTGCCCAGGTTCAGCAGTAGATTCCCGCCGTAGACCTCCACAGAAGCGACGTCCGCCGCACCGTCTGCGTTCACGTCGCCGAGCGCAACGGCTTCCGTCAAAACGGAGCTACCCACGTATGCCAGCGTGGTGAAGGTGCCGTCGCCTGCTCCAGCAAGCAGGAGCACGCCACCGTAATGTGACAATGCCAGATCCAAGTGGTTGTCTGCGTTGAGGTGCCCCACTGCGATGTCAGTCGCGCGGAACCCGGAAGCGTCAGTAACGTGTTCCCCAGACCCGAACGTGCCATCGCCGTTCCCGAGAAACACGGTCAGTCCGTACAGGACGTTGTTCGCCACCGCCAGATCCGTGTCACCATCTCCGTTGAAGTCCCGCGCCACCACGCCAATCGGGAAGCGCCCGGCTGTAAGGACAACACCCGGCACGAAGGTCCCTTCGCCCGCCCCCAAGAAGATGCGCACGTCGGTCACTTCGTTGCCACCCAGGGTAACAGCCAGGTCAAGTTCGTTGTCGGAGTTGAAATGGTCCACCGCCAGCCCCCACGGGCTGCCCCCAACATCGATATCGTCGCTCTGCAGGAAGCCCCCAAGGCCATCGCCGAACTGAACCGTTACCGCGCCGATTCCATCAATACCGCCTGTGCAGGTCACGACGAGGTCAGCGTGCGTGTCGCCGTCGACATATTCAACAACCACGCGATGTGGTTGCGACGACGAAAGCTCGTAGGACGTCTCTGGCCCGAAACCTACCGTGGGTGGGGAACCCCGTGCCACTGGTGCCGTCGCAACTACGGACGCCAGCAAACTCGTCCACCCCAGAACATGCACCATTCCGATCTGCCGCGATTGTCCTCTTACCCTCATCGTCATCAGTGAGTCCCATCTGCTTGTAACGCTCCCGCCTCAAGGTGTGTGAGACCTGCCAGCCCACCGCACTCAGGACGCGAACTTGCCCGCGGTACGTTCCTCCCCTGCATACGCTAAGATCCACCTAATCTCTTTTTGCCATCAGTCCGCGTTAGACTCGGCATCGCCGCCATGCTCTTGATACTCCGACAAACGGTAGTACAGCTTTCTCACGCTAATCCCGAGTTCGGCGGCGGCCGCGTCACGGTTCCCGTGGTGGCGCTCCAACGCTGAGAGAATCCACTTGCGCTCAAGGTCCTGAAGAGCGCGGGTGGCCGGAATCGTGTCCGCGTCAGTCTCCTCTCCCACCGGCACGGAGCTTTCCTCCGCTGGTTCTTCGTGTGAGCATGCGGGAAGGGATTGCCACGCCCGATGCAGTGCCTTCTCCAGATCCCCGAGAGACGCGGGTTTCGTCAGGAACTCCACGACGCCGAGCTGAATCGCACGTTGCGCAGCGTCCAGCGTACCGAATCCGGTGAGAATGACCACGGCAACGTCGAGCCATCGTTCCCTCAGTTTCTCAAAACACTGCAAGCCGTCCATGCCCGGCAGGTTGAGATCGAGAATGGCGATGTCGGCCGGGTGACTCTCCATGGCTGCAAGAGCCTCCTCGCCGGTGCGAACGCCACCCGCCTGATAACCGCACTCCCGTACGCCCTCGGTAAGGATAGACCTCAGGCGCGGCTCATCCTCGACGATGAGGACGGAGACCTCCTCGGGATTCGTCGACTTACTACGCACGTTACGAATCTCTCTCCCTACCCGCCACAGGTAGTTCGATGAAGAAGCGACTTCCCGCGTTGGGTCCATCACTCTCGGCTCGAATGTTCCCGCCGTGTGCCTCAATGATGGCATGCGTGATTGACAGCCCAAGACCGGTCCCGCGCGGCGTTGCACCGCCTCGACGAGTGAAGAACGGCTCGAAAACGTGCTCCAACGTATCCTCAGTCATTCCTCGACCATTGTCGGAGACGATCAGTTCCACTGCGCCGTTACTCCGACGTCCGTCAAACCGGACCTCTCCGATCGTAGGTTGAACGGCCTCAAGAGCATTGATTGCTAGGTTCAGAACGACCTGCCTGAGTTCGGTCTCGTTGCCGAGTATCAGTAGGCGTTCTGTCTCTTCGACGTGAACGGCCAATTTGCGATCGCGATATTGTGGTAACGTGCCCAGGATGGATACCACGTCGTCCACGATATGGCGAACGTCGATACGTTCACGAATGAGTTCGCGCCCGGCGGCAAGGGAGAGCAGTTTTTCGGTGATCTCTTTGCACCGAAACGCTTCATCGCGGATGATCTGCAGCGTCTCTTCGACATTCACGCCCTTGCCGCCCTGGCCGTTCCTTTGAAGCCGCTTGAGCATGACTTCGGCGTGGCCGGTGATGATGCCGAGCGGACTGTTGATTTCATGGGCCACACCCGCAGCCAGGTACCCGACACTCGCAAGCCGTTCGGATCGGACAAGTTCGCGGCTCTTGTCGCGTACGCGCGTTTCGAGCGTGTCGTAAAGCTCCTTGAGCTTCGAAGCCATCTGGTTGAAGTCTCTGGCCAGCTCCGCGAATTCGCCTTTCGGTAGTGCGTCCACCCTTTCGTCGAACTGCCCGGCGGCTATCCGGCGGACCGCGGTGGCGAGCCGGCGCAACGGCACCACGATGCTCCGATACATCGTCGCGCTCAGGACGACGGTCACGAGCACGATCAACAAACAGACTGATCCCAATACCACGGCCATTCCTCGGATCGTCCGGTCCGATGTGAGCTGGGCACGGGCGATCCTCTCGTCCATCTCGGCAGACAGCCCCCTGAGGTTTGCGTGTGCGTTGTCCAGGACAGCAAGGGTAGCCGTCAAGTCGGCGTCGACCGAGGTCCCGGCTCGTGAAGCCGCCTCATGGATTCGGTCAAGGTCGTGCCCGAGAGACGTCAGCAACGCGTCTTCGTCCTCCTCGTGCATCGTCTTGTCACGGTGCTGGGTGGCTTGGAAGCGCTGAAACTCATCGAGGCGCTCCCGCGCCGCATCGAGTTCACGACAGGCTCCGGACGCGTCGTCCGCGGCGACGAGTGCTTCCCGGGCGCCGAAAAGATGTTCGTCGACGTCGAGCACGAGACGTAGCTCCAGATACTCATCCCTCGCGATCACGGTCGAGCGCCGGGCGGCCGCCAACCCCCATGTCGTAACGGCCCCGAGCACCGAAAGGCTGGCCACGAGCCCGACGATCTTTATTGTCATCCGTTTTGCCAGCGTCATGATCTGACTCCGTTTGGACTGCATTCCATGATAACGTCCGTCCCACGATGCGAGGAGCCGACTGCAAATTTTGCAGGGATTCGCACTTTAAGAGCGTGTATAAAAAGGTAACTCACGCAGAGCTGAGACGCCGGGTCATGCGGTTGATCATGGCGAGGTAGATCATGGACTCGCTCGTTTCAGGCAGTTCTTCGTCGTCTTTGCTGAGCCGGCGATACCTCCCCAGCCATCCAAAAGTGCGGTCGACAACCCAGCGGTGAGGAAGCACCTTGAAGCCTCTCACGTCGTCACAGCGACTGACGATGTCCAATATCCAGCCACCGAACTTGTGGACCCACTCAATGAGCACGCCCCCGTACCCGCCATCGGCCCAGATCAACTGTAGACGTCCGAACTGCCCCTTCAGTCTGCTTAACACCATCTTGGCGCCGTCGCGGTCCTGCACGTCGGCCGGGTGGACGACCACCGCCAGGAGCAAGCCCAGGGTGTCTACGACAATGTGACGCTTGCGGCCCTTGATCTTCTTGCCCGCATCGTGACCGCGAATCCCCTTTTTTCCGTGGTTTTCACGCTTTGACTGTCAAGGACGGCGGCACTCGGACTGGCCTCGCGGCCTTCTTTCACACGCAATTCGTCCCGCAGCAGATCATGGATGTCCCGCCAGA
>JASFUW010000472.1:0-4321 GCA_050050135.1 Phycisphaerae bacterium
AAGGAGCACCCGCTGGGCTCGCATTTTTTTCACGATAAGCGAGATCGACGGATAACAGGCTTTTCTCTTTCCTCTCTCCGGCCCGAACATGGAAAGGCCCCGTCGGTCTCGCGGTTTTTTTGCGCTCTCCTCGTTTCGCCCCTCGCAGGGGAGGTGGTTCCGGTCGTGCGTATTCGGTCGGGTCGGCTACAATTCTTGCATGAGCTTCGTATGATCCACGGCTTCGCGCGGGAGGCGCCGACGCATGAAAGTTGCGCTCGCCCAAATCAACTGCACGGTCGGTGACATCGAGGGGAACACCGCGCTGATCCTGGCGAATCTGGCGCGAGCCGGTGACGCGGGGGCCGATCTCGTGGTCTTCCCCGAGCTGGCTGTATTCGGCTACCCGCCCAAGGACCTGCTGCTTCGCAATGACCTCGTCGACCGGAACGTGCGAGCCATGACCCGCATTGCCGAAGCGTGCACGGGGATCACGGCGGTTGTCGGGTACGTGGAGCCGGACGCCTCGGGTTCGGGTCGCGGGCGTTTCAACACTGCGGCCGTCTGCCGTGACGGCACCTTGGCAGCGAGCTATGCGAAGATGCTTCTGCCGACGTACGACGTGTTCGACGAGACGCGACACTTCTCGCCCGGGGCGGGCGTGCAGGTGTTCTCGGTCACGGGTGACCGGAGCGAGCGACGCTTCGGTTTGACCGTCTGCGAGGACCTGTGGAACGATCATCAGTTCGAGGGGCGGCGCGTTTACGGCGTCGACCCCATCGAGCTGACCGCGTCCGCGGGGGCGGGCGTGGTGATCAACATATCGGCGTCTCCCTATCGCGCGGGGGTCCAGGCGGTGCGCGAGCGGTTGTTCGCGGAGCAGATGCGCGAGCACGGCGTTTCTCTGGTCTACGTGAATCAGATCGGCGGGCAGGATGACCTGCTCTTTGACGGGGCGAGTCTGATCCTCGACGCCGAGGGCAACGTGGTTGCCCGGGCCAAGGCGTTCGAGGAGGACCTGCTCGTGGCCGACCTCGATCAGCCCGCGGGCAATCGCGTGGAGGTCTGTCCGGAGCGGATCGAGGGCATCCGCCGTGCACTGGTGCTGGGGATCGGAGACTATCTGCGTCGGTGCGGGTTTTCATCGGCGGTGATCGGGCTATCCGGCGGGATCGACTCGGCGGTGACGGCTGCGTTGGCTGTCGAGGCGCTCGGGCCGGATCGTGTGCAGGGGGTAGCCATGCCCTCGCGGTACAGCAGCGGGCACAGCGTGGAAGATGCCAGGCAGTTGGCAGCCAACCTGGGGATCGAGTTTTCGACCGTGCCCATCGAGGATGCCCATCGAGCGACGGAAGAAGCGGTTGCTCCGCTGTTCGCCAAATTCGATGCCAAGGGCGATGGCGTGGCTGAGGAGAACATCCAGGCCCGCATCCGCGGGAGCATTTTGATGGCGCTGTCCAACAAAGCCGGTGCGCTCCTGCTGACCACGGGCAACAAGAGCGAGATCGCCGTGGGCTACTGCACCCTTTATGGTGACATGTGCGGGGGGCTGGCGGTGCTGAGCGACGTGCCCAAGACCGCGGTCTACGAGCTGGCCCGACACATGAACGCCACGTGGTCGTCACCGTGCATCCCCGAGCGGACGATCGACAA
The DNA here is from genome assembly GCA_050050135.1 of Phycisphaerae bacterium. Lineage (GTDB taxonomy): Bacteria > Planctomycetota > Phycisphaerae > UBA1845 > UBA1845. The sequence goes on from JASFUW010000472.1 coordinate 1,633, forward strand.
ACCCCCTTCGGCCGAGCTTCGCGAAAACCAGCTCGATCAGGACACCTTGCCGGCGTATGACGTCCTCGACCCGATTCTGGAGCACTACGTCGAGCAGGAGGCGTCGGTTGACGAGATCGTGGCACTCGGCTTCGACCGCCCGACGGTCGAGCGTGTCGCCCGGCTGGTCGATCGCTCGGAGTTCAAGCGCAAACAAGCTGCGGTCGGTCTGAAAGTCACCTCCCGCGCATTCGGCACCGGCCGACGGATGCCCATCGCCGCGAAATACCACTGAGTTCTGAGCCGCGGGCTTAAGCCCGCGCGGGTCGCGGGTGACATGGCCCTGCCGGTCGTGGCTCCGTATCCCGAATGCGTTGGGTCTGTTTGGGTCTGCTTCTTGCGCACATCCGCGTTCTTGACGCCACGAGTGGCGTTTTTTGGGTCTGTTCGGGATACTTTTTTATTGCATTTCATTTTCTTCCCTCTTCCGAACGTGTGCGAGGAGTCCGCGCACGTGCCGGGGAATAACTTCCGGGGCGCGCTACGAAAGAGTGGGGAGCAGAGATCAGGGGGGCGGGGCACCGATTGGGGATTGCCGATTGGGGATTGGGGATTGCGGATTGGGGATTGCGGATTGGGGATTGAGCAGTCATTGTGCTTGACCCGTGAAACACGATCGGTACAACTGGCACTCGCCGAGGCGGGACGTCTTCCCGCCTGCCGCCCCATAAGACCCAATGTCGAGCAACGTCCATGACACCCGGCGAGCAACAACCACCGGTAGTAACCAAGAACTTCCTGATGCACCTCGCAAAAGGGGGTGTCAAGTGCGTCCCACTTGCTGGGGGACTTCTCGAGGAGATGATCTTCGGAACCCTGGAGGGAGAGGCTGCGGAAAAGGACGCGCTCGAGCTGAAGAACGCAATTGCCCGCATCTGTACAGAGGAACGAACACAGACGGCGTCGTTGATTGAGGTGCTCGCAGACATGGCCGAGTTACGCTCGGTTCAAGACGAGACGCGCTCGCTGATCAAGTCGCTGGCGACCACGATTGACAACCTCGATCACACCGCAGTCCCGGATGTGGTCACCGAGAGTGTAACGAAGTATTTGCCAAAGCGACTGCACCAGGTCCGGGTGGCGCTTTCCAAGATGCCCATCACGAGCCCGGAGCTCTTTGGCCGGGAAAAGGAACTGGCGATTCTCGACGAAGCGTGGAACGACGCGAACGTCGGGCTAGTTTCGCTGGTTGCGTTCGGCGGCGTGGGCAAGACCGCGTTGGTCAACAGATGGCTGCTGGATATGCGGGAACAGAGTTACCGCGGGGCGAGGCGGGTCTTGGGCTGGTCGTTCTACTCACAAGGGGCAGCCGAGGGTAAGCAAGCGTCGGCTGACCTTTTCATTGATCACGCTTTGCGATGGTTCGGTGACCCCGATCCGACGCAGGGTTCGCCCTGGGAAAAGGGCGAGCGGCTGGCCGCGTTGGTCAACGAGCAACCGACGTTGCTCGTTCTCGACGGTTTGGAGCCCCTCCAGCACCCGCCGAGCAGCACCGATCATCACGGCGGTCTCCAGGACCCGGCGCTACAAACGCTGCTCCGCGAAGTGGCCCGCCACAACACCGGGCTGTGCGTCCTGACCACCCGGATCAAGGTCGAGGACATTCAGCCGTTCGTCGGCACCAGCGTTCGCCGGATCGACCTGGAACAGCTATCGCCGGAGGCGGGAGCCGAGTTGCTCAGGGGACTCAAGGTCAATGGAACCGACGACGACCTGCAAGAAGCCGTGAAGGACTTCGGCGGCCATGCCCTTGCCTTGACCCTGCTCGGCAATTACCTCGGGACCGTGCACAAAGGCGACGTCCGCAAACGCGATCTGGTGCCCGAGTTGATGCATGAGCCGACTGCCGGTGGGCACGCTCGCCGTGTGATGGAGTCCTACGAGAAGTGGTTCGAGCGCAAGCCCGAGCTACAGATACTGCGGATCATGGGCCTGTTCGATCGACCAGCCGCGGGTGGAGCGATCAAGGTGCTCAAGGAGTCCGACCCGATCGGCGGGTTGACCTCGGACCTCGTGAACCTCTCGCACGGCAAATGGCAGTTCGCCCTGAGTAGGTTGCGCGAAGCGCGGCTTCTTGCCAAAGAAGACCCGGACGATCCCGAGACGCTCGACTGCCACCCGCTGATCCGCGAGCACTTCGCCGACAAGCTACGGGCGGAGCATCCCAAAGCATGGAAACAAGCCCACAGACGCTTGTACGAGTACTTTCGCGACCTGCCCGCAAAGGAGCTCCCAGACACGCTCGAAGAGATGGCCCCGCTCTTCCAGGCGGTCACCCACGGTTGTCACGCCGGGAGGTACCAGGAGGCGTACAAGGACGTGTATTGGCGCCGCATGTGCCGGGGAAACGCGTATTTCGTGACGCGGTTCCTCGGGGGGTTTGGGGAGGACTTGGCGACGCTCGCAGGATTCTTCGAAGCACCCTGGACTCGCCCTTCGAGCATGCTCGACGCTCGAGCGCGCAGACGGACTCTAGCCATCGTGGGTTACGATCTGCGTTCACTCGGACGCGTGTATGAGGCGGTACGCGCGTTCAAAGGAGCGCTGGATCTTGAACGTGACGGTAAGATATGGGGCGACGCGGGGATCACCGCAGACAACCTAAGTCTGGCTAACCTCTTACTCGGGAGAACGCAGGAAGCGGTCGAGT
>JASFUW010000473.1:0-4318 GCA_050050135.1 Phycisphaerae bacterium
CCGTTCAGTACGACAGGCGCTGAGGTGACGATCGCGTTTGAAGGCGAGAACCTGCAGAGCCGGGACGACGAATCTTGGGGTATCGACAACGTGCGAATCCTCGCCGGGTCCGGAATCGGCCCAGCCACGAGCACCGACTGCAACAACAACGCGATCCCGGACGAGTGCGAGATGCAGCAGTCGCGCTTGTACGTCAATGTCAACGCGGAAGGCGGCGACACCGGTTTCAGCTGGGACGACGCGTTCACCGACTTGCAGGACGCACTGAAGTTCGCCGAATGCGCGAAGGATGGAGCGGAGCCCATTACAGAGATCTGGGTGGCCGACGGCGTGTACGTGCCCGGCGACAACGAATCAGCCTCGTTTGCACTCGTTGACAACGTCGGGCTGTATGGCGGCTTCGCCGGCGGCGAGACTGAATTGGAGCAACGTGATCCGCAAGCCAACGTCGCCGTGCTGTCGGGAGACATTCTTGGCGACGATGATGGTAGTGACAGTGCCAAGTCAGACAACAGCACTCATGTGGTGACCGCCGACCGCGTGAGTGGTGCGGGATTCGACGGCTTCACAGTCACGGGCGGGACTGCTAATGGTCACGGAGGGTCGCAGAGCAGAACGGGAGGTGGGCTGTGGATCAATGGCACGGCCGGCGGGGAGGGGCCCACTGTAGTAAACTCTAGGTTTGTCGACAATCATGCGGCTGACGGTGGCGGTGCGGTCTACAGCACGGCCGATGGCGCGATCTTCATCAGGTGTGAGTTCGTCGGGAACGAGGCCGTCTCCGGCAACGGCGGCGCCGTGGCGGTCGCTGGCGGAGGCACCGGTAATGAGGAGCCGAACTTCGTTAGCTGTCTGTTTAGGGACAACCAATGCGGTGCGTCCGACCAGGGCGGCGGCCTTTTCATCACCTCAACCGGTGGAGGTGTTGTTGTCAGGAACTGTGTATTCGCACACAACGTCGCAGGCAGCGGTGGCGGTCTCGCCCTAGGGGGGTCTGTCCTTTCCAGTCCCAAGCAGATACTCAACAGTACGTTTGCGTATAACACAGTTCGTCGCGAGGGCGGTGGCATCAATTCGACCGTGGATGTCACGGCAACGAACTGTGTATTCTGGAACAACAGTCGCGGTGATATCGTCGATGCGGACGCGCAGGTTTCCTTCGACACTCTTCGCAGCCAACTGAGATTCAGCCTGGTGCATGGGGGGATCTGGGGACCTGATGAGGACGGCAACATATCAGACCAGGGCGCTCAGGTCCTCGACGCGGACTCTCGCCTCGGCGCAGATTCGCCCGCAATCGATGCGGGAGATAACCAGGCCGTCGAGGAAATCCCGTACGACAAAGATGGGCACCCGCGCGTTCTCGTCGGGAGACCCGATCCCCTTGACCCGCCTACGCCAACTGTGGACATGGGCGCCTACGAGTTCGCTGACTGTGACGGGAACGGCACGCACGACGTGGAGCAGATCGAAGCGGACCCGACGAAGGACTGCGACGAGGATCTCGTACTTGACGACTGCGTCCTGTCCGCGCCGTTCGAGGCCCACTCCGGCGATCTGGGGCCGATTGGGGTCGGTCAGCCGCGGTCGTTTTTTGCCGGCACCATTAATCCTGCGCGTGGCGACGTCGTTGTGACTGTCACCGCCCGCGCAGATCTCGAAGCTGATGATACCGAGTACCTCGACGTTATCATCATTAGTCGCACCGGAGAGTCGGATGAGCATAGACCCGTCTTTAAACTGGCGGGTGCCGATGATTGTACCGAGGTTACATCGAGTGTCAGATTCGAAGAGTCGACGTTCAATCGCCTCTTTCCGACCGCCGGCCAGGGTGGCGATCGCGGCTTGGTGATCAAGATTGACGCCTCTGATACGGTAGCCCCGGATGCATGTGGCGACGATGGATCGGTTTCCGTTTCCGTAAGTTTTGATGAGCGCATCAACGACTGCCAACTCAACAACAGGCTCGACGCTTGTGACATCGCGGACCCGAATGGCAGCAACGACCTCGATGGCGATGGGGTGCCAGACGAATGTCGGAATGACTGTAACGCGAACGGCGTGACCGATGAATGCGATTTGGATTGTCTAGCCGAAGGCTGTGATGTCTCAACGTGCGGCACGAAGTCCGACTGCAATCGGAACGGGCGCCCGGATGAATGCGAGGTTGCATGCATCGACGGTCAAGCATGCCACTGTTTTTCGGGTTGCGATCCGGACTGCAACATGAACGGGCTTCCGGATGAATGCGATGTCGGCGACCCCGACGAACCCAGCCGGTGGGTCGGTGGCCATAGCTGCGTCGACAACAACGGAGAACCGATCTCAGGCTTCGAATGCTGGGACATTGCTGCGAACTGGTGCCCCGACACAGTACCTGACAATTTGTCAGGCACCAAGTTCACCGTCGAGGTTGCAGGGCAGGAGAACGCTCCGACGGTTGTGACGATGGACATCTCTCCGACAATTACACGGCTGGATCTTGGTCCGTATGCGTCGGTCGGTGTTGATCAGGCAAGTGGCGCGCTCGTGAGGACGCTCGCCGCCGAGGCGGAGCGGCCTGTCGACGAGGGGCCAGATCCAATCGAGAACGCGGGTACTTTGTTCGCCAGGGACGGCCGACGCTTGGTCCTCGACGCTGAGGCGATCAATCAGTCGGTTGGCGAAGGTGCACTCGAGGCCACCGGAGTGCATCCGGTCAATGAGTCGCCCAGTATTGTCGAAGTCAATGGCGCAACCGTCATCGGCGGACGGGCAACGACAACCGATGGCGGCGAGATCCACCTCATCGGTGGCGCCGAATTGCAGGACGTCGAAGTGGATGGGGTGCTCGTACCCAACGGGCAAACGGGGGCATTCAGCGGGAGCGTGTTCAACAAGGGCCTCTTGGAAGTAGGTCGTGGCGGTCCGGAAGGTGCACTGTTTCGCCCGGATGGACAGGAAAACAACTTGGCCCCCGGCGGCGGCGATTGCAGCAGCCCGGATAACTGTGTCGTTCGCCTGGGCGGGCAAACCACAGCCATGCTCGGCAACTTCAAGCTGCCGTTTGTGAATGAGACTGATCACAAAATCGAAGGAGCCGGAGTCATCTTTGGCGAGATGACAAACAACGGCAAGATCCATGCAAATAGGGCGGGCGAACAACTGATCCTGTTCCCGACCGGCCCAAAGAGCAACAACGGCGACCTGATGGCAACAGCGGACGCGACCCTCCGCATCGCCGACGCGGTCTATCAAAGCGGAACAGGGCGAATCAGATCGCACACCGTTTGTGGTAGCGTGCTGATCGAGGCGCCTGTCACCGGCGAGGGGTCATTTCTCGCATCGGGTTCAACGGCCAAGCGCGGGGGCTGTGTGCCGCCGCCGGCGCAGATGAGCATCAGTACCGGCCTATCGACGGAAGGAAGCACTCTACGGGTCACGGATGGTGCCCTCGTCGAATTCGAAGCTTCCTCAACGATGGCCCTCGCCCAGACGATGGAGATCGACTCCGGGGGACGCGTGCGTGGGAGCGGCGAGCTTGCGGAGCCTCCGACAGCGCTGTCGGCTGGCCGGCTGCACATTTCAAACAGCGGCGCACTCGAGCTATCCAAGAACATGCACTTCGGGCTTTACTGTCGAGGAACGTATCGCGGGGTTGCCGCGGCGCGGGGTGGGTGCGTCCCCCCGCCGGCCATTGTTGAGCTTGGTGGCGCGCTGGTCGCGAAAGACGCATCCTCTGTAGACATCGACGGCACGATCAGGCTGCAGACAGGCGGACAGATCGAGGTCGGGTGCAGGGCGGCGTTTTCCGTTGGGGAGAACTTGGATAACTTGCTTATTGATCCGACCACGTTTGACTGGGCACGCGGCTCATTGCTCATGGATGGAGACCAGATCCTGCTCGAGGGGCAACAACAACGGCTCGAGGCCGCCGGGAAAGATCGCGGTCCCGTCGCGTCAGGCTTCGTGAACAACTTTGCGTTCGGAACACTGGAGCTGGCACCAGGGGCCGTTGTCGAGGTCGCGGACGCATTCGACAATCCGCAGGACGGGCTTGAGGTTTGCGACGCCGTCTACGTACGGCGGCTTGTGGTGGGCCCGGGGGCCACGGTCGATGCGCCGGGGTGCAAGATCTACTACACGGCCCTTGAGAACCTCGGGACAATCTTCACGCTGGGCGAGAGCGTGATCGAGGTCGTCGTCGACGGTGACTGGGACACAAACGGCATCGTCGACTTGGCCGACTATGCAGGGTTTTTTAGTTGCATGGCTGGCCCTTGGTGCCAGGACGGCCCCGCTCGTCCCTCGGAGCTGTGCCTGAACACTTTCGATTTTG
>JASFUW010000474.1:0-4317 GCA_050050135.1 Phycisphaerae bacterium
CACGCCTTAATTTGCGGGTTCCAGAAGACCGCGTCCTGACGGGCGCGGCTCGGAAAGAGGCCGCTCGCTACCCGCAAAAACACAGTTGACGCGGCACTAGCCGCTGCCGGCGGTCCTGCGATGGCGGATCAGCACCGTGCCAGCCGTCGGCACCAAGAGCACGAGTACCGCGAGACCCCACGTCGAAACCGTCGGAATCTGCGTTCCGATCTGGAACTCATAAGAGCCCATGTCGACAGTCGGGCTGGTCACCGCGACGATCCGTGGATTCTCGTCCAGGTCCGTGGGGAGCGTGACCACGCTGTTGTCACCGGCGTCAATGCAAGGCGAGTCTATTGACAGCCGGAAGTCATCGCCATCGGGATCGACGAATTGCGGGTCCTCGTCTATGTTCCCATCACCCGGCCAACCACCCAGGACATCACTATGCGTAATCGTGATCGTGGAGCCGTCGAGGCTGAGAATCTCCAGCCCATCATTCCAGAGAATGCAGTTGGTGAGGACGGCGTTGCTCGGGGAGAAGGGCTCTGACGAGGCGAATGCCAAGGCCCTGCCGTTGGCGACGGGCGTCAGGTTCGCGGCGAAAGTACAGTTTACCAGTGTCGGGTTGCAAGCGATGACGCTCATCATGCCGCCGCCGTAGACCGCAGCGTTGGCGATGAAGGCGCAGTTGACAAGCGATGGACTGCTGTCTGTGGAGTTGCGGACGGCTCCACCACCGCCGCCACCGACGTCGGCCGAGTTGGCCGTGAATAGGCAGTTGGTGACGGTGGGGCTGCTGCCGTCGTAATTGTAGATTGCACCACCGCCGCCTGTGCTGCTTCGGGCGGCGTTACCAGAAAAGGTGCACCTGTCTATGGTCGGGCTACTTCCGGCGAAGTTCGCGATCGCCCCACCGAAGTCGGCCGCGTTTCCGGTGAAGGTGCATGTGAGAATCGTCGGAGCGCCAGTCGTATTGAACATGCCTCCGCCTACGCCCGTCGTATTGCCACCGCTGACCGTGACGCCATCGAGGACGGCTGATCCGTCGCACGCCGTACAACGAACGACGTTGAAGCTGTTTTCGTTTCGCGAGGGATCGTCAACGTCGCCCGTGTCGTCGCCCGCGAGGTCGCCGCTCAGGACCGTTTCGTGCGATGCGATGTCGCGGTCATCAGAGTCGGGAGCCCCACAGCCCGCATAGCCACCGCGCAAAGCCACGCCGTTGATCAGATGGAACGTCACGGTCTGGTCACCCAACATCTGGTCCGCACCGCGATCGGGCCAGTAGGTGCCCTGGGCGATTCGTAGCTCCTCGATCTCGCCGCCCGACGAGGCTGCGGCCGCCAACGCGTCCTGTAGGTAGGGAAACGCGTCACACCAGCTCGACCCGTCGTCTGCACCTGTGGCCGTGTCGTCTACATACCTGACGCTCTGGGCGTTGGCAGTCGATGCTCCCAGTGCCGCACAAAAGAGAACGCCCGTGATCAGTTTCGCAGGGTTTCGCATGGTCTCTCTCTGATGACAGATGCTGCCTTAACGCGAGGCGTGGTAGGCCCGAAGATGGCGGGCCGATTATTCGATGCGCTCACGATTCTGCCAGGTGCGGAAAGTAATGTCAATGATCGGGGCAAGACGTGGTGGGGGCGTGCAGATGGCGAAAACAATCCCGCGTTCGCTGTCCATTGACCTGCAACCCGAGCTGTGGCGTCCCGATCGAAGTGTGCCATGCCCCAGTCCGCCGGTGTGCCATGCCCAAGCTCACCGGAGGTGAGCGCGGGCATGCCGGTCCGAGCCCCCTAGTCAATACGGGGAGCTTGAACACGCCACGCAGGTCTGGTATGCTACGCGTCGAGGGGGATCCGACGTGCAGCCGTCGACTTTCCAGTGGCGTAAGACCTGCAAGCGATACAACACACCCGGCGATGCCCATGCCCTGACATTCAGTTGCTTCGGGCGTCAGCCGCTCCTCAGCAGTGACCGCTCGAAAGAGTGGTTCCTCCGCTCACTGTCCGCAGCGAGGACCAAGCACCGGTTCGCGCTGTGGGCTTACGTGCTCATGCCCGAGCACGTTCACCTGGTGATCTTCCCGGAACATGATCCCTATTCCATCAGCGACATTCTTAGCGCCATCAAGCAACCGGTTACACGCCAGGCGTTGAAGTATGTGCGGGCCCACGCACCGGACGCCTTGCCCAGAATGCGCGACGAGCGAGCCCATGGCAAGGTGTCGCACCGATTCTGGCAGCGTGGTGGTGGGTTCGATCGCAATCTGGTCAAGCCCGAGGCTGTTCACGCAACGATTGACTACGTCCACGCCAATCCTGTCCGGCGAGGATTGGTAGCCTGTCCCGAAGACTGGGCATGGTCGAGCGCGCGGTTCTTTGCTGGAAGAACCGATGTCCCGCTCGTCCCGAACATCGAGACGCTACCGTTGCGGCCCCCGCACCGGTAGCTCATGCCCGCGCCGCCTCCGGCAGACTTGGGCATGGCACACCTCGATGGGGACATCGCACCTTGGGTGCCGTGCCGAAGCAGGAGGCGCCGGCATGGGTGTTCGCTGATCGTTGCCCTGGGCTACGTTATCTCGGCCCTTCAGGCCGAAGAGAGGGTCGCCCCCGTGTCCCTGAGTGCCTTTGTCGGGCGCTGGGCGCGAATCGTTCGGAACGCGCCTATCGCAGCGCGTTCAGTATCTTTTCCGGCGTAATGGGTAAGTCCTTTATCCACACGCCGGTGGCGTTGGCTATGGCGTGGGCTACGGCGCCGAGGACGGGGAGTGTGCTGCCCTCGCCGATTTCTTTGGCGCCGAAGGGGCCTCGCGGTTCGTAGGAGTCGACCAGGCCGCTGAAGATTTCCGGGGCGTCCTTGATGGTCATGATGAGGTAGCCGTGGAGGTTCGGGTTGAGGATCTGACCCTTTTCGTCGAACTGGACGTCCTCCATGATCGTCTCGGACGCACCCATGACGATGGCCCCTTCGACCTGGCCATGAACGGCCTGCGGGTTGATGGGGGTGCCGCAGTCGTGGTAGTCGGTGAAACGCTCGATGTCGACCTTGCCCGTCTCCAAATCGACGGACAACTCGCAAACCGAAGTGCCGAACGAATACGCGGGACTTGTGCCAACCGTCGAACCTTTGTAGTCGCCGCCGAGACCGTCGGGCGGTTTGTAGCAACCGGTGCCGACGAGGGGGCCGTTGTCGTTGAAGTATTGGCGGGCGACCTCTTCCCAGGCGATTGAATCGATTGGGGATTGGGGATTGGGGACTGCCGATTGGGGATTGGAGATTGGGGATTGGGGATTGGGGACTGCCGATTGGGGATTGGGGATTGCCGATTGGGGATTGGGGATTGGGGATTGGGGAGCGGAGGGACGGGGATCGGCGGCGCTCGATTGCCCGCGCGGAGTCGCGCCCGCAGTTCGAGAAGAGTGCACGTCTCCCACGCCGGAAACTCCGCGCGGGCTCAACCCCGCGGCTCGGGACGAGGATTCGGCGGCGTGTGCGGCGGTGGGTGACGAGTACATGCGGCCGTTGCGGGCGGTGACGTCGGATTCGGCGCAACCCAGCAGTTTCGCGGCGTAGGGTCGCATTTTGTTGACGACGTCTTCGGCGGCTCTAGAGACGGCGTGGCCTCCCATCAACGTGACGCGGGAGGAGTAGGCACCGAGGTCGAGCGGGGAGATGTCGCTGTCTTCGCTGCGGATGCGGATTCGCGACGCGGGGATGCCGAGCGACTCAGCGCACATCTGCGTCAATACGGTGTCACTACCCTGACCTATCTCGGCGGCACCGATCAACAGCACCGCGGCGCAGCCGTCCTCGCTGATTTTGACGACCGCGTTGGCGTGAGGGAAGATCGATTTCTTCTGGAAGTGTTCGCGCGGTTTTTCGTGGGAGAGCTGAACCTGACCTCGGTAGATGCAGTAGCCGGCACCGGAAACGAAGCCCCCGCTGCCGACGCCGATACCTTTCCCCTTGGGTAGGCAGCCGTACTTTTCTTTCCAGTTGCTCTTGGCTTCGACGGCGTCGAGGGTGGCTTTGAACTCGCAGCTTCCGATGTCCATCTCGTTGACGGTTTTGGTGTCGGGGGTCATGGCGTTGATGCGGCGAATCTCGATGGGGTCGATGTCGAGATCGTCCGCTATCATGTTCAGCAGGCACTCGAAGGCGAATCGGGGTTGGGGGACGCCGTGCCCGCGCATGGCGCCACACGCGGGCTTGTTGGTCATCACGCGGTAGCCGTCGTACTTATACGCGGGAAAGTGATAGAGGGTTGGCACCACGCTGCCGGCGTAATAAGCGGTGGCGACGCCGAACGACGAATAGGCACCGCCGTCG
>JASFUW010000475.1:0-4293 GCA_050050135.1 Phycisphaerae bacterium
CTAGTTTCTGCACACTGCGACGCTCTTGCTTTGTCATTGCCAATGGCTCAGCTGTTTCCCACATAGTGAGAGCGAGTATACCGGCATATGAGACATTGTCAAGCTATTTCCGTGACAGGACACTAGAATACCGACATGTCGGAACGCTCAAAGCTGGAGGAGTACCTGCTAGCCGTTGACATCGGCCTAAGAACCGGACTCGCGCTATTCGCGCGCGATGGACGGCTGCGGTGGTACCGTTCACAGCACTTTGCGGATGCCACAGCGCTTCGCCGCGCCGTTCGACGACTCCTCAAGGAGAATGAGGGTGTGACGATGATCTGTCTCGAAGGGGGCGGGCCCCTTGGAGACATCTGGGAAAAAGAGGCTGCCGCCCGCGGCATTGCCACACGACATGTCGCCGCCGAAACATGGCGCGCCCAGCTTTTCTATGACCGCCAACACCGCGACGGGAAGCAAGCCAAGCGGACGGCAAATGAGATGGCGCGACGAGTCATCAACTGGTCTGAGGCGCCCAAACCGACGTCGCTCCGCCACGACGTGTCTGAAGCGATCCTCATTGGGCTATGGGGCGTGCTGGATGCGGGATGGCTCGATCATGTTCCACTTGGCATCCGCGGCTGAGTACTAGTCTCCGAATCCCAGCAGTCTGTCAGGTCCTAGGGGAGCATGGTCACAGAAATCCCACCAACGTCTCATCCTTCTCCCTCCGCTCCGGGCGCGTGTCGATACGCCATGCGTCGATTTTCTCCGCAAGCCGCCTCATCGCCGCGCTCATCCGCCCCGACAGCTTCCATCCTGTCTGCCCACCATACCGGCTGTTCATCCAGGTAACGCGCTCGATCAGGCCGAGGCAGGCGAGTCCCATACGGACCAATCAATGGTACTTACGGCTCCCGCCAAGGCTCAGAGAGGACTTAATCCTGGAGGTCTTTGATCGCCTTTTCGGCAAGTTTCAGACCGGGGCTTCGGCGGAGGCTCTCCTCGTAAGCCAGCAGCGCATCTTGCTTCCGTCCCAACTGTTCGAGCGCCTTGCCTTTTCGCCAGCAGGCATGGGCCACCGACTGCACGTTGTCACCTTCGGGTTCGTCGGCGATGAACTCGTCCAGCAACACAATTGCCTGCTCAGGCTCGAACTCGTTCTGGACACGCATCCGCGCCTGGCCATAAAGCGATCGATAATACGCTTCGTCCTTCTTGCCCCGGCGCGCCGCCTCATACTGGGTATCCGCAGCGTCGAAGTCCTTCTCTTCAGCATAGATGTCTGCGAGCGCGACATGGAAGCCGCATTCCTCGGGGAATTCCTCGATGCCGGCGAGCAATAGCGCGATTGCCCGCTCGGTCTCTTTTCTTCGGTGGTAGCATGCAGCGAGCAGTTGCTTACCGCTGACCGGATCGCGCAACTCGAGCTCACGACACTCTTCGATTGCCCGGTCGATATCACCGATAGGCTTGGGGGACAAGTAGTAAAACACTAACATCGTCCGTGCCTCGGTGTTATCAGAGTCCAGCTCGATAACACGGTCGATCTCGGCTTTGAAAGGGCCGAGTCGCGCCATCGCGCTTAACATGCCACCGATGCCCTGCATCCCCGAGAACATCTGCAAACCCAGCGCTCTTGCGTAGGAAAGATGCGCTTCGGTGCTTTCTGGAAGGAGCGTTACCGCCTTGAGGCCATAGTCGACGGCCTCCTCCACCTCCTTGAGCTCGCGCGACACGTCGCACAGAAGGATGCATGCCTCGCCATCGCGATCGGTTTCATCGATGATCTGTAGGAGCCTCTTTTTGGCGGCTGCAAACTCCTTATCGCTGATGAACTTCTGAACCTCCTCGAAGAGCGAACCGCCGAGAAGATCGTCCTCCCCCTCAAGGGCGCCTCCGGCCGTGAGTTCCTTCCCGGTCGCGTCAATAAGCTGTGTGGTGGGATCACGCGTGATCCAAAGGAAAAACAGAAACACGGCGGCAACGAGACCGACGATCGAACAGGCAAGGATCTTCAGTGCACGTTTGATTCGCCCTTTCATGTGCACACAGTACGGTGCGTTGGGCTGCAGCACAAGATGCTTGCCTTCCGCCGAGCCGAATCTGATGGGGGGACGAACGCCGTTTAACGAGACGGCTTGGCCGTCCGGAAAGGGCTGCTGCGCCAGGCCGAGTTACAGGACAACCACTCATCAATCCAGCACCCCCAGCAATCGCTCATCTTTTTCCCTTCGCTCCGAGCGCGAGTCCTTCTGCCAAGCCTCGAGCTTGCCCGCGAGCGCGCGCAGGCTGGCGGACATCCGCCCCGATAGCTTCCAGCCCTGGCGCCCACCGTACCGGCTGTTCATCCAGGTTACGTGCTCGATCAGTCCGAGGCGGGCGAGTTTGGCGCGGGTACGTTCAAGGGTTCGCCGCGAAATGCCCTGCTGGTGTAGGAATCCAAGAGTAGGGAGGATGTCGTCCACATGTTTTAGCGCCATGAGAATCCGCGCGGCAGCGTGCTGCTGGTTTTTGTTGCCCGGAAATAGAATTGCCACCAAGTCAGTGATGTCGTCGATCTGGCTGATCCGCCGGTACCGGAACTCGATCTTGGTTGATTCGGTCATTCTTGTCGGGAGGATGCCGACTGGGTGTTCCTTTCGTCGTTCTTCTTAGCGATGGCGGCCGGCACGCTACCACACAGCTCCTGCTGGACTTCGTATCGCTCCCTGCTGATTCGGATGGCGTTATCTCGCAGTTCCGTGCCAAACGTCTTTTCGATCAGGAGAATCGAGGAGAATGCCGAGACATAGATGTCATTGAAGATGCGTTGGAATCGCCAGCGCACACCTTGCCGGGTCATGCGAAAGGCCCGGCTGATCTTGTCACCGTAGGTCCCGCGGAGCACCATGTAGCTCGGTCGATCGATCTTGAACTCGACCGACAGGTCCCGTGTCCCCATGAGTTCGCGCAGCCGTTCCAGGAACTGGCGGTCTTTCTCAGTCAGCTTCACGATGCATCACCATGATCTCAGGACCGTCTTGCTCAATCTTGATCAGACCTGCATGGGCCATGAAGATGATCGCAACAAAACGCCAAATCCGGTCCAAACGGGCGTCATCACTCAGGGGTGGTATCTCATCGAACGAAATCGAAAACGGGTCCAAATGGGCCTGTATGTGGCTCTCGTAGCGTGATAGGTCGAATCCCTGGCGGATGAAGGGCTCGGGATCGATTGCTGCACCAGCCACGAGCAGGTTGAGCGCTTCGGCAAGACCGGCGACCGAACCTAACTCGACGGGACCTGCGTCAAGCGCAGGCGAACGGTAATCGATCAGCTGCAGTTGACGGCGTTCCTTCTGTTCCTGCCTTCTCGTTCGCGATTCAGCCATCTTCTGCCGGAAGTATGCGGCATCGAAAACGAGTCCGTCGAACAGGAATCGGGAGACGATGTCCTGGCCGCACCTGCGGCACCGGTAACGCCGGATTTCGACTCTCGGCGTTCCGCCGCATTCCGAGCACCGCTGGAACGCAACCGTCGGATCAAACTCGTTACCGCAGCCAATGCACCGACACCGGCCCTCGCCAGTCATTCTCAGGCCGGCGCTGCATCTTGGGCAGCCGTGCCCCAGGAGCATGACCTGGTAGTAGAACCGTCGCACTCGTTCGGTGTAGGCGGCCACGGCCTCGCTGACCCGGAACGCCATGCTGATGATGTTCATGGGCCCGTGGCGTTTGCTTCTTGGCTGGTCCAGGCCGGATCTGGGCCGGCCTCCTCCACGCTGGCTTGGTATTTGGGCGTGAACTTGCGTTTACAGGCTTTGCATTGCCGAATCCGGCGGATGCCCATGGTCTTGGTCTTTCTCGTTCCTTTGCCGATTGATGTCGACTCCCCGCAAAACGGACACGTTGGCGGCCTTCCTCTGGTCATATCGATCACCTCATGAAGGTGGGGCGAGGCCCAAGTACTTAAAGGTGTCGGTGCAACGTCACCGTGGTGACAGGCACGAGGTCCGGAGTTTTTGCGTCGATTTTGGCGTTGGTCGACGACGCGGAGCTACGAGCAATGGCCAGGAAGAACCGAAAGGCATATATAGGTGCATGAGATACGGCCAGTGGAATGCGAGTGGAGATTCCAGGATCTTCTCGAAGCGAGTCGAGATTCTGCCGACGAGCGAGACCAAGTAGGGGGGTGAGTTAACACGTCAGCGGGTCATGATGGATAGATGTCTCTTCTTTTCTTCTATTTCTTTTCAATATAGAAACAATATATATCTGTATTCGTTTACTACTGTGCAGTGACAAGCGAGAATCAGAAGACAACACACCAGG
>JASFUW010000476.1:0-4283 GCA_050050135.1 Phycisphaerae bacterium
TTTCCGGATCGTATCAACAACATAATCAAGCCGGGTCGTCAGGAAGTCCTCCCTGCTCGCCTGGAACGACGCGCCGGCAATTCCTAATCCCATTGAAACGCCCCCTTCCTCCATTCATACAAAAGCCCGAACACCAGGAGGGCGAAGAAGATACCCATCCCGATCAGCAAAAAACCCTTGCCGACCGGGTCACCGTTTTCCACCGGAAGACTCGTCCCTGTCGTGGCCGCCTGATAGTAGACCTGCGCCCAAGGCCACATGAAGATGACCTCGACGTCAAACAGCAGGAAAAGCATCGCGACGATGTAGAACCGGACGTTGAACCGCCGCTCGGTATCGGCAATAAGCGGCACGCCCGATTCGTACGCCGTGTCCTTCACCGGACCGTGCCGCCGCGGACCCAGCGTGTGCCCAAGAATCAGGATGATCAACGCGATCAACGTCACCATGAGGATGGTGATTCCGATCGCGGCGTACGGCTCAATCGAGGCTAGGAGCATCAAACGTTCCGTGCGTTCCGGGCGGTAGACCAAGCCGCGTTCTCTCGACCTGTCTCGCGTGCGTTACGCTTACGACCGCGCCGCCCATGATCCTACCCCGACCCACCCCCACTGTACACAGGTTAGCGGCCAAATCAAGGCAGTCCCTTCGCGCCGACCGCAAGACGCGCCGGCCTTTACCGAACTGGTACCGTCTCATTCTGCGGCGCGCGAAGTTGGTGAAAACGGCCAGCGACCGGCAGCCGCCGCGCCTCCGCAAGTACCCCGACCGAAGCGATATCGAGAGGGAGCGTTCCCGTCGCTCACACACCAAGTGACGGCGCCAACGTTCGTCCACGGCAACGTATGGCGACATACCTCGACTTCGTCCGCCGTGGCGTGCTTGCGAAGATCGGTCCCCACTGCCTGACGAACCGGGCAACATTCCTGCTAGCGGTCCGAGACAATGTGATGCCAGGCCGACCCACCTTCCGCTTGCGATAACAAGCCGACAAAGACGGCCCGCCTACCGCGGCGCTGAGCCACCGATGCGTCGGCCTCGAAGGCCGCGCGGTAGTTGTTAAGAGCATGAATCACATCCACACACACACAGGGCGCCGCCGCGTATCGGGCCCGCCGGTGTTCGAAAAGCCGGACAGGGCGCTGACCGGGCGTCCGTCCGCGGATCATCTGCCCGGGAAACGCGTCACTCATAGGGATACTCACAGGGTCGACGTCGTGGTAGCATCTTGGAAGCGTGCCGTGCAGCCGGTTGCTGCCCGGCATAGAGCCCTGATGCGGAAGCGCCCGAACCAGAAATGAACAAGGACTACTTCGTCGTTGACGCCTTCACCAGTGAACGCTTCCGGGGCAACCCCGCCGCGGTGCTGCTCGACGCGCGCGGCATGACCGATCAGCAGATGCAGGCAGTTGCCAACGAGTTCAATCTCAGCGAGACCACCTTCATCCTCCCACCGACCGACGCTTCGGAGTCGGCGCCGGACCCGACGGGTGCACCACCGGCATTGTCGCTGCGCTTCCGCTGGTTTACGCCGACCTCCGAAGTCAAAATGTGCGGCCACGCGACCATCGGCGGCGTCCACGCCCTTGTCGAGTCCGGCCGACTCCGCTTCCCCGAGGAGGAGAGCGTCGTCGTGCGTATCGAGACGCTATCGGGCGTCCTCACCGCGTATGTCGAGAGGGTGCCCGGGAAGGAAACGGATACGATGATCTGGCTCGATATGGTCGATCCGACCTTCGCACCCCTGCCCGCACCGGCGACCGATCTCGCGAGCCTCTTGGCGCTGTCCGACGACGCCATGGACGAGTCGCTACCGATTGTGCAGACGCAAGATCAGGACGTCCTCGCGTTTGCGCGGGATTTTCAGACGTTGAACGAAGCCAAACCCGATTTCGGCAGGCTGGCCGCACTGCTCACGCGGCACGGCTTGCGCGGCCTGTGCCTGGCAACCGTCAAGACACTGACACCGTCTATCACGGTGCAGTCTCGCTTTTTCGCCCCGTCGGTCGGAATCGATGAGGACCCCGTAACGGGCAGCGTCCACGGTCCGCTCGCAGCCTATCTGGTCATGCACGGACGAACCCCTTTGCACGACGGGCTCGCAGCGCTGACCTGTACCCAGGGCATATCCGGCGGCCGCGCCGGGCTGGTCCACGCGCTGGTCCAACCCAAGGGCGATGACCGGTTCGCGGTACGGCTCGGAGGCCAGGCCGTCACGACCATGCGGGGAACGTTGACGCTTTGAACGGACGGAGCCCATCCCCGCCGGATGACAAACACCTCGATAGTTAAGACGAGTTCGCATGTCGCGTCGCATCGCAGCCATCGTTAACCCCGTCTCCGGACGGACGAATACCATCCCGATCGTTCGTCAACTTGCGACCACCGTCGAGGCCGCCGGCGCTCGTTTCGACTGGACCGCCACGCTCGAACCAGGCCACGCCACGAAGCTCGCATCAGCCCTGGGCCCGGATGTCGATGCGCTTCTAATTGCCGGAGGCGACGGCACCCTCAACGAGGTCATCAACGGATTGGACGGCAGGGATTTACCTTGTGCCCTTCTGCCGACCGGGACAGAGAACTTGGTCGCCCGGGCACTCGGACTCTCCCGGGAAATCGGCGCCGTCGCCCGCACGCTGCTGGGCGGTAAGCCGCGCCCGTTCGACGTCGGCATAATCAACGGCCGCCGGTTCCTCGCGGTCGCGGGGGTCGGCTTCGACGCGGAGTGCGTGCTGCGGATGGAGGAGATTCGATCCGGCAACATCAACCTCCTGCACTACCTCGGACCGATCTGGCGAACCTTCTGCACGCACCGATTCCCGATACTGCATGTCGAGGCCGACGGGTCGCCCGTCTTCGAAGGTCGCGGACTGGTGCTGATCGGAAACGTGCGGCGATACGGCGGCGGATTTCTCATTCACGCCAACGCCCGACACGACGACGGTCTCCTCGACGTCTGCGCCTTCCCGTGCTCGACGCGATGGGAGCTGATCAAACACGCCATGCGCGTCGTTAGGCGATGGCACATCGGTCGCGCCGGCGTGGTCTACCGTCAGTGTCAGCACATGAAGATCACCTCGCCGGACACTGTCGCGGTCGAGGTGGACGGCGAATTCGCGGGCACGCTTCCACTCGAATCCCGTGTGTTGCCGAACGGCATTCAGTTCCTCCAACTACCCGATGGTCGATAGGCGGGTGTCGCTTTCGCCGATCGCAAAGGAACCACGACACATGGAGACCGCCGAGATAGACGACCGCTCAGCGCTTCGCAAGGAGGCAATCGTCGTCATAGCCTACTTCGCCATGTACATGGTCTACCTTTTCGCGGTGCTGGAAAGCGAGGTCGTGCATTGGCTCACCCTCGTGATCATTCCCACTCTCCTGCTCTATCACATCGCGACGACCATTCGTCGCTCGACGTCACCGAGCGCATTTCTTGCTTCCGTCGGGTTTCGCAGAGACAACCTCACCACGGGACTGTGGTGGGCGGCGCTTCTCGGTCTGGCGCTAAGTGCCGGTAAACTGGCACTGTCCCAGCGTTCGTCGCAAATCGTCGAGATACTTCAGTCGGGGCGCGTGCTCTATCTTTTCCCGATCGTATTCGTCCTGCTTCTGCTCACGGCGGGCTTCACCGAAGAGTTCTTCTTCCGCGGAATCATGCAGACCCGATTGACCGCGCTGACCGGCTCGAAGTGGGCGGCGGTGCTTGTCACTTCGGTCCTGTTCGGGCTGTACCATCTGCCCTACGCCTACTTCAGCCCCAACTGGCCGTCACACGGCCAATGGCGGTCGGCGATCGGGTTCGCCTTCGGACAGGGAATCGCCGGCGGCGCCATCCTCGGCGGCGTGTATATCTTCAGCCGGTCTAACCTGCTGGCATGCGTACTGGTTCATACGCTGCTCAACAGCCTGCCCGCCATGACCATGATCCGTTTTCGGCTGGGGTCCTGACCGCGACGCGAGTGCTTTCCTCCATCACACCCGCTTAAGCTGCGACAGACGCAGCGCGATCAGCAGCACCGTCCAAACGGCCCATGTAGCCCCATTCCACCACGCGGCCACATTCGCAGGAAACACAACCTGCGAAAATGTCTGGGAGATGACCGTCTGCCCGAACGCGGCTGCAATCAGAAACGGTGCCGACTTGAGGTCACCCCCCACACCTGCGTCGTGCAATACATAGCCCAACAGCAGTAGCTCCGCCGGAAACGCGTAGAACATGAGCCGATCGGAGTCGCCCCCGCACGTCAAAGCCATCCCGATGGTCGCCGCGATCCACAGCA
>JASFUW010000477.1:0-4280 GCA_050050135.1 Phycisphaerae bacterium
CCACCCAGGACCATCCCCGCCAGCAGATACCCCACAATCGGGCTTTGGCCGAAGCGCGAGAAGATTCCGCCCAACAGCAGCGAGGCTGCCAGCAGAATCACAACGTCGGCAAGCAGTGTCCAAGAGTCCACGAAGTTCATCCGTATGCGCGTGCGTTTGCTCGCGGAACCGATCCACGCACAGTTTGGGGACGGGCTGCCCCGACCCATAACCGCCTCCAAAGTGTAAGCACGGCGAAGGTTGTCGTATAGTCCGGGTGTCGGGCCAAAGCCGCCCGAGCCCGCACCGCAGCAGCCGACCAGGCGGTTGCGAACGCGCCCGAGCCCTCCGCCTCTCCCTTGCCCTGTCAGGGTATGCTTGCTACCATGTTGTCTCGGGCTGAATTCGGGTGTTCCTACGCGGTTATGCCATGTTTTTGGCACGAGGGGCGTCCAAAATGGGTGCGATGAGCCGATTGCGCAATCCCCGTACATGTGCGGCTGCGCTCAGCCTCTGCTTGCTCGTCTTGATCGCCGGCGCGGCGCTCGGCGGCGTCGGATGGCGTGGACGACCCGCTGTGAACCGTCCCGTTCCGAACGGCGCGCCGCTGGCGTCCACCGCGGGCGGTGCCACCTTGATCTGCGGCGACCAGCCCGTCGGCGATCAAGTGACTCAGTATCGTATTCACTGGAAACACTCTGATCTGGAGTATTCGCATGCAGCGTAGACGAAGTCGGAGCTTCATGTGGGCGGGCGGCATTGCCATCGCCCTGGTGGTTGCATCGGTCCCGGCCGCCGGGCAGGACGACGCGAAGGCAGTAGCCGACGGCGAAAACGAGGTCGTCGCCCCCGACGCT
The DNA here is from genome assembly GCA_050050135.1 of Phycisphaerae bacterium. Lineage (GTDB taxonomy): Bacteria > Planctomycetota > Phycisphaerae > UBA1845 > UBA1845. The sequence goes on from JASFUW010000477.1 coordinate 837, forward strand.
CGCGGAATGTTCAACGAGATGGACAAGGACGGCAGCGGCGTGATATCGGCCGACGAGTTCATCGCCAGCGAAAAATTCTTCAAACACATCGACCAGGATGAGAACGGTACGCTTACCCTCGCGGAATTCAACGCGATGTGGAAGCGCGAGGGCGCGCGAAAGGACGATGCCCCGAAGGTCGGTGACGTGGCCCCGACGTTCACGCTTTCGCGTCTCGACGGCACGGAAAAGTTCGACCTCGCCGAGTTCAAGGGCGACAAGCCCGTCCTGCTGCTCTTCGGCAGCTATACGTGACCGCCGTTTCTTCGCCAGGTTGGCGAGATGCAGCGGACGTATGAGAGGTACAAGGACGTGGCCGAGATTCATCTGATCTATATCACCGAAGCCCACGCCGTCGACGGGCGAAACCCGGTCGCCTACGCCAAGGAACTGGGCATCAGCAAGCACAAGAGCTACGGGCAGCGGTGTTCCGTCGCCAGCCGGTTGCGTGCCGACAAGAAGCTGACCATTCCCACTTTGGTCGACGGTATGGACAACAAGGTGAGCCAGGCGTACCGCGCCCACCCCGACCGCATCTTCCTGGTTCGCAAGGACGGAAGGCTCGCGGTCGCGGGCTCACCGGGTCCGATGGGTTTTGCCCCGGCGCTGAGACGAGCCAAACGGTGGCTGGCGCAGTATAAGGAGACCGGCAAAGAGCCCGAACTGCCCAGGCCGTTGCCCGAGGAAGAACGAAAAGAGGGATGAGACGCAGCGCGTGGCGGGCAAGTGGCGATCGTTGGCGGTTGCGTTGGAGATCAACGCTGCCATGCCCTGACCGGAGGAACATGGATGAACCAGGAAGAGATGAAGGAACTCGTCTCCCGCATCGCGGACGATATCTTGAACCGAGGTGACCTGGCGGTGGTCGACGACGTCATGGCAGCCGACGCGAACTATTACGGACCGCACATGCCGGACGGCGTGGGTGATCGAGAAAGCTGGAGGCAGGCCGTCGGCATGTACCGCGAGGCCTTCCCCGATTCACACGTGGTTTTCGATGAACTCATCGTCAGCGGAGACACCGTAGTGGGACGGTGGACCGCAACCGGTACCCACAAAGGCCAACTACCCGGCGCACCACCGAGCGGTAAGCGGATCTCCATCGGTGGAATCTCGATCTATCGCATTGCCGGCGGCAAGATCGTTACGGCATGGGAACAACTCGACCTGCTCGGGATGTGGCAGCAGCTCGGGGTCGTCGCACTCCCCGGGCATGGGTAACGGCGCGGCGGAGCGCGGCATGGGCGTCGCTCGAGATAAGCGCTGAGACATGGACCTTGCACGCTGAACATGCGTCGGGATCGGCGCCGGTGCGACGAAGTTCCGGATTGTTGAAGCGAAGGAGTCGCCCGAGGTGTTCAAGCTGGTGATGATTGCCGCAGGCGGTGCGGGCGGCGCGGTCGCACGGTATCTGTTCGCCGGTGCTGCCCAACGCCTGCACGCGGGCCTCTTCCCGGTCGGCACGCTGGCGGTCAATGTTGTCGGATGTCTTCTGATCGGCGTGTTGGGGGCTGTGTTTGCCGGGCCGCAACTGGTACGCGAAGAGTACCGGACCGCCCTTATGATCGGGTTTCTCGGCGGGTTCACCACTTTCTCGACGTACGGATGGGAGACGCTTACGCTCGGCGAGACGGGCGGGTTGCGGCTCGCGGCGCTGAACGTGGTATTGAGCAACGGGCTCGGGCTGCTCGCGGTGTGGTTCGGCTATCGATTGACCATTCGATGGATGGGGGCGTGACGCGATGAAGATCCCTCAGGACGGGCATCTGCTCCGCATCTTCCTGGGCGAGAGCGACAAATGGCACGGCAAGCCGCTCTATGAAGCCATCGTGCTCAAAGCGAGGGAACTGCATCTCGCGGGGGCCACGGTGCTCCGGGGACCGATGGGGTTCGGCGCCCACAGTCGACTTCACACCGCGAAGATACTGCGGCTCTCGGAGGACCTTCCGATCGTGATCGAGATCGTTGACGGCCGCGAGAAGATCGACCAGCTTCTACCGCACATTGACGATATGGTGAGGGAAGGATTAGTGACGCTCGAACGCGTCGAGGTTATCAAGTACCGGGCGGATAACGCAAACCGAGAGGAGTGACGGGCGGCCCAATGTCGTCATGTCGTTCGTGAGGCCCCAGGGATGCACGAAAAGATCAACATCGCCGAAAAGCTGGCGGCGTTCAGCCAGCATTGGTCGCCGAAGGTGGTCGGGGAGCTGAACGGCCAATACGTGAAGCTCGTCAAGTTTCAGGGGGAATACGTGTGGCACCACCACGACCACGAGGACGAGATGTTCCTGGCGATCAAGGGCAGCTTCGAGATACACTTTCGTGACGAGGTTGTGACACTGAACGAGGGCGAGTTTTTGATCGTTCCGCGCGGCGTCGAGCACAAGCCCGTCGCCCCAAACGAAGCCCACGCCCTGTTGTTCGAGCCGGTAGCCACGCGCAACACCGGGGACGTCGACCACGAATACACCATCGAGCCCGGCTCGCTCGAACGGATCTGAGCAAGTGCGGTGCTCCTTATCAGCCGCCGGCGTTCAGGCAGGCGAGTGCGACGTTGTAAGCGGCGTGGCAGCCGGCGGCCGGGCCGTAACCCCGGTACCAGAAGATAATCGCCAGGTATACCCCCGCGGCGCAGCGAAACAAGAACGGCATCGGCGAGAAGGGCTCGACCCCGATCGGCGGATGATGGTGGGCGGCGAAGACGAACGCGGAGAACAGCACCGCCCCCAACGCCACCCAGGTGTGGTTCTGCCGCAGCAAGTCGACCCCGACCATCACGAAAACGGAAATCAATACTAGCCGAAACACGAGTTCCTCGTAGATGCCGGCGCCGACGCCCATCGCGATTCGGTCGAGCATTTTGGGCGCAGGGCCGGTTTGCCCGGTCAGGGGGATGGCCCAGTTCAACGCCAGCAACGGAACCGCGAGCACCAGTGCCTCGACATACATCAGCCCCACGCGCTTCCATCGCACTGACCATCGTTCGCCGGAGACGATGTGGGTGGCGATCAGGATCGCGATGGCGCCGAGTCCCGGGGCCCAGATGCCGACGTGCCCGAACAGCTCGAAGAACCGACGCGTCAGATCGAACGCGATGACCCGGTCGTTGTGCCGCGTCAGGCACATCAGTTCGTAGAAGAGGATCAGGGGGAGCAGGAAGACGAGCGCCTCCAATGGCCGAGCGAGCAAGCCCCGCTTCGCTTCTGGCTCCGTGGATTGTTGTTTGGTCGCCATCGAGGGCGTATCGTGCAGACTCTGCTCACGGATGCAAGAGCGATTCTTCTATGGCGATAGAGAAACAAAGACGTCGGACTTCCGGAAAGAGGCGACTGCGGCAGATGTACGACCGCCTCTTCGGCGCGTACGGTCCGCAGCACTGGTGGCCTGCGGATACGCCGACGG
>JASFUW010000478.1:0-4269 GCA_050050135.1 Phycisphaerae bacterium
TATTCATCACGCTTGGGGTGCATTTTTTCGATGACGGCCATGGCCTCCCCGTCATTGTGCTCGGCGACCCTGGTGAACGTCGAAAGCGTCGTGGGTTCGATTCCCTCCGCGCACTGCTCGCGTTTCTGGAGAAGTTCGTCCCTTTGGGCTTTGACGGACTTGTCGTAGTCGGCGAGCTCCGCCTCGGCTTTGGCGACGTCTTCGAGCACCTTGGCTTTCTCGGCCTCGATCCCGGATGCCCCGGCGGTCATGGCCTGGACCTCGTCCATCAGCTTGAGAATGTCATTCTCGAGCTTGGCGTTGTCCGCCTTTTCGGTGTTCATCGCGGTGAGGATCGCCGCGTACTCCTTGTTGGTCTTGGCTTTGTTGAGTCCCTGGCGGTGCCGGTTGACGAGCTCTTCACGAGAGGCGACGTCGAGTTGCAGGGCGTCGAGCTGTTTTTGGCGTTCGCGGATCAGGGCCTGGTTTTGCTGGAGTTTGTCTTCCGCCTGTTGAGCGTGACGCTGGTGATACTTGATCCGACGTTCCCTGGATTCTCTGTCTCGTCGGAGCTCGGCAAGCTGGAGCTCGATTACCTGAAGGTTGTGTAGGGCATCTAACGTTCGACCCATTCGTGCCTCCGCGGCCTTCGGCCGCCCCAGTCCGTTCTGTCCAGCGAACCGGCACTGGATTATTCATTATGCCATCGGTCCCGCGTCCATGCAAGGGGCGTTTCTTGACGCCGGACGCCGCAAGTCGCAGACCGTTGGGGCAGGCCATCGGGTGACGGCAGGGCATGGCTTCGGCCCGTGGTTGGTCCGGGTCCCATTCGGCGGTACGCCTTACAGCGGGCCCGTCGCCGCCGTTTCCGGCTTGTACGCTCGCTGGCAGGCGCTGAACGCGGTTGACGCCCCAACGTGCGGCTCGGTATCCTGAAACGAGGGCAGCGATGCGGGGTCGCGTACTCGCTGCTCGTCTCGCATCGACCTGTGAGAGGCGGTGACGTCGGCCTGTTTGCTCCCCAGAAGGAGGGAACGTCCGATGCATAACCGCGCGTCCGTTCCGCTGGTCATATCGTCGCTCTCGGGGGTGCTGTGCACGGCTGCGGTGGTACCTGCGCAGGCGGAGGTCATCCACGTCCCCGCCCAGTACGCGACGATCCAGGAGGGCATCGACGCCGCCGTCGACGGCGACGTCGTCGAGGTGGCCGACGGTACCTATGCCGGAACCGGGAACAAGGACCTCGACTTCGGCGGCGCAACCCGCGGCGATCCGATCACAAAGAACGGCAGTCCCCACTACGGTTTCACGCTCGTCTTGGATGTTCCCGAGGAGGCAGCCGGAACATACACCATCGACATCGATAATGTACCCGACGGGGTCGATCTCGACAGTTATCTTTACTCTCCCCAAACCGGTGTTAGGCCCTTCAAGTACACGAAACCGGTACGCATCACGGCGTGCCGGAGTCCGTTCCGGGTCCGCGCGGTCCCGCGTTGAGAATGGGGGGGGTTGCTCCGGGGCGGCAGCGGACGGTTGTCTCGAGAACCCATTACGAGTAAGTGACAGAGCCGCTTGATCGTGAGATAATGCCGTTCGGCCGGAAGGTGGTGCGGGACACATGGCGTACATCTCACTTGCACTCGTCGCAGGACTGTTCGGGGTATACGGGTATTGGCGCGGGGCGTCGCGGTTCGGGCTGGCGCTGGTTCCGCTGATTTTTGCGTCGCTGCTCGCGTGGTTGCTCGGACCGGTCATGTATCGCGTGGATTCGCTTCGGAACCTGGGGCTTATCTGGCCGGGGTTGATGCTGGTGTTTGCGGGGTTGATCGGCGGGTATGTCGTGCGGGCTCTGTTGCGGATGAAGCTGAAGAAGAAGCTGCACCCGGCCGATCGGGTCGGAGGATCGCTAATCGGAATCGTGATCGGCGTCATTGTGGTGTGGCTCGGCTGTGTGGTTGTCACTACCGTGTCAGCAAAGGGCGGGGGAGGGTCGAACGCGGGCTCGGCGGCTGATCTCGCCCGGACGCTCAACAAGACAGCCATTCGCTGGATTCCGGGCGTCGGTACCGGGAGTGACACGCTGACGGACCTGATGGACATCGCAGCGGCGGGTGACGACGCCCGGCGGCGCGCCGTCGAAGAGCTAGGGCTCGATCGTCTGTCGCACCTGCCCGAGATGCAGGCGGTCGTCGAAGATTCGGTGACACAGGCCGACATCGACAAGGCCGCCGGCGGCAGCGTTACGGCACTGCTGCGTCTGCAAAAGGACCCGCGCATCTTGAGGCTTCTCGAAACCCAAGACGTCCGCGAGTTCATGCGCGACCAGTCCATCGGCGAGATCGCCGACACCATCCGGCGATACCAGGACGAAGGCGCCGAGGACGGAAGTCGTTGACACCCGCGCTCCCCGCGCCACTGATGGATTCGCGCCGAGAACGAAGCCAACGCGATCCGTGTTTTTGACAGCGCCAGTGCGGATTTTTGGGTTCGTTTTGCGAAAAAAAACGTTGTTCTTCTTTTTTCTCTTTCCTTTGGCGAGCGTGCCCGGTGCACACTCGTCCCTGGTGATAACGTGAGGGGCGCGCGCTACCGGGACCGAGGTTGAGCGATCAGGGGGTTAGGGAACGGGGATCGGGGAATGAGGAACAGGATGAATGGAGATTGGGGATTGCCGATTGGGGATCGGGAGGGATGGAGAAGCGATCGCAGGCATAGTTGAGGATTACGCCCGGTCTAACAGTCAGTGCTTCCGCGACTGCGGGCTCACGGGTGCAATCCGGACCAGTCGAAGCTCTCATGGGGCTCTGGGACGAAGGAGACTTTTCTGAAGACGCGGCGGAACCTTGTTTGACTCTGCTCGTCTGTGCACGGGTCGATCACGGTCACAGGAAGCGGGCGGTCTTCGCGGTGACGTGCCCGGGCAAGTTCGGCGAACTGCATCTGGGCCATGGCGTCGAAGTCGGACATGGCAAAGCCGACGACAACCGCATGATCCGCTTCATAAAGAGTTCGCATTCCGCGGGCCCACACACGGCCCAGACCAGGAACCTGGTGTAGCTCCTTGTAGGCACCAAGCCCGGCGATACCAACGGTTCGCCGAATGAGGGCGTGCTTGGGAACGCTCTGGAGACCGCGGCCCCTGATCCAGCGTTGCATTTGCCCGTGATTTCTGCACCGCCACAGGCGGGCGTCGTCCTCGACGGTGCCGGTGTGAGCGCCTGAGCGATTCGAGTTAGGTTCGTCAAAGAGCAGATCGAGCTTCGAGAAGCTCTCGCATCGGTCAGCGACGATCCAATCGATCGACCCGTGCAGCTTGAAAACAGGGCTTCCGCAGCCTCCGTCGCATTCGAATCCATGATTCCATGTTCTGCCCGTTTCACTGATCGCTCGCTCTGATAGGGTGTCATAGTTGAACGTCAGCACCGCGTCGTCGTCGTTCAACGTTCGCGACCAGCGCGTAATCGGGTGCAGATCGGAGCTGTCATCCTGCTCGGAAAGAACATCACGGAGGGCTTCTTCGAGGTAGGACAACCAGGCTTCAATTGAATGCGCTTGGTTCCAGGGTGTCGCAGGTCCGTCTCCGCGCCCGACCGGGGCGAGATGTTGTCGGAGACGATGCGCTTCGATGTCGAAATGGGCGAAGTGGAAGACTTGTTCGATGTTGACGTCCAACGAGCCTGCGTTCGGGTTGTCCTCCGTGAGCCAAGCAAGCCGCTCTCGGAGCCACTCGAGCCATTTGCGCATCTCTTCGACATCAACCCGATCGACGAGCAACGGGAGTAGTTCCGTTGCCAGTGGCATGCCGGCCGGTTTGGAGAAGCCCGCGCCGAGGATGAATACGCGTTTTGAGTTGCCCATTCCGTATCCTGCCCTGTTGGATATATTCGTGCTGTCGCGCATACAGCCCTCTAATTGTAACGCGCGCGGCATGTCACAACGCTAGTGTCGCCCTTTCAGGGCTCGTTTGGTCGTTGTGGCCGCTCTTCCCAGGGCTGACGCCCTGGGCTGGAATAGTGCCGCGCCATTTGGGCTCGGCTGTGCGCGTGTTACGCCCACCTGCCCGCCCCCTGAGAGAGGCAGGGAGTGGCACTGGGCGCTGGGGTTCCAGCTTGCATGGTTTGAGAACTGCGGGTCGGCGGGTTGTGACTCGAGCGGTTTCCCCCTCAGCCCGGCCTCTCCCCCCAGGGGGGGGAGAGGGGTTGGGCGGGCGCAAAAAAACGACCGCGGACACGGGTAATTCGCGGTCGTTCCGGCAGTTGGTGTTTTCGTGTGGTGTCAAGTGTATGG
>JASFUW010000479.1:0-4257 GCA_050050135.1 Phycisphaerae bacterium
CTCACCGTGATCCGACGAACGGAGCTGCTTCCACTCGTCCGCATCAACCTTCAGGACAGCTTCGACCTCTTCCGCAGCGTGCTGAACTTTCATATCACTCACGAATCGACTCGTATTCGAACAACGACACCGAGCGCGGCCCGACCCGGACCGCTTCGCCCGTGACCGGCTCGTCGACCGTCGACCCCGTTCCCGTATTCAACCGGCACACCCATCTTCCACCGGGCGGCATCGACGGCAGCCGGACCTCGGCTCCGTCGCCCCCGGCATGGTAGACAACCAGCACGGTCTCGCCCGCTCCGCCCCCGCCGTCCGTCCGCTGTTGCGATCCCGTGGGCGTGTGCAGCAGCATGCCGAGCGTACGGCACCCGTCATCGTGCCAGTCGTCGTGCTGCATCTCCAATCCGTCACAGCGCACCCAGGATACATCCTCGAGCCCGCCCTCACAAACCGGCTGCCCGTCAAGGAACATCTCGCGGCGGAAGACGTCATACCGACCGCGCAGCGCAAACGCACGACGCACGAAATCGAGGAACGCCCGGCCGGCCTTATCCAGCTTCCAGTCAACCCAGGATATCCCGTTATCCTGGCAATATGCGTTGTTGTTTCCGCGCTGGGTGCGACCGAGTTCATCACCCGCGGTCAACATCGGGACCCCCAGCGAGAAGGCAAGACCAGCCACCAGATTCCGCTTGACCTGCTCGCGCGTCGCGACAACCTCCGCGTCGTCCGTCGGGCCCTCGACCCCCCAGTTCCGCGACAGGTTGTTGTCCGGACCGTCGCGATTCTCCTCGCCGTTGGCCTCGTTGTGCTTCGAATCATAGCTGACAAGGTCCTGCAGAGTGAACCCATCGTGACACGCGACGTAGTTGACGCCCGCTAGCGGCCCGCGCCCGCCTTGTCTGAACACGTCGCAACTCCCCGCCAATCGACGGCTCAGTTCCCCGGGCAAAACGGCATCGCCGCGCCACACCGCACGCATCGTGGCCTGGTACTTGTCGTTCCACTCCGCCCAACGTTGCGGAAAACCGCCAAGCTGATAACCGTCGCCCCCCGCGTCCCACGGTTCCGCGATCAGCTTCACCTCGGACAGCACGGGGTCGTTCGCCACGGCCTCGAGAAACGGACCGTCGGGGTCAACGCCCTCTGAACCGCGAATCAACGCCGTCGCCAGATCGAACCGGAACCCGTCCACGTGCATCTCGTCCACCCAATACCGCAGACAGTCCAGCACGAGCTGCAACGACCGAGGATGTCTAAAGTCCAACGTGTTCCCGCACCCGGTAAAATCCTCGCAGATCACACGATTCGCCGGGTCGAGTCGGTAGTACGTCGCGTTGTCGATCCCGCGGAACGACAGCGTCGGACCGAGGTGGTCCCCCTCCGCCGTGTGGTTGAAGACCACGTCCAGGATCACCTCGATACCTCGACGATGCAGCGCCTTCACCATCGATTTGAACTCTTCAACCTGCCCGCCGATCCCGGCGTCAGCCGTCGCATACCGCCGCGCCGGCGCAAACAACGCGATCGGGTTGTACCCCCAGTAGTTAACCAGCCCCGACTCGACCAGCCTCCGCTCGTCCACAGCGTGCTGAACCGGCAGAAGCTCGACCGCCGTCACGCCGAGGCTCGCAAGATGATCGAGAATCGGCTCCGACACCAACCCGAGATATGTCCCGCGAACCCGCTCGGAAACCTCGGGGTGTCGAGCCGTCAGGCCCTTGACGTGGCATTCGTAGATCAGAGTGTCGCGCCATGGCACTCGCGGCGCCCTATCCTGCTCCCAGTCAAACCCGGGATCAACCACCACGCTCTTCGGCACGAAAGGAGCGCTGTCGCGTTCGTCGAGATCGAGCCTCCGATCGCCGTCTCGACGCGCCTTGTCGTAGACGTAGTCATACACCGCATCGACCCACTTCACGTCGGCCACAAGCGACCGCGCATAAGGGTCGATCAGCAGCTTGTTCGAATTGAACCGGTGTCCCTCCCCGGGCGCGTACCGACCGTGGACGCGGTACCCGTAGCACGATCCCGGCCCCAGACCACGCACGTAACCGTGCCGCACCTGATCCGTACGACCCGGCAGCGACATGCGCCCCGACTCGATGCCGTGGTCGCTCGGATTAAACAGACACAGCTCCACCCCCGTCGCGTGACGCGAATACAGGGCGAAATTCACCCCCGCCCCGTCCCAGACGGCCCCCAGCGGCGTCGGGCGACCGGTTTCGATGCCGTTGCTATTGGACCTCTGCGGCAACGTCGCTACACTCCCCGTTTCGCGCCGGGCGAAACACCCGATATCCCGATGACAGCGATGACTTCGCGAGAATCGCGGAAGTGTGGCACAACCCGCTTCCCAACACAAGAACGACCGATTTACGGTCCCGCGCTTCGGATGCCGAATATATCGTTACATGAATGAGCCGCGAAAGATCGCTTATTTCTCCATGGAGATCGGACTGAGTTCCGAAATCCCGACCTACAGTGGCGGGCTGGGCGTCCTGGCCGGCGACACCATCCGCGCAGCCGCCGACCTCAAGGTCCCCATGGTCGCCGTCACACTCCTCCACTCCAGGGGGTACTGCCGTCAGAATCTGGACCACGGCGGCAACCAGACCGAGGAACCCGTTGAATGGGCGGTCGCCGACTTCCTCGAGTTAACCGGCGCCCGGGTCGCCCTCATGGTCGAGGGCAAGCAGGTACACCTGCGCGTTTGGCTCCGCAAGGTCGAGGGCGTCGGCGGCTATCACGTCCCGGTTTACTTTCTCGACACCGACCTGCCGGAAAATGACGAAGCCCACCGCGGCCTGACCTACCACCTCTACGGCGGCGACATGCGATACCGCCTCTGCCAGGAAAAGGTACTCGGTGTCGGCGGCGTCCGCATGTTGCGGGCGCTCGGATACGATGCCGTCGAGCGCTTCCACATGAACGAGGGTCATGCGAGCCTCCTGGCGTGCGAACTCCTCGGCGAGCGCCTGGACGAAGCCGGTCGCGACGATCCGACCGACGACGACATCGAAGCCGTTCGCCGCCAATGCGTTTTCACGACACACACGCCCGTCCCTGCCGGCCACGACCAGTTCCCCAGACACATCGTCGACCACGTCCTCCAAGGTCGCACCGTCACGATCCTCGCGCAACTTTCCTGCATCGACGGCGTGCTCAACATGACCCACCTCGCCCTCGAATTCAGTCATTACGTCAACGGCGTCGCCAGGCGGCACGGCGAGGTCTCACGCCAACTCTTCGCCCCCTTCAACATCGACTCGATCACCAACGGCGTACACGCCCGAACCTGGGTCTGCCCGGCCATGCAGCAGGTGCTCGACCGTCACGCCCTGGCCTGGCGCGAGGATAGCTACAGCCTCCGCAACGCCGCGTCGATTCCCAACCATGAGATTTGGGAAGCCCACACAAGCGCCAAGGCGGAACTCATCCGCCACGTCAACCAGACCTGCAACGCCAACATGGACGTAGAGACCTTCACCATCGGCTACGCACGCCGCGCCGCCACCTACAAACGAGCGGACATGTTCTTCGACGACCTAGACCGCCTGCGCCGCATCCACGAAGACGCAGGCCCCATCCAGGTCGTCTACGGCGGCAAGGCCCATCCCCAGGACGGCGGCGGAAAGGAACTCATCCGCCGCATCTTCAAGGCCCGCGAAACCCTGAAAGATAACATCAAGGTCGAATACCTCCCCAACTACGACATCGACTCGTGCAAGCTCATGACCGCCGGCGTCGATCTGTGGCTCAACACCCCCGAACCGCCCATGGAAGCCTCCGGAACCAGTGGCATGAAGGCGGCACTCAACGGCATCCCGTCGCTCAGCGTCCTCGACGGCTGGTGGGTCGAAGGGTGGATCGAAGGCACCACCGGCTGGGCCATCGGCCGCATGGACGAAACCGGCCCCGAACCCGCCGACCGCCAAAAAGACGCCGAGATGCTCTACGACAAGCTCGAATACGTCATCCTCCCCCTCTTCTACCAGAACCGCGACGCCTACTCCGACGTCATGTGCCAGTGCATCGCCTTAAACGGCTCCTTCTTCAACGCCCAACGCATGATGAACCAGTACGTCCTCAAAGCCTACTTCGGCTGATGCACCTCCCTACCCTCCCCCGATTCAGAACCGCGACTGTAAAGGAGCGGCCCATTCCGCCCCGCCCCCCATTCAGCACCGCGACTGTAAAGCGGGCCCCTCCCAACCGCCCCCAGGCCTCGCCAGCCCCAGCTTGCGCGATCATCAC
>JASFUW010000480.1:0-4246 GCA_050050135.1 Phycisphaerae bacterium
GTCGCCATCGAGGATTTCCACACCGCCGCGCGCTCTGACCTGGCAAATCGCCCCTTCAGTTTCGCCCAACGCCTCGCACCGTTGGCGGCCGCCGCCGCGGTCGTCGCTATCGCCTTGTGCGGTTGGATGTTCCGCGTCGATCCGTCGAGTCGCCCGGCCGATACTCAGCTTGTGGACACGGAAGTTGTTCATGACGGGCAACCGCCCGTTACGCTTCAGGCGTGCATGAACGGGCCATCCGGCGTGTTGATGCCCGGGTGCGACGCGTTCGATTTCGACGACGACGGGGCAGTGTCACTGGCCGACTTCGGCGCCTTGCAGCTTGCGGTTGCAGACGTGACACGCTAGTTGCAGCCCGTTGGGCAACGGGCATGGCGACGCGTGTTTCTTGTTAGATTGGGCGGTGTCTGGAATATCCCGGCACCGCCCGCTGCTTTGCGCACGCGAGGATCACACGGGCCGATCCGTTCCCGCGGGGCATCCGAGGTTGGCCCAGTCGTTCCTCACTCGTAGAGGTGGCGCGAGGGTGGGTGGACCCTTATGGCGTGGTGGAGCCGTCGCTCGCGTCACGCCCGCTCAGTCGTTCCGGTAAAGAAGCCTGCGCGTTTCGCGCGTCATGCGTCGGCCAGTTCGAAGCTGGGCTGTGCCCGTCGACCGAAGACCAGCACCACGAAGATGAGGAACGCGGCCCCGGCCCCGAGCCCGTAGTACCACGGTTGCTTGTAGACGCTGCACATCACGTCGCCCAGTCCCATGGCCCCGATGGCAGCGACGAGCGCGTAGGGGATTTGCGTCCAAACGTGCTCTTCGTGCCGGCAGCCTGACGCGATCGAGGAGAGCACGGTCGTGTCACTGATCGGCGAGCAATGGTCACCGAAGACCGCCCCGGCCAACACACTTCCCACGGCTGCATAGAACAGCGGGCGGGCCTCCGCGATGTCGACGCCCGCGATGACACGCGCGCCGATGTCGACGGTGATCGGGCAGAGAATGGCCATGGTTCCCCAGGAGGTCCCGGTCGCGAACGAAATCACGGCGGCGCTGACAAAGACCGAGAAGGGAAGCCAGGCCGCGGGGAAGTTCCCGTCCTGGAGGTACTGAGCCACCACCTCCCCGAGGTGAAGCTGTCGCAGGACGGCCGACAACGCCCACGCCAGCACGAGGACGACCATCGCGGGGAACATCTTGGCCATCCCCTCCAGACCCGCGTCGATGGCATCACGCAACGAGCATGCCCGCACCAGCATGGTCAACAGAATCGCAACGACGGCAGAGAGCAGTGCGCCGTAATAGATCGAAAGATAGGTGTCTCCGTTGCTCACGACCAGGGCCGCCTTCTGCCACCAGGCCATCGGCTGGGCGAACGCCGTCTCGGGCGTCGCGTGCGACCCGGTGGTCCCCAGCACAAACACCGTACCGAGTATGAGCACGACGATCGGGCAAAACGCCAACCACCACCTCGCCTGCACCTGGGGTTCGACCGGAGTCTCTTCGGTCTTCGGTGGCGGGTCCTTGTCGATCTTGCTGAGCACTTTGCGCTCGGACCGCTTCATCGGCCCGAAGTCCAGCCCGGTGATCACGACCAGGAACACCAGGAACAATGCGAGGATCGGGTAGAACCGGTAGGCGATGCTGGCCACGAACGCTTGCATGCCCCTGAGGACTTCACCCTGATCGTTGACCAGAAAGGCGGGCACGCCCGATTCGGTCACGGCGTCGAGTCCTTGTTGGATCAACCCGATTTCGGTCCCTACCCAGGTGCCGATCAGGGCGATCGAAGCCACCGGAGCGGCCGTCGAGTCCACGACATACGCGAGCTTCGCCCGAGAGAGCTTGACGCGGTCGAACACCGAACGCATGGTCGGCCCGATGATCATCGTGTTGGCGTAATCGTCGAAGAAGACCACCAGGCCGGCGAACCACGCCGTCAACCCGACTCGGCGACGAGAGTCCGTCTTGCCCGCCACGAGCCGGACCATCCCCTCGGTTCCGCCGTTTCGACCGATAATGCCGACCATAAACCCGATAACCAAGGTGAACACGATGATGGAAATGTGGCCGAAGTTGTCCGACGGGTCCGTGACGGCGCCGAGGATATACCGCTCCGCGGCGAGGCGAAGCCCGGCCACGCTCCAATGCGAGTCGGACAGCGCGTCGTCGATCGGCAGACACGGGACCATCATGAAGGCGCCGACGATCACTCCGACGACCAGGGCGGGAATGACCTGCCTGACGAGGATGGCGAGCAGAATGGCGATCAGGGCCGGGAATAGGACCCAGAGCTTGTAGGTCCTCGGATCGCGCGGCGCGTCAAGCGACTCCGTCACCGGTCCAGGCTGAGGTACGGTCTCCGGCGCGGCGTCAACGGCCGTTCGACCGGACTCAGCCGGCGGCTCGTCGACTTCGTCGGTTCGTCCAGCGGTTCCCGTCTCGGGCTCGGCCGCGGCCTGCGCCGGCTCGTCTGCGGGGACTTGTACGTCCGCCGCTTCCTGTCCCGAGTCCTGCGCCTGCCTATCAGTGTTGGGGGGCGCGACCGCGGTGGGCGCGGGCGGCGGGGGCGCTTCTTGCGCGTGCGCCGGTGTGGCGAGTGCGAGCGTACAAATGGAGAGTGCGGCGAGCGCTGCCCGAGTCATCATGCTGTCCCTCGTGGTGTCTGGTTGGTGCCTATGCATCTGTATCGGCTCCTGTGTGCTGATGCCTTTTGCCCGCCCGCGCTCCGCGGTCGGCCATCCGTTCGTATTGGCCCGGAGGGACCGCAGTTTTGATGGCAGCACCACGATCGAAAGCGAGGGGGCGGAACGCAACCTCCTCTCGCGCGAGAATCGCTAACGAATTCGGATTCCGGGCGTCTCATATTGTCGGCGGATGTCGAAAACCGTCCCCGGGTGCAAATACTCGGCTTGATCGACGAATCTTCAGTTATGATGGAAGGTGTGTCACAGGCTGGGGGCTCCCTGGACCAGCCGTTTGCGAGCGCAACAGTGGAACCGGACCTCGGTGAACTCGGTCGAACCGACCGACGGGAGAGTGGGACGCTCGGCGTGCATCACGCGTTGCTCGTATATACCGCGCCTCGGCGGCTGTTCGCCCGTGTTGAAGATACGGGTGCGTATGGATGGGCGTTGGTCACGCTTCTCGTGCTCCTGGTGCTGCTCGGGTACGCCGAGGTGCAAACCGGTCTCATCGATCGAACGGTCGCTCAGCAGACGGAGGCGCAACTGGCGAACATCGAGACGACTCAGGCCGACCTGATCGACCGCATCGAGCTGCGTGATCGAATGGAAGACGCTCGCAAGCAGGGGGAGTTCAACAGTCTCATCGCCCGGTTGGGTGTGATCGTGTTCAAGCCGACCGCCACACTGGCGTCGTTTCTGCTGATCGCGTCGGTGCTCTATGCGCTGGTGGCGCTGACCGGCCGGAAACCGGAATACCACACGTTGATGTCCATCTGTGTGTATTCGGGGTTCATCGTTTTGGTCGGGTACATCGTGCGGCTGGCGATGGTGATGCACTACCGGACCACCGAGGTGGATACCTCGTTGAAGATGTTGGCTCCGCCGGGTGCGTCGAGCCCGCTGGCTGCGATTGATCCGTTTCGTATCTGGTTTTGGATTCTGGTGGCCATCGGCTTGATCGTCACGCGGCAGTTGAGCCGGCGGATGGCGATCGCCTCGTGCACGGTCATGGCGTTGATCACGATCGGTGTGAAGATGGCGCTGGTTTACCAGGCGAATTCGTAGTTTGTGCCCACGACGGTGTCGGATGGGCACGATATTCGGCTGCGTTTTGTCGAAGACGGAGAGCTCGTGATGAAAGGTCTGTTGACCCTTCTTGTATTGGTGGCGATCAGTGCCGGTGTGTTTGCACTGGGCAGTCTGCAGAAACGCGATGACGGCAAGCCGCTACTGCACGTTGCCGACGAGGTGGCGCTGACCGTTCAGGTCGCCAAACCGGCGAAGGGTGAGATCATCCGCATGGTCCAGGCGCCGGGCGACGTCGAGGCTGTCCTCGAGGTCGAGATCAGCTCGGAGATCGTCTCGAAGATCGTCGAGATGCCCGTCGAGGAAGGGGACTGGGTCACCGAGGGCGACCTCCTCTGCCGACTCGACGACAAAAACCTGCTCGCTGCGGTCGAGTCGGGTGAAGCGCGTGTCGCCCAGCTTCGCGCGGCAAACACGCAGGCGGAAGCGGAGCTCGAGAAAGCCGAGCGCGATTTCAAACGTCAGGTGCGACTCTCCGAGGCCGA
>JASFUW010000481.1:0-4228 GCA_050050135.1 Phycisphaerae bacterium
GGAACCTCGAAGTAGTCTGCGATCTCGCGGCGATCATGTGGGGCGCACACTTCGCCGGTCACGAAGACGGCGCGCAGCGCGCGGCGGTCGAGCCTCCGCCGCCTAGATCGAGCGTGTTCGGCAAATCGAACGATGCTGCTGGGGTACCCGAAGAGGCAATGTGGGCGAAAGCGATTCCACGCGTCGATGTAGGCGTCCATACGCCGTGGTGACATGGTGAAGGCATCCACCAGCCGATGGTTGAACAGGCGGTCTCGAAACCGCTTGACCCGGTCGGCGCGATTCAGCTCGATGGGTGAGCCCCAGAGGTAGAGTTCACGATCACCGATGTTTACGCCAAACCAGCGATGCGTGCGGATGCGAGCGGCCTGGTCGTAGGCCTGGCGGCGACGGTCGAAGTAGAAGATCAGCGGTTCGCCGGTTGACCCGCCGGTGTTGTGCTCGAACAGTCCGCCCGGTGCGTCCCGCCAGAGCATCTGGTCGCGCGAGCTTCGGATTTGCCGTTTGTCCAGCAGGGGCAGAGCGGCGAGCAGGTCATTAGGCTCTTTCGTCGCCTCAATGTCCGACGGGAACAGTCCGACCCGTGCCAGCCGGTCGCGATAGAAGGGGGTCTTGACCGAGGCGTGCCTCAGCAAGGCCCGAAGCTTTTCGTGCTGGAGCCTCCTGATCGCGTCGGGCGACCACCACTGGCTGCGCTCGAGCTCGCGCACGCACCGAAAGGTCGGGCGGCTGAGGAGCCGCTCGTGCAACGGACAGGCAATATACCGCGCAAGCCACGGGATCATCTTATCGGTCCTTGCTGAGACGCCGTTGGCGCCCGAAAACGGTCGTTTCGGCGCATTAAGCCGACCATTTTATCGGCACTGGCTATCTGTATGTGTATTTAGGGATAATCGAGTGGGCTTGACTTCGCCATCATCCTGGCAGGTGAACAGCGGGTATTCAAGCTGCGATCCGGGTTGGTGACGGGGCCGGTTGCAGCCGCAAGTGAGCATCGACCTCAACCCGAACGGCCCGGGTCGCCTGGAGCTGCCTCGCTGCGCCGGGGAGAAGGCCGCGTTAGTGGGCCGCGGCGGCGAACGTCTTGTAGGCTTTGGCGCTCATCAGGGTCTCCAGCCCATGGAGCGAGTCGGCCTTGATTTTCACCAGCCAGCCTTCGTCGAACGCGTCGTCGTTGATGAGCTCGGGGTGGTCGGTGAGTGCGGTGTTGACCTCGACGACGGTACCGCCGACCGCGGTGAACACTTCGGACGTCGCTTTGACGGATTCCACCTCACCGATAGGAGCCCCGGCCGACACCGTCGCACCCTCTTCGGGCAACTCGACGTACGTGATGTCGGTGAGTTCGTCCGCGGCGAACTGTGTGATACCCAACGTGACCACGTTGTTGTCGTCGACCAGAAACCACTCGTGCGTCTCGGAGTACTTGCGATCTGTAGGGACGTTCATGGCTCTTCTCTTCGGTCCGTTCGGCGCATTGCCGGTTTGGGGTTGAACCTTTCGTCAAAGCGTACGACTCTATCGGTCTCGATCCCCATCGGCCAACCGACGGTTGCTGCGACCATCGGGTTTGATGGGGCTGGGCTGCCACAGTGTCAAGCAGGCGTCTTTTTCGGGCGCTTGTAGAACGGGAGTTTCACGACCCGGGCGGGAACGGGTTTTCCCGAGATCCCCACCTCGAGTTCCGTTCCTTCGCTGGCGTGCTCCGTGGCAACAAGCGCCATCGCGATACTTTTGTTCAGCGTAGGGCTCAATGTGCCGCTCGTGACTTCGCCGATCTGTTTCCCACCGCACGAGACGGGGTAATGGTGGCGGGCGATCCGCCGCCCTTCGAGCTGAAGACCGACCAGCGTACGCGGGAGCCCGTTATCTTTCAGTTTCCGCATCGCCTCAGCCCCGATGAAGTCCTTCGTGAGGTCCACGCACCACGCCTGCCCGCCGGTCAGGGAATCCCATTCCTCGGTCAGTTCCTGCCCATAGAGCGGCATGCCGGCCTCGAGCCGGAGCGTGTCCCGCGCCGCGAGCCCCGCCGGCTTGATGACAGGATGCGGCTTGTCCTTGGTGCCGAGTAACCGCGGAATCAACATCTGCGTGACGCCGGCGGGGACGACGACCTCGAAGCCGTCCTCGCCCGTGTACCCGCTGCGGAAGACAGCCACCGGAATGCCCAGAATCTGAAACATGCGGCAGCGGTATCGCTTGATGGAGGCAAGGTCTTCGTCGACGACGTCCGGCGCGAGTTCGAGCGTTTTCGGCCCCTGGATGGCGACCATCGTCGTGGCCAGCGTATCGTCGGTCAGTTCGACACGCTGTCCCGTGCGGTGTCGGTCAAGCCAGGCGACGATCTTCTCCCGGTTGGCCCCGTTACACACCACGAGCCAGTCGCTTTCAAATCTGGAGACGATCACGTCGTCCAGAACGCCCCCGTCCTCCCGACACACGTGCGCGTAGTACGAACGCCCGACCTCGGCGTCGGTCAGGTTTCGGGTGCAGATACGGTCGAGGAACGCTTCGCAGTCCGGACCCGTCAGCCTGAGCCTGCCCATGTGGGAGACGTCGAAGACGCTGCAAGCGTTGCGGGTGTGGTTGTGCTCTTCGGCGACGCCGGCGAACTGGACGGGCATCTCCCAGCCGGCGAACTCGACGATGCGCGCCCCGAACTCAACGTGGGTGTCGTACAGCGGCGTTCTCAGCACGGAATTCACGTCCCCAATAGTGGCGAGCCCGGACGACCTCACGCTGCGGCCGGACCGGAGCGGCTACCTTAATTAACCGCGCGGGGCCGTGTCAACGACGCATGCGCCGTCGCGACACACGCGAGCCCCTGCCCGACGCCGCCGGGAGGCTGTTGAAAAAGGGGCACAGGCACCTCGCCAGCGGCCACTCACGCCTCGGTGGACGGGTCGTTGTACGAAGCCAGCCGCCTTCTTCAACGGACTGCTAAGCAAGTCTCGCGCCAACCCTGGCAAGGCCGGGTCCCGGATGCCGTCAGGGACGCGACCGGCGGCGTCGGACTGTTGTCCGGTCGCGAACTGGCCGATTAGAGTGGTTGTTGCCCGGGCATCCGCCGGTGTGGTCGGAGTCCCCGGGGGGCGTTCAGCGTGTTCGACCGCCGGTCGCGTCTGGCGTGGCTGGCGATTTGAGGAGATCGTTCGATGTTCGATTCACCGTTCATTCCGGTGCTGGCGTTTGTCTTGGCCGTGATGTTCGGCCTGCTGGATTTCCTGGTCCAGACGGCTTAGGGAGCTGAGCGGACGGCCTGCCCGTCCCGAAGGGACCTGGTATCGATTTCGAAAAAGGGAAAAAGGAAAGGGAAAGGGGGACATTCAACGTTTCTGATGGCGTCGCCTTGCTTCTGACGGATGCTCGCCGTACGCTGTGCGAATGCCGCGAACCGCACGAGCATCGGTCGGTGGGATTTGTTACCACGTCATCAACCGAGGCAATCGGCGGGCACGCGTCTTTCGCGACGACGAGGATTACGCTACGTTCCTGGACCTTCTGGCGGCGGGGCACGATCGCTTATCCATCCGCGTCGTCGGCTTCTGCCTCATGCCGAATCATTTCCACCTGATCCTGTGGCCGCGGCACGACGGAGACCTCAGCCGGTGGATGCAATGGCTGCTCACCGCACACGTTCGCCGACACCACGGCCGACACCGCACCGATGGTCACGTCTGGCAAGGCCGGTTCAAGGCCTTCCCCATTCAGCACGATGAACATCTCTTGACCGTGTTGCGCTACGTCGAGCGCAACGCAATGCAGGCCAACCTCGTAACTCGCGCGGAGGAATGGCCGTGGTCCAGCCTGCATTTGCGCGTGAAGCGAAGGATACCGCCGTATCTTTCCGACGGGCCGGTCAAACGTCCACGCCGATGGACCACGACCGTCAACACCCCGATCGCCGACGAGGAGCTTGAAGCGCTACGTAGCAGTGTCAACCGAGGGGCACCATATGGACGTACCAAATGGCAACGGCGGACAGCCGCGCGCTTGGGCCTGGAGTCCAGCCTCCGACCGACCGGGCGTCCGCGCACAACGGAGAGAGACATCACGAGAAAGTGAGAATGTCCCCCTTTTCGGGGTTCTCGGGGATTTCGACCGGTTCGCCCACCCACATCTGGATGGTGCGATCGGCCGGCGGGTCGAGAAGTCTCACCCGGATGGCTGTTTGCTCGCTCGTCTCACCAGGGTCGAATGTAATGTACCGATTCTTGGCGACTTCACC
>JASFUW010000482.1:0-4195 GCA_050050135.1 Phycisphaerae bacterium
AAGCGCGTCGTCGCCCTTCCCTTGGATCGCGTCGAACTACGAAACAACCGGCTCTACGTCAACGGCAAGGCAGCGTAATACGGTTCGCTGGATCCGACGATTATCGATCAGATCGACCCGATCGACCAACCCGAGCACCGTTTCTTCGCCGAAACCATCGACGGCAACGCGCATCCGATCATGACCACGCCCGCCATCCCCGCGCGCCGCACCATCAAACCGCTCGTGGTGCCGCAGGGACACTACTTTGTCATGGGGGACAATCGCGATCACAGCAGAGATTCACGTTGGTTCGGTCTTGTCCCCGACCACCAGATCGTGGGCGAGGCGCTGGCCGTCGTCATCTCGCTGGACCGCGAGCACCATTACAAACCGAGGTGGCATCGCTTCTTTCGCGGGTTGGACTGAACACCACGAGTTCAGAGAGTACGCTCGGAAGCGGCCCCGCCGCACCCTGTGACCGGATCATGTCGGCCGCACACTCTCGACCCCCGATTAGCGGATGCTGCGCCCACCTGATCGGAGTTCCTTGACCGGAGCAGGGCGCTCGCCCGCCATAAACGCGTTCAGGTCCTCGATGCTCACCACGCCGTCCCCGTTCAGGTCGGCGCGGGCATAATCGGCAAGCCCCATCCGCCTCAACTGTCCGGTCGAAATCTCAGCCCAGGGCACGTCCTCGAACATCGCCGCGATTCCGCCGGGGCAGCAGGTGTCCTTGTCCTCGGCGAGGAAGTTGGCCTGGATCGTCGAGGCGTCCAGGGTGTCCACGATTCCGTCACCGTTGATGTCGGCGTGGGGGCCTGGCGTGCCGCAAGGCGTATGCGGGTCCACAAGCTGTAGGTACTCGCCCAGGAAGATGCCGTAATCAAGCGCGTCGATCGAACGATCGCTGGCGAGCGGGTCCGTATCGTTCCAACCGTCGAGGTTCCCGCCGACCAGCCAGTTTCCGCCCAGAATCGGGTCGCCCACGTATTCCAGCACGAATCGGTTGTCGATGATCTGCGGCAACGCCGTCGATCGCAACGTGTGGAGCGGGTCGCGGGCCGTCACGCACAGGTAATTTCCCGCCGGAATCTTCAGCGCGACGTCCGTGGCGTAGCCCGGCAGGTCGAACGGCAAACCGAAATGAAGGGTCTGCGATACCACGACCGGCGTCGTCACGCAGTCCGAATAGAACTCGAACTCGATGCAGCGATTCAGGCCCTGCGGAACCATGACCGGCGAAAGCTGAACGTCAACGTCGACGAAGTTCATCGGGCTCACCTCGATGCCCCACGTACAGCTGTCCACCACGCCGCACGCCGAACGTACGGTGTACTCGAACTGCGAGAGCCCGGTGGGAAACTCGCCGCCCGTCTCGATCAAAGGCAGCACGTTGGCACCCAGACTGTGCACCGCCGTGCGCGTCACGCTCAACTCACCGCAGGTTTCGCCCGTAAGTAGGATCGGGTCCCAAGTGACGTACCCTGTCACCCCGCCCGCGTCCGCGTTCACCGAAGCGCTCTCGGGACAATCCAACGAGGCATCGTCACGCCCGATCGGAATCGAATCGGTGCAACAACCGGGAACGTAGGGGACCAACTGCCCGTCCGTGTCGGTCAAGACCGTGTTGTACGGCTCTTCGCTGGTCAGGCACAGCGGGGCAACGACGCCGCATGTGGTGACCGGTCTGAACCACAGCGTAGCCATCCGCGCCGGTCCTTCCGTGCCCGGACCGCCGACGCCCGTCGTCACAGCGAAGAAGATCGTTCCCTCGACGGGATCGTGCTCCTCCGACATCAACACCGTAAACGGTGAATCGACGTCCGTTTGGCGACCGGGCTGCACGAAGACGTACTCGATCGACGCGGGATCGTAGCGGAGGAAAAGCTGCCCACCCGCGACGTTTCCCTCGACCCGCCCGAGCTGCACGTGTACCGCGAAATCCTCCGCGGGGTCGAAGCATCCCTCCACCGGTTCCGTAACCAGACACAGGTTCGGCAGAATCGAACATTCACAGAACCCGGTCGAGACATTACACGTCGTGCCGAAACATTCGTCGTCGTCGTGGCAGGTGATCGTCGTGACATCCACACCCGCGCACACCCCCGCGCCGTCGCACTCATCGGAGATGGTGCAGAAATCGTCGTCGTCGCACGGCTCGCCCGGCGGTTCGAAGTCCGCAACGCATACGTCCTGGGCATCGTTACACGCCCCGACAACGCAGACATCGTCCAGCTCACTGCAGTCCCGCGCTTCACCACCCGCACAGATGCCCCCGCCGCACACTTCGCCCGTCGTACAGTACAGCCCGTCGTCACAGGGGAGCGAGTCGTGCGCCGCCTGGCGCGTGCACGTGTCCCGGTCTTCGTCGCAGGTCCCTAGGTTGCACTGGTCGTCCAGCACCGAACAATCAAGCGGCGACCCGTCCCCGCAGACGCCGCCCGCACACGTCTCGCCCTCGGTGCAATACAAACCGTCGTCGCACCCTTCACCCTCTGCGGTCGGATGGGGCTCGCAGGCGTCCGCGTCCTCGTTGCACACGCCGACCACGCAATCCTGGTCCAGCGCGGAACAGTCCGTCGGACCGCCCTGCATGCACGCGCCGGCGATACAGACGTCGCCTGTCGTGCAATAAAGACCGTCGTCGCACGGCGAGTCGTCGTCGGCCGGTGTGTAGCTAACCTCGCCGGTCTCCGGATCGCAGACCGGGTCGGTGCATTCGACGCCGTCGTCTAGCGGGGTCAGGTCCCCCGTGGCCGGGTCGCAGCAGTCAATGGTGTCGTCGTAATTCGGCGTGCTGATGCACTCGAGAAGATCATTGCATTCGTCGTCGGTGCAGGCGTTCCCGTCGCTGCAAAAGCCCGTCGGCGTGCAGGGGACGCAACCGGGAATCGGCTCACCCGTGCAGACGCCCTCGACGCAAACGTCGTTGCGCGTGCAGAAGTTCTCATCGTCGCACGACAGGTCGGTCTCGCACGTGTCCAGGATGATCCTTAAGACCGACTCCGGGAGGTCCGTCCCCGCTTGCTGCGTTTCGAACGTCGCGCCGCCGGTCCCGTCCGCCAGCATCCCGCAGAGCGTAAGTACGCAAGTGTTCGAGCCCGTCCCGCTGATCGGCGAGACCATGACGCCATTCGCGCTCGCGACATCCATCGCGTTGTCGACCGACTCCCGGTCGTCGCCAGGATCGTTGCAGCCGTCGGGGCGGTTCCCGTTACACGGCCCCTCGTCGCTGATCGGCACCACGATGTGTGTGGCCCCCTCCGTCCACGCGAACCGCTCAGCCACGATGGCTGTCGCCGGCCCCCAGGACTCATAGGCGGATGACCCATCGGGGAACGCACAGGTTCCGGGATTGCCCGGGACGTCACCGCCCAACAAGGAAACCACGTCTCCGTCCAGACAGAAGAACTTGCCCCCCGGCGTCTCGCTGATTCCGAGGATCGTGGGGCTGACGTCGATGCCTTCCGCTTCGAGGACCGAAACGAGTTGATCGATCGTCGCGCAAAGTGCGGCCGCCTCATCGCCCATCGAACCAGACGTATCCATCAGGAACACGATCTCGACCGGCGGGCAATGATACGTCGGTTCGCACGGCACGCATTCGGGAATCTGGGTGTTGGAACACGCCTGATCCTGGCAAATGTCCACGGTACAGGCATTGGCGTCGTCGCAGTCAAGGTCCGTTTCGCACACCGGCAGCGACGTTCCGTCGAGGTCCGCGCCGCGCGTGACGTCGGACATGCTCTGAGTCAGCGCGTCCCCGTCAACCGGCAGCGGGTCTTGCGCCGGCGCCGTCCCGGGCAACCACAACACCGGACAGACTGCGAGGAACGCATACGAGATACTCTGGAATAGCTTCGAATGGCTCGCTTTGTTCATGGTCCTTCTGGCCCCCGCGCCTACGCAACGGTTCTTCATGCCGCGTCACCCCGTCGTGTCCGGCCCGTTTCGCCCCGTGGCCCGACCCCGTCGTGCCGGGATCGCGTCTCCCCTGACAGTCCGTTGAAAAAGGGGACCGGCTCCGAGCACCGACCCGCCCGCGGTGTCGTGAGTACCCGCCCGCGAGGTGCCTGTACCCTTTTTCAACACCCTTCTAACAGTTCGTTGAATAAGGAAACCGGCTCCGAGCAACCACCCGTCCACGTACTCGTAGGCGGCCGCCGGCGAGGTGCCTGTTCCCTTTGCTCAACAGCCTCCTAACAACCATTGG
>JASFUW010000483.1:0-4158 GCA_050050135.1 Phycisphaerae bacterium
ACTGGGCGGCTTTTCGGGAGGCTTGGACGGAGCTGGACGGTCCGCCAGATCTGCCGGCTTGCTTCGACGCCACAGTGCCGTCGGTTTCGACGTGGGGGTTGATCCTGATGATGCTGACACTTGTGACGAGCGGTACGTTGATACTTGCGAGGAGACGGGGCGACAGTCACCTTGCACTTCCAGGAGTCTCACAGTGAGCATAGCCTTGTGGCGTCCGCCATCACGATTTGTTGTTATGAACGTAGCGCTGTTTGCGCTCCCGCTGCTCTCGGTTTCCAACGCCTGGGCTGAGATCATCTACGTCGATTCGGCGGTAGGGGGTGTTGGCGGCACGTCCTGGGGCGAGGCGTTCGCTGACCTGCAGAGTGCATTGGCTGTGGCCCACAACGGCGACGAAATCTGGGTCGCAAGTGGTACTTATGCCCCTTCGGGTTCGGATGCAACAACGAGCTTTGTTCTTTCTCCCGGTGTCGCTTTATACGGCGGCTTCGCTGGCGATGAATCGACCCGCGGTGAGCGCGACTGGAAGGGAAACGAGACGATTCTGTCCGGCGACATCGGCCGGGATGATGTCGTCTTTCCCTGGCCAAGTGGCTGGAACATCAACACCGCCAACGCCGGTCACGTGGTTGTCGCGGGCTCAACGAATCGCGACACCGTACTTGACGGATTCACCATCGCGAATGGCCATACCGGCCCGCCTGGGACCCCGGCCGGACATGAACTGATGTTCGGAAGCGGGGTCTACATCGTAAACGGCAGCCCCACGATTCGGCACTGCACTTTCAAGCACAACGTGGCGGCGTTCGGTTCCGGTGGTGGGCTGTACTGTCGTGACGGGAGCCCGCTCGTCGAGCATTGCAGCTTTACCCAGAACTATGCGCACGGCGGGGGTGGCGGGGGGATGTTTGTCTACGGTGACAGCACTCCGGAAATCAAGCATTGCGAGTTCCGCGATAACATCAGCGTTGCAACTTCGATATCCAACGTTGACGGCGATGCGGCCGGGCTCGGTATCTACTCGACGCAATGGGTCACCGTTTCGGACTGTCGCTTCGACGCCAATGTCGCCCGCCCTTTCTATCCGGTTGGCGATGAACTCGGATATGGGGGCGGCCTGTGGGCCTGGAACGGCGGACTCACCGTCAAGGCCTGCGAATTCGTGAACAACCGGGCCAACTACGGCGCCGGCTTAATCACCTGGGGTCCCGCCCTTGTGATCAACTCACTATTCCGGAACAACACCAGTGTTGTCCAACCCAACGATCCGTACCCCGAAGAGGGAGGCGACGGCGCCGCGATCGTGGCGTGGTCTGCGAGCTCGGACGTCGTTGATGTGATCAATTGCACGGTCGCGTACAACCACGGCAAGAAGTACGTAGGTGCCGTCGCTTTTTGGGAAGCACAAGTCAACGTCCATAACAGCATCGTACGTGATAACGCTGGCACGCATCCCGAGACCATAGGTACTTGGAAGGAGCAAGTCCTGGGTTTCGGTGAACTGGCCTACAGCAATGTCAGTCACATTTTCGAACCGCACGGACCGGGCGAAGACCCGCTCGATCCCGCCGACCTGCCCGGGGTGATCGACGCCGATCCATTGTTCGTGAATCCGTCCCCCAACGGCGATCTTCACCTGTTGCCAGGTTCACCCTGCATTGACGCGGGCAACAACACAGCCGTACCGGCTGGCACGCTTGCTGATCTCGACGGCCACGCACGCTTTGTGGACGAGCCGGTCGTGCCCGACACCGGAGTTGGTGATGCGCCGGTTGTAGACATGGGTGCGTTCGAGCACCGGATTATGCAGGATTACGATCGGGACGGTGACGTTGACGTGCAGGACTACGCCGCCCTGTTGGATTGCTACTCCGGCCCGAACCTTCCACCGACGCCCCTCGTCGCGGCGTTCGATCACTGCGTGCATGCCTTTGACGGCAAGCTGGACCGCGATATTGACCTCCAGGACTTCGCATCGTTTCAGGCGATGTTCGATCCTGGCAACTGACATGAGGACTCGCAGATGAACAAACGGATCCAGACTCTGGTTGTCGTGCCGATATTCCTGGTTGTAGGCTCACCAACGATTGCCGTTCGTGCGCAGGTTTCCGAGTACACGGACGAAACTACCTTCCGCGCAGACCTGGCTACGCAGGGGTACGTTGCGGTCCAGGAGGGATTCGAGGATGACGGCGCTTGGGGAACCGTGCGGTCGACGATCCCCGACGGTGAGCACACGGCGCCCAGCATCACGAATCTCGGCATAACCTGGAGTTCGAACAACACCGTCAGTGAAGTAACGACCGGGCCCGGCCCCGCCCTCACCGGCAACTGGGGGTTCTTCGTCTTGCCGCACGGGGATTATCCCAGCGGTATCACCGACGGCTGGGTCGGCACGGGTGAGCAGCCGCTTGTGGCCATCGGCGGGTGGATCACCGGGACCTTCGGTGGCCGAATCAACTTCATTCTCGATGGCGACGAGCAGGATCCGGCTGACTTTGGCGGAGACAACGCTATGGGCGGCGGTCATCGGTTCCTGGGTGTGATCAGCCCGGCCGGGTTCTCAACCTTCGAGATCCGTGAGACGGAGGGCACGATCGGCGATCAAAAGTTCATCTTCGCCGATGACCTCACCTTCGCATTCGGTGGGACGATCGCCGACTGCAACCAGAACACCATTGCCGACGCCCTGGACATCGCCAATCAGACGAGTGACGACTGCAACAACAATCTCGTGCCCGACGAGTGTGAGATCGATGTGAACAGTCCCGCGCCCGGAGGACCGTTCTACTGCCTCGAGAACTGCGATCCGGACTGCAACGTCAACGGCATCCTCGATGCGTGCGAGGTTGTCATGCCCTTGGACTTCGCGTCGAGGCAGCTTTCACCGATAGGTCAGGGCTCACCGCAGAGTTTCACGATCGTTGCGCCCCCAGTTTCCCGAGCCGATGTGGTTCTGGACTATGCGGCCTACGCCAATTTGGGTGGTGGCCCGGATTATATCAGCGTTGACATCAACGGAGTTCCGGTGGGTACGCTGTTCGGGCCCAACGGCAGCGACTGCCCTGAGTTACAGCCGGACTCGGCGCGGCTGATCGTTCCGATGGCGACCTTCAACAACGCGGTGAACGGCGGTGATGCCGTGATCAACATGGTGGCCTCCGCCGAGGTGGACCCGTTCGGGTGCGATCCGAACACGTACATCACGGTCGACGTGCGGCTCTTTGTAGCGTCTGGATCGGACCTGAATGAGAATGGAGTCCTCGACGAATGCGAGGTGGACATCCCGACGGTGTCCGCGTGGGGAATGGTGGTAATGACGCTGCTCGTGTTTGCGGCTGGAACGATCACGCTTTGGAAACGTGGGATGCGGCCAGGCCCCAACCAGGATTCTCGCGCGACATGCGGCCGATCAGTTCTTTGATCGCAGCCTGGGTACGCAGCCGAGCGACCCTGCTGGACCGACCCGTCCGTAGCGAGAACAACCAGATGCCTAGCGACACTGGGGGGACTACGGCATCATGCCGAACGATGAGGAGAGGGGAACGCCAGTTTGGCCAAACTCGGGGTAAAAGCGCCCAAAGGGTCCCGCCACGGTTACGGAGCCGTGGCCGCTCCGTTTTCTCGCCCAGCGCGGCGAGCTGTCGCCGACGTGCAAGATTCTCAGCCGCCGGCTCCATATGGTTACGCAGAACACCCCGAATGAATAGCACGAGCATGTCCTGAGAATAGTTGAAAAAGAGCGGTTCTCCGCGGGAGCGAGCCGAAGTGGTAAGCTCCCGTTGGATCAAGAGTTACAAACAGGAGAACCGCTATGGCACGAAGGTATCGGAAGACGGAATCGGTGTCCAATCGGAAGGGACGTGAAGCACCGAGGGGACGGCAGCCGGACATCGTTGACCGTGACGAAGCGCTCGCAGGCTGCGTTGCGGTAGAGCTGCCGGTGTCGCTGGCCGAGGTCCTCGACGGGGTGTTGGCGCCGACCGGTATGCGGAGCGCCGGTCAGCCTCGTCAGCTCGGTACGATGAAGATTCGGATGGACGCCTACCCCGCATTTCTCACCAGGTTGTTGGATCTTGGATTTCGGGAGCTGATTGGCGGCCTGGTGGTGTGGCACCGGGCGGGCGTGGGGCACAAGGGGTGACCGATGGCTCCGGA
>JASFUW010000484.1:0-4145 GCA_050050135.1 Phycisphaerae bacterium
GGCAGTCGGAGGAAGGCAATCACGGGATAGGCCATGGCTGCGGCCGAGACGGCAGCCGTCCCCCCGATCGCGGCCTGGCAGAAGCGTCGTCGTACGGCGTCCGCTGGTTCCGGTGTCTGGTTGTTGGTCGGCTCTTTCATATCACTCCAGCCACTCCGGTTTCAGTCCGGCGTATGGTGTCTCGGGCATCTGATCCTCACCACGGTCGTAGACGCGTTGCTCGTGGCATCCGGGCGCACAACTGCCGCCGTTGGGGAGGCTCATATGGTTTATCTCGACTTCCCATCCATGCGGCCCGAATGCAACGGCTTCGCGCATATGGAAAGGTCTGGACGAGGCGTGCACCTCGTGACACACACCGCAGCTCCGGCCTCGCCAGGGTTTGTTGACGTGGACGAAGTGGAGGTTCCGGTCCTTGTCACGGAACTCGGTAACGCCGCCGCCTTTCTCCGAACGTGCGACCGTCTCGATGTGGCACTCGAAACATAGGGCGTAGGTGGCGCTCGTGTACGGTGTGTAGAACGATTCCGGGTACGACTTGATCAGAAGACCCCGTTCCGTCGAAGCGTGCGCGTCGTGGCACGGCGTACACTTGCCGTCCCGGACGGGACCATGATGCCGCGGGTGTTCTTTCAGCAGACTGGCGATATCGACAACCACGCGGGCGTCATTGGTGCTGAGCGGTTCATGGTGGCACGACAGACAGAGATCCTTCTCGTGCCCGGCCAGCAGATTCGACTGCACACTCCCGTGCCCGACATGGCAGGCAAGGCAGGACTCGCGCGAGGTCAAGGCACCGTGGACCCAGGGTGCGGATTCGATCTCGGCGCGGAAAGCGTCATGATCGTGGCATAGGTAACAGAGCTGCGGAGCGGTCGTCCGTAGCTGCCCCGGGTGCTCGGTGGTGTGTGCGTCGTGGCAGTCGAGGCATCGACCGTCCATGACCGGCGCGTGCGATCGACCGATGAGTTCCATCCGCAAACGCAGGTCTTCGTGGCACGTCAGGCAGAGCTCTTGGATCTCCTTCGGGAGCAGCTTGGGCATCCACGACGAATGGGATTCGTGACAGACGTCACAGGCGCCCACCATCTCGACACGCCCCTCCACGTGCCTGATGCCGCCATACTCCTCGGGCTTGTGGCAGGGAAAACACAACGGGCCCGATGGACTCCCCAATAGCTGCAACGGATGATCACTGCCGTGCGGGTCGTGACACTTGTCGCACTCGCCGTCGGCAACGGGCTTGTGGACGACGCTGCGCTCGGATTGCGTGTGACAATAGCTGCACAGCCTCTGCTTCTCGACGATGAGCTTGTAGGTGTGTTTTTTCAGGTCGTCGACGATGTGGCACGCCTCACAGCGCTGCTGCGCGGTCGGACCGTGAAGGACCCTGCCCGCCATCTGCTTGGTGTGGCACTCGGTCGTGAAGCAGGAATCAACGGGACCGGTGGGACGCTCTACGGTCCGTTCCGGCAATTCCACCTCTACCGGCGACGGCGCAGGCTCGAGGGCCGGCCGATCCGGAGTCTCGACGTTCGGCTCACGCGTCTGCTCCAGCGGCGGAATCGAGGGCTGGGCGAAGGCGCACGCGGCGGCCGCCAACCCGGCGACGAGCGTCATGATTGGAGTGCGCCCGGCCACGCACAGAACCCTCTTTTCGCGTCGCATCACGATCAATCCGGCAACTCCCCAGCCGTTCTCCTGGCAACTTCGCAGCCGTACCCGAGGCCGCCGCGGCGGCGCTCGATATTGGTCGCCCGCCTCCCGCGTGCTAAAATGCGCCTTTCCAAAGGACTAGTCGGCCAAGGACGGAGTCGTAGGCTCGTTCCAGGGCGGCGGATTCGGCGCACAAGAGGATGAATTGACCTGATTCGGTCGCCCGCAGGACCGGCGACAACATGGATGTTTCAATATCGGACGCGCCGGCTGCGGCACTCGAGGGTCCGAATGCTCAGCGTTCTCGCATAACGACGCTGGTTGCCCACCTGCGTTGAGGTATGTGGGCACGAGCGGTACGTTGCGACACGGCCATTGCGATCCCGGACGATGCAGATGGCCGATCGTACTTGTGACGTAAGCGGTCCAGGACGTGGTACGACACCGGACGACGAGGGCACGTGAACGCCGATTCGGAATCTGAACAAGCCGCCCCAACGGGAAACCACTCGCCGTGGCTTATCATGGTCGCGAGCGTACTCGTTGTCATCACCGCCGTCACACTCGCTGGTCGGCACGGTAGGATCAAGCCTGTGCGACAGCGCGCGGCGCAGACTCCACAAGTACGTGAGGCGGCCGACAATCCTCGTGAAAAGGCGCAGGCCGCGGCTGCGCCACACGCGCAGCCGGTGGACATAGAAGCGTTCGCAGATGCAGCCCGCGACCGCTACGAAGCGCTGGATGCGCTTGAGCTGCGCCTTCACGGCCGGATCGCCGAAACGCAACGGCGAGTGGATCACTTCAAGCAAGCGCTCCGGGAGGCCCGCGATCCAACAGAGAGGACCCATGTTCAATCGCGCGAGCGCGAGGCTGTGGCGGAACTCGAGTTACTAACCAGCTTGAAGGAGCTTGCGTACGCGCACGTCTTCCATCCGACGGTTCGATCCTCTCTATCCGCCGAGCTGACGAAAGCCGACCAGGACAGGATGGACGAGCGGCTGGCCCAGGCACAGGAAGCGTACGCAGCGGTCAAGGTACAGCTCGACGCCTTGCACGACTGGCCCGCGAAGGCCGAGTCTGCGCTGCGACAGCATGCCGAACTCGCAGCCGAGGCCGAGCAACTCCGTGCCGCGCTCGGACCGGCGGGACGACAGGTCCAGGAAGTCCCGGAGACTTTGAATGACGTCGAAACAGCACTCGAAGACGGCTCTGTCGCGCTGACGAAGGGGCATCTCGCGAACGCGGTCACCCTGTTTGAGTCAGCACATCGGCGACTGCTCGAGGCGCGGGCAACGGCAGTCGACGGATTGATGGCGCTGGCCGAGCTGCATCAGAATCAGCGATCGCTCTCGGAGGCGGTTCTCGCGCTGAACGAGCTGTTGTCGCTGGAACCCGGAAACGCGGCGGCATTGAAACTGCGCCAGCGAATTGTGTCGGATCGAATCACGAACTCGATCGGTATGGAACTTGTCTTCATCCCGCCGGGCGAGTTTATCATGGGCAGTCCGGCCAGTGAACTGGGACGCGACGACGACGAGCGTCAGAGGCGCGTCACGATCGAGGCCGGATTCTACTTGGGGACAACCGAGGTCACACAATTACAGTGGCAAGCCGTTATGGGAGAGTCTTCGAGCAACTGGGAGGGTAACGACCTGCCTGTCGAACAGGTGACCTGGGAAGACGCGATGCACTTCTGCCGGCGACTGAGTGAGGTGGAAAGACGGAGCTATCGACTTCCGGCTGAAGAGGAGTGGGAGTACGCCTGCCGCGCCGACACCACGACGCCATTCGCCTGTGGGATGGTGATCTCGACCGAACAGGCCAACTTCGACGGGGACTATCCCTATGCGAATGCGCCCAAAGGTGCCTTCCGTGGTCACACGGTTCCAGTCGCCAGTTTCCCGCCGAACCAGTGGGGGCTGCACGATATGCACGGCAACGTGTGGGAGTGGTGTTCGGATCGTGTGAAGGCGCCGTCCGCCAAGTCGATGAATGGGACGATGAAGGGCAAGTCGATTACTGGACACGTCCTGCGCGGGGGGTCGTGGCGCAACAGGGCCAACTATTGCCGCTGTGCAAATCGCGTCATCGACACCGAGAACAGTCGGCTCAGCAACATCGGTCTACGCGTTCTTCTCGAGTCGGAATAGAACGCTCTCATGAATGTGAAGATCCATGAACCCCTCGTACGCGCGAGGAATGCTGCGTCACTCTGTGGCGCCGTGCTCCCGCAGGAATTCGGCCACCTCATCGTGCCGCTTGCGCTCGGCGAAATGTAAAGGCGTGTGATCATTTTTGTCTCTCGCGTTGATGTCTGCACCCCCGGCAATCAGAAGCTCGGAAACGGTGACACTGCCGAACGTCGCGGCCAAATGCAGTGGCGTCAAGCCCTCGTTGTCCTGCATGTCAACATCTGCGCCGGCGAGGAGCAGGACGCGGGCCACGTCGCTCTGGTCGGAACTTGCGGCGGTATGGAGCGGCGTACGGCC
>JASFUW010000485.1:0-4138 GCA_050050135.1 Phycisphaerae bacterium
CGATGTCAACATCGACGCTTATATCAGCCAGGCGGCCCTGCAAACCACAATCGATGTGGCTCACGACGCCTTCGCGCCGGTTATCCGGGATGAGCAGATTGGGGCGCCGCTCATCGGAGAACTCGATCGGCCCGTCCGGCAGTGGTGGTTCGGTCGGATTCAACGCCCGCGCCCGGCGCACGGCGTGGAAGGCGTTCACCTTGCCCGAGCCGAAAAACAAGGAGCGACCGTTTACGAACTCTCCACTGAGACCCTGAACATTCGGGTCGTTCGCCAAATCGAGCGTGGAGTCCAGATCCCGATCGGCCGTCGCCATCAAGATCTGTCGGATGTCCGCAGCCGTCAGGTCGGGGTTGACTGACAGCATCAGGGCCACCACCCCCGTCACGACAGGCGCCGCACCGCTCGTACCACCGAATTGCTCGGTATAGTGGTTCTCCTGCACTAACGGTGTCGAAGGGTCGTCCGGAAGGGGCGAATACGGATCGCCGTGCCCCGGACGGTTCGCCGCCGCGACTTGGCCCAGCCCTCGATAGTTCGCAATGAACTCATCGCGCCTCGGATCGGAACCCGGTGTGATGAAGGCTTTGATGTAATGCATGTTATTCGAGGGCGCAACGACCGTGACATGCGGTCCCCAACTGGAGTAGCCGCTCTTTCTGGTCAGCGAAGACATGGCACCGACGACGACCACACCCTCCGTCATCGGGTATCCCGAGAACACGGTCGTCCCGGCCGGTATCTCCGCAATCACGGTCCCGAACCACGTGCGTCGGGTGTACTTGACACCGTTGTTGTTCGCGGCGCCGTCGAGGAACGTAGGCGCGTCGTCGTTACCGGCGGCGAACACGATGACAAGCCCCTTTCCACGACGACCGCCGGTGGCGGCCAGTTGCGTGAGTTCCTGTCGGAAACTCGGGTGAATCAGGTCGTAGCTCGTGGGTGGGAAGCCGAAACTGCAGTTGACCACGTCGGCACGCTCGGAGACGTAATTGAAGATGTCGAGCATCTCGTCTTGTCCGGTCGGACCGATCGCGAGCCGAATCGGCAGGAACGTGCATTCTGGTGCGATACCCCGCATGCCGTCGGCGTGGTGGGCGCCTATCGCAATGCTTGCTACGGGTGTCCCGTGGTAATCCTCGCTCGACGGCGCAGGATTCACGTCACCCTGCGCGAAGTCCTTCTCTCCCGGATGGATCGCCACACCACCAAGCGCCGGATGCCCTAGATCAAAGCCGTCATCCATGACCGCGACAACGATCTCCGGGTCCCCGCTGGTCAGCTCCCATGCCTCGGGCGCCCGGATATCCGCGTTGGGCAGTACGTGAGGGTGGGTCAGCAGATCCGTCGTCAGATACCATTGCCGGTGAAACAACGACCCGTTCGACTGCCATTGCAAATCCATGAGCACGTGGGGGCAACAGGCCTCGACCTCTTCTCGCTTAGCGATCCGGTTGGCCGCTTTCACCGGGTTCATGTTTGTTTGAGACGTCAGGCGGAGGACATGGGCATTCCCCATCTTTCGGTCGTATTTGAGATGGTATTCGTCGAGGATCGCCTGCAGCTCGCCCGTTCCCTCTCGTTTCAAATTCAGGATGATGCGGTCGTCGATCGTGAGCTCTTCATCACCATCCCCCACCAGGTAGACGTGGTGTGCCACAGCGTTCTCGCGAACTTTCTCCATGAGCCCGTCACGCGCTTCGGCGTCTTTCGCGGAGGCTCTTGTCAGTCTCGGTGACACCGCCGCCGCCTCACAGGCGTGGGTCTCACGAACCTCCTTGGCACCGGCCAGAACCGTGAAGTCGGTATCGTGCCGACGAATCTGCAGTTTCTTCCCTCCGAGCACGACATAGTCGCCCTCACCGCCAGCGGGACGCGGCGCCTTCGCCTTCGTCATGGTATCCTCCCTATGTAAGCGTTTAATAAGCCCAGACTGGAAATCTAGTTGCCATCAATCGCCCTGTCAACAGACTATCTTCAGTTAAGATGTTGAAACTCTGGTCCGCGAGACCATCCAGCGGGACGCGCACGGCTCGCGGACCTGCCCGCGGGCGGAAAGCGCCTCGGTTCCAGGACAACGACCGCGCAGCTACGCGTGACCGTGCGACCTCGCACTGGGAAGAGAGGCGGCAACGCACGACCACCGTCCGCACTCGAACGGTCGGTCGTCAACCGCTCCCGCACAGCCTGTGAGTCATCGGTTTACACGTCCGCCAGATTCGATATATTCGCTTAGGCGAATATGACGACGGCGACGATCAGCACGGCCCCCGATCTGTTCCGCGCGTTTGCGGACCCGACGCGGTTGCGCATTCTCAACGTGCTGCTCGAGGGCGAGCTGTGCGTCTGCGACCTTTGCAGCGTTCTTCAGCTTCCGCAACCGACAGCCTCGCGGCACCTCGCGCACCTGCGTCGGGCCGACCTGGTCACCGTGCGACAAGCGGGGAAGTGGAAGCACTACGCGCCGGCGAAACACCCGAGGGGCCTGGCAAGCACGCTGCTTCGTTGCGTACGCACGTGTTTGCGTGACATCGACGTCCTTCAGGAAGACCTCGATCGGCTGGCGCACATCGACATCGGGGCGTGTTGCGTCAAATGATCAGACGATCAGTGGCCGCCATAAACTCCGGGGAGGGTAAATGACAGAACAGCACTCGAAGCGGTTGTCGTTTTTGGACCGGTATCTGACGCTGTGGATCTTCCTGGCGATGGCGATCGGTGTGGGCGCCGGCTATCTCTTCCCGGCTGTCGAGGGGCTCATCAACCGGTTTCAAGTCGGTACGACGAACATTCCAATCGCGATCGGTCTGATCCTGATGATGTACCCGCCGCTGGCGAAGGTGAAATACGAGGAGCTGGGCGATGTGTTTCGCAACGTCAAGGTGCTCGGGCTGTCACTCGTGCAAAACTGGGTCATCGGCCCGATTCTGATGTTCGTTTTGGCGCTGCTGTTTCTTCGCGGGTACCCGGAGTACATGGTCGGGTTGATCATGATCGGACTCGCCCGCTGCATCGCCATGGTGATCGTGTGGAACGACCTCGCGGAAGGCGACCGCGAGTACGCGGCCGGTCTGGTCGCGTTCAACTCGATTTTCCAGGTGCTCTTCTATTCGGTCTATGCGTGGCTCTTCATCACGATCCTCCCGCCGCTGTTCGGTCTGGCGGGCGCAGCCGTGAGCATAACCATCAGCCAGATCGCCAAGAGCGTGTTCATCTATCTGGGTATCCCGTTCCTGGCCGGCATGCTGACACGGTTGGTGTTGCTCCAGTTGAAGGGACGTGTCTGGTACGAAACCAAGTTCATGCCCAAGATTTCGCCGATCACGCTGATCGCCCTGTTGTTCACGATTCTGGTGATGTTCTCTCTCAAGGGTGAGTACATCGTTCAGTTGCCGCTCGACGTGGTCCGCATCGCGATTCCGCTCTGCATCTACTTTGTGGTGATGTTTCTGGTGTCTTTCTGGATGGGGAAAAAGGCCGGGGCGGACTATCCCAAGACGACGACGATCGCGTTCACGGCAGCCAGCAACAACTTCGAATTGGCCATCGCCGTCGCGGTAGCTGTCTTCGGCATCAACTCCGGCGCTGCGTTCGCCGCCGTCATCGGCCCCCTAGTCGAGGTACCGGTGCTCATCAGTCTGGTGAACGTGGCATTCTACTTCCGGCGGCGGTACTTCGCCGGCACGCGAGCTAGTGCCCCTGAGCCGGCATAGGCATCCATCCACACAATGATCGGGATTCGCGCGACGGCCCGATCCGACCAACTCTCGCCAAACAAGAGCGCCACCCACAAGGGGTGGCGCTACATTGTTCCAGGAATCAGGCTAGTGTCGGCGAGCGACGACTAGCCGACGTTCTTCTTGACCCACTCGGTCGAAACGGACTTCGGCCGGGTGATCGCGGTGCCGAGGGCGCGGTTCAGAATGAGCTGCGAGAGCATGCCCATGCTACGCGACACGCTGAACAGCACCGTGTAGTAGGGGAACTCGGTCAGGCCGTAGTAGTAGAGCAACGCACCGGAACCGGCGTCGACGTTGGGCCAGACGTTGGCGATCGGGTTCTTGCCGGCTTTCACGCGCTCCTCCGAGTACTCGCCGAGCACCTTCGGGATTACGTTAAAGACCTTGTCGACCGTCTG
>JASFUW010000486.1:0-4132 GCA_050050135.1 Phycisphaerae bacterium
TCGACCTCTTCCTCGAAACGGAGGGGTTGGAAATAGTCGCACGAGGTCGAAACGCGCGGCCAGCCAATCACGTGGCCGTTTTCTTCGGTCATGACGCTAAGGTCGTACGATCGCCAGAATGCGTGTTCGACCTCCTCCATGAGGCGGTAGAAATTGGCGAAGTGCAAGACGCTGGCCATGTCGGTCTCGGCGAACTGCACACGCCTGGTGATGACGAATTCCCTGGCCATCGATTAACCCTCAATCGGCCCGCGTGTGGGGTCGGTGTTTGCGGCGGCACGTCGAACTTGGAAGAACTTCTGCACGGTTGCGGGTGACGGTCGCGGCGTTACCAGCGACACGAGAACGAGTGCGACGGTCGAGGCGGCGAAGATCGTCGCGACCGGCATCATTCCTAGGAACAAGAAGCCCCGGTTCGCGCCGTAACCGGATCGTGCGAAAAGCCAGCACCACACGACGGCGGTGGTCAGCACGCAGGCGTAGGCGCCGGCTTTGGTCGCCCGTTTCCAATAAACGGCTGCGAAGACTAACGGGAAAAGGCTGGCGAAGCCACTGAAACACCAGACGCCGAGCGTGAAGACGCCACCGGGACGTGTGAGGGCGAGCAGATAGGTCACGACGACGATGAAGACGACGAAGATGCGTCCGAAGACGACGCGCTGGCGGTCGGTGAGGGTGTCGTGGCTGATGTAGTGGGCGACGATGTCGTTGGTGAAGATGCTGCCGATGCAGAGGAACTGCGAGTCGAGCGAGGACATGATGGCAGCGAGAATCCCGGCGGTCAAAAAGCCACCGAGTACGGGGCCGGTGAGTTCGGCGACCAGTTTGCCGAGTACGGCGTTCTGGCTCGCGAAGCCGTAGGGTATGATCGGGGTGCCGTCGACGATTGCGGAGGTCGCCCATACGCCGAGCAGCACACAGGGGACCCACACGATCATGATCAGTAATGGATGCGCGACGACCGCGAGTCGAAATGACTTTGCGGACTTTGCGGTCAGCCAATGCTGGAACAGATGGGGGAACATTCCGACGCTGAAGGGGATGAGTAGATAGGTCAGGAATTGCCATCTGGTGATTCCGCGCGGCGGGACGGGGGGGCTCGGCTGCCTTCCGCGTTGGTCTTCGGGGCTGGCTTCCCAGGTGGCGAGGCGTTTTTCGTAGACGGCGAGGTCGCCGTGGTATCGTGTCAGAGGGTCGTCGGTGCGGACGGTGCGTCGGAGTTTTTCGGGGTTGTGCTTTTGAACCATGGCGGTGGCGTTGCGGGCGCCTCCGAGGTGGTCGGCGATGACGGAGAACGTGACGATTCCGAGGGCGATGAACACGAGGGTCTGGAACGCGTTGGCCCAGGCGGTTCCGCGCACGCCGCCGAGAAAGACGTAGATCAGTACGACGACGCAAATCGTTCCCGCGCCCAGCCAGTAGGGAATTGCCCCGGTTGCTCTCGCGCCGGGGCCGGCGCCGGTGGCGGGAAAGAAGTCGGGGAATGCGCCCGCGGTGACTTTCTCGATGGTGGCGCCGGCGCCCATGACGCCGATGAGCAGGTAGGGGATCACCAGTCCGACGAGGATGGGGAACAGGATCAGCCCCAGTTTGTCGGACTCGAAGCGATCGCGAAAGAATTGAATCTGGGTGGTGTAGCCGTATCGCTTTCCGAAGGACCACAACCTGATGCCGACCAGGAAGAAGCAGGCGGAATGGACGATCCCGGAGGAGGACGCCATTTTTCCGTAGACGCCGATGCCGTCCTTGAAGGAGGCCCCGGTGGAACCGATCAAGGCGAAGGCGGTCATGGTGGTGCCAAAGAGTGACATCAGAAGCAGGAAGGAGCCGATGCCGCGGGAGGCGAGGAAATAGTCGGCGGCTGTCCCGCGGAAAAACCGGCTGCTGACCACGCCGAGAATCAGGAGCAGGGACAGGTATGCGGCGATGATCAGCACGGAAGTCATCTTCGCGCCCCTGGCGTGAGGGCTGGGTCGGTCGTGGGGTTGTCGAGTACGTCGACGGCCTCGGGCCAGCAGTACTTGACAGCCAGAGCCCAGAGGATGGCGGCGGCGATGGATATTCCGGCGTGGTAGGCGAGTCCGATCGGGAGGAAGCCGAATACCAGGGTCTCCGAATTGTCCCACCACCAGCAGTCTTGATGGGCGAGGGCGAGGAGGATGATCGCGGCGTAGACGAAAGTCTTCATGATGCTGAGTGCTCCTCAGGTGGGTTGGTCTTGGCGCCGAGCGTTTTCGGGTTCTGGTGAGGTTCCATCGAGGTCGATGGGTTCGGGCAGATCGACCCAATCGCGCATGGCGTTGAAGACCTGACCGACTTCGTTGTTGAACACGTCGCCGATCAGGAGTCGGACGATGTGATCCCGATATTCCGGGAATTCGCGCGAGAACCTACCGAAGCTGAAAGAACGGTCATAGAAGGCGTATACGAGCTGGCGAATGAGGTGCATCCCGGCTGATAGTTCGGGGCCGAAGCGGGCGAGCCGCGGTGCAGAACAGTCGCCGGCGGATAGCGCGTCGTGTATGGCGTCGGCAGCCAACTCTCCGCTTTTCAAAGCCAGGAAGACGCCTGAAGAGTAAATGGGGTCGAGGAAGCCGAAAGCGTCGCCGACGAGGACCCAGCCGTCGCCGGCTACGCGCGAGGCGTGGTAGGAGAAGTCAGAGGTCACGTAGGCGTCGCTGATGCGCCTGGCGCCTTCGATTCGTCGGGCGATGCCGGGGCAGAGTGAGGCCAGCTCTTCGAAGGTGGCAAGCGGGTTATCACCTCGGCCGGTGAACAAATGCGACGGCGGTGCGACCACGCCGATGCTGGTCACGTCGTCGGGAAGCGGGATCACCCAGAACCAACCCTCGCGGTTAGGGGTGTGGATGATGATGGTGGCGCCGGCGTTTCGACCTTCGTCACGGTGAGCGCCTTGGTAATAAGCGTAGATCGCGCCGTTTCGCAGGGCGGGCTCGGGCTTGCGGATGCCCAGTTGACGTGAGAGAAGCCCGGTGGTTCCGGATGCGTCGACGACGACTTTCGCGGAAATCCGGCGGGGGGCGCTGTTGATGAGAGCCGTGACGCCGGTCGCGCGCTCACCATCGAAGAGCACCTCCGACACACGAACGTTCTGTTGGATTTCGGCGCCCGCGTCTCGGGCGTTTTCGAGCATCATTTCGTCGAACGTGTCCCGGCGGACCTGCCAGGTGACGGACCAGGGGCTCGGGTCGCGATCGGTGAAGTAGTAGGGCGTGGATTCGGCTCCGTCCGCCGACACGAACTGGACACTTTCCTTGCGGGGAAACTTGGAGGCATCGAGCTTGTCGATCATGCCCAGGCGCTGGAAGGTCGAGTAGGTTTGCGGCATGAGCGACTCGCCGATGTGATGGCGCGGGAATCTCGCCTTCTCAAGGACGAGCGTTTGATGACCCGCCTTGGCCAGTAGGGTCGCAACGGTGGCACCGGCGGGCCCGCCGCCGACCACGATGCATTCGTATTCGTCACGTTGCAGGTTCGGTTCGGTCATGCGATGCCAAGGTTGTTCGGGTTATCCGGTGCGTCGGTTCGGGCGGTGGTTACGACCTCGAGCACCTCGACGGCGGGTTCGCCGTCACAGTAGATCGTTCCGATCCGGCCGTAGACCTGGTCGAGGCCGTCGTCGCAGAACTCGGCGAAGATGGGACAGCGGGCCGAAAGCTTGACGTACCAGCGGGGTTGAATCTGGCGAAGGGCGGTGCAGCGCATGAGCACATCGCCGAGGGGAACGCGCTGCTCGAGAATCGCTTTACGGGCGTCGGGCGGGGCGAAGCGGAAGTCGATGCGTACGACGCCGAACTCGACAACGCGGGGGGTGCCTCCGAGCGTCAGAACGATCTTGCGCCGATATAGGGGGTCCTCGTGGACTTCGTCGAGGACGCGAAGGGCGATGGGCTGTCCGTGGTGTTCGCGGAGTCTGGCGGTCATGTGGTCGCGGTGAACGAGCAAGTTTGCGAAGGGGTCGGGTATCTGTTTCGCCGGGATGGGCTCACAAAAATGACAGGCGACGTCCGAGGGACACAGGCCGCTGCACAGGTCGGTGAGTGCCTCGTCGACGGTTCTGTAATCAACCAGTTTCAGTTCTGTGCGGGTCATGTGTACCGGATGTCCCTAA
>JASFUW010000487.1:0-4129 GCA_050050135.1 Phycisphaerae bacterium
GTTCGCGTCCAAGGTCTGCATGATCCACCGCCGCGACGAGCTCCGCGCCTCCAAGATCATGGCCAAACGGGCCCTCGACAACCCCAAGATCGAGATTCTGTGGAACAAGGTCGTGGTCGACATCCTCGGCGACGAGTTCATCACCGGCGTGCGTCTCAAGGACACGAAGACGGACGAGGAGTCGACCCTCGAGGTCGGCGGCTTCTTCGCCGCAATCGGCCACACGCCGGCGACCGATTTCCTCGAAGGTCAGCTCGAACTCGACGACAAGAAATACATCAAGCTGGCCGACCCCTATCGGTCGACCACCAGCGTCGAGGGCGTCTTCGCCGCAGGCGACTGTGTCGACAGCGTCTTCCGCCAGGCTATAACAGCCGCGGGGATGGGTTGCAAAGCCTCCATCGACGCCGAACGCTGGCTCGCCGAGCAAGGCGTCGAATAGTCGAGAGACACAGCCGCGACCGAGGAGGGTGCTTGAAGCTCGAAGTGCTCAGGACGGAGGCTGTGAAGCGAACAGAACCCACGCCAGCCCCCGGGTCCACGAGGAAGTGCGCAACATTCACGACGTGCTCCACGAGGGTCGGCTTACATGCCTGTTAGGCAGATCATTCAACTCGGAAACCCGCTGCTGCGGGAGATTTCTGCGCCTGTGAACGATCCCGCCGCCCCGGAGATTGCGGCGCTCATTGGCGACCTCAAGGACACGCTGGCGTATTGGCGCGAGACGACGACGTACGGCCGCGGCATCGCCGCCCCACAGATCGGTGTTCTGAAGCGCGTGGTGTTCCTGAACGTCGGCGAGCCGTGCCCGTTGATCGACCCCGTGATCGTCGAACGAAGCGACGACGAGATCGAGGTCTGGGACGCCTGCCTCAGCTACCTCACCATTTTCTTCAGGGTCCGGCGCCACCGCACGGTCACCGTGCGGTACCGGGACCTCAGCGGTGAACAGCATGTGATTGAAGCTGATGGCGACCTGTCCGAACTACTTCAGCACGAGATCGACCACCTCGACGGCGTCCTGGCGATCGACCGGATCGTCGACACCAGGACCATGTGCACGCGCGAGGAATTCGAACGCCGGCACCGAAACGCCACCCCCTACGCCACCGCCAACGCCTGAACGCCGCCCCACCGCCACAGGCAGATCCGCCCATGGGCCTGGAGGGATTCGAACCCCCGACCAAGCGATTATGAGTCGCCTGCTCTAACCACTGAGCTACAGGCCCGCGTGTCGCACTATTGCAGCATCTACACCACGGTCCGTCAAGCCATACACGTTGGTGGCGCCCGACCTGCTCGACCCGGATCGCTTTACGACAGCATCGACCGCACATATCGGATCGCACCGCCAAAACCATGAGCATCGTCACGCGACGCGCGCGTCTCCAACAGAATCGGCCCCGC
Organism: Phycisphaerae bacterium; assembly: GCA_050050135.1. Lineage (GTDB taxonomy): Bacteria > Planctomycetota > Phycisphaerae > UBA1845 > UBA1845. The sequence goes on from JASFUW010000487.1 coordinate 1,408, forward strand.
GAAACCCATCCTCGCGAGCTTGCTCAGCACGCGCGGAAGCTGCGCATCGCCCACACCGAGTGCAGCCGGCTGACCATAGTCGACACCCGGCCGCGTCGATCGCAGAGCGTCCTTCAAATGAACAATCTCGATCAGTCGCCCGGCTTTCCGCGCCGCGCTGACCGGATCGTCCGTTCCATAAACCACGAAATTCCCCGCGTCGAAGTTCACGCCGATGTTTCCACACCCGACCTGCCCTATCAACGCCAGAAGCGTGTCAATCGGCTCTCGCCCCGTCTCCAGCAGAAGACGAACGTCATACTCCGCCACCACGTCCGCCACCTCACGCACGCGTCCGACCAGCATGCGATAAGGCGTCGACGATAAGTCGGGTGGAATCGTCGCGGGATGCACGGCCAGGCAGTGACAACCGAGTGTTGCGGTCAGTTCGGCTGCCCTGCGCGTCAGCGCCAATCGACCTGCATAGCACTCATCCGGCGTATACCCCCCCGTTTCAGCGATCCGTTCGATGGAAGAATAATCCTCCCCGTCGAACCCGACGAAGGTGCCAACTACTGACACCTCGTTTGCGTCCGCGGCTCCACGAATCGCGTCCGCGTCGGCCCGCTCGATCGACTCCGCCGTGAAGAACCCGAGTTGAATCAGCCCGACGCCCAACTCACGACGTGCGCGCTCGATGGCATTGACCACGCTGTCGCGATCGAGACACCAGCTACAGATGCCGACACGGTCGGCGCTCATCCTCGAATCCCTCGAACATCGAGGTCCGTCACCGCCGGTGACGTTGACTCGGCATGACGACGGCGGAGTTGTCCGCACGCGGCGTCGATGTCCCGCCCGCGACTCGTTCGGACATGTGCGTTCACGCCCGCATCTCGCAGTGCCTCCTGGAACGCCCGCACCCCGTCGTTCGTAGGCCGGTGGTACGGCAGACCCGCAACCGGGTTATAAACGAGCAGGTTGACGTTGCTGCGGACCCGACGAACGAGCTTCGCGAGTTGCCGAGCGTCCGATGCCGAGTCGTTGACACCGCCGAGCAGCAGATACTCGAAGGTGATCTCCCGGCCCGTGCGTTCAAAGTACTCGTTCGCAGCCTCCAAGACCGCCTCGATCGGAATCTTGCCCGCCCAGGGAATCAGCTCGCCGCGGAGTTCGTCGTTCGCTGCGTGCAGTGAAATCGCCAGTGTGATCTGAAGCCCCTCCCCCGCCAACCGCCGGATCTGCTTCGGCAATCCGATCGTGCTGATCGTGATTCTGCGGGCACCGATGCCCATCCCCCAATCGGCGTTGATGGTTCGCACGGCCTGCACCGTCGCCTCGTAGTTCGCGAGCGGTTCGCCGAGCCCCATAAACACGACGTTCGACAGCCGCGACGACTCGCCCGCGACTTGCCGAACGCGCATCGCCTGCTCCACGATCTGCCCGCCTGACAGCGACTTCTCCAACCCGCCCATACCGCTCGCACAAAACACACACCCGACGGGACAGCCGACCTGCGTCGAGATACACGCGGTCTGCCTCTCGCCCTCGGGGATCAGCACGCATTCACTCGTCGTCGCGTCGGGCCAAGACAACAGCAGCTTGACCGTCCCGTCGCCCGACCGCTTACGCTGCACGATGCTCGACCTGAACAGAGGCACCTCGACCCCGAGCCGCGACCGCACGTCCTTCGGCAGGTTGGTCATTTCGTCATACGACCGCGCACCGCGCCGATAGACCCACTCGAGAATCTGCGTAGCCCGATACCCCGGCTGTTTCCACTCATCGAGCAATGCGCACAAACCGTCCCGCGTCAAGTCAAAGACCGATCGTCCCGCGACCCGCACCGATTCTTCTATCGCCCCGCCGTTGTCCATAGCTACATTGTAGGCCCCTGACCGCCCTGCGGAAAACCGTCGCACATGGGTGCACCGTGCCCGCTCCCTCCCGCGTTTCACGGGCGGCAAAGAGGGTAAGGCTACCACCCGCACGACCGTCATCACTTCGTGCGGCACCCGCAGCGGTCCTTCACCCGCGCGGACTGGAGCCGGACCCGATATTGTGGTAAACAACGCATTCAGGCTCGGACGGACGGCGGCCCGAGCCCCCGTGCGGTGCACCGAAGTCGCCCCCGCCGCACGCGGCACAAAAGGAGTCCCGCGAACTTCGCCGCCAACCGTCGCGCCGCTGCATTGGCCGGGAGAACACCGGATGGCACGCAAAGAGTCAGCGGGAAAAACCTGTCGCATCTGCGGCAGGGACTGCTCCGACCGTCCGCGCATGAAAGACAAGAAGGGGCACTACTTTTGCCGTGAGTGCTTCGACCGCGCCAAAGAGGAGCTCGCCGCCAGAAAGCAACGTGCGGCCGGCAAACCGGTCGATGCGGCAGCCAAGGCAGACGCGGCATCGCCCAGCCAACCCCGTGTCAGTGAAGAACCATCCGGCGTTGCCCACGAACCGAAGGCGGCGCCCCCGTCTCCCCCGCCTCCGCCTCCGCCTCCGCCCTCGGACGACCCATTCGCCGATTAAGTCGACGCTCCTTCGAATAACGATGCCGGCGAACCCGCGGACGAAGCCGGGCTCGGTCAGCTCGCCGAGCCGCAGCCGAAGCCGCAGGTGCCCCAACTGCGAAGGTCGCACGCTCCGTCCGACCCGCCGAGCCCCAGCCCGAGCGGCGTGCCATCCCCACGCCACAACCTGCACCCGCTGCCCGCGAAGGCGGTTTCAGCGATGCGCGCCTGTT